>DATKYN010000130.1:0-33694 GCA_035528435.1 Burkholderiales bacterium
AAAACGCTCGCCGAGATCGCCAAGTGTTTTTGCGTTGGCTCTCGAGCAATGCTTGAGGATACCTTCGCGCGTTTCGAAACACAGGTTCAGTCCATCGAAGGCGCCATAACGCTGTTCCAGCAAGTCGACAACCCGCAACGACTGGAGGTTGTGTTCGAATCCGCCATGTTCTCGCATGCACTCGTTCAGTGCGTCCTGGCCACTATGTCCAAACGGCGTGTGCCCAAGATCATGCGCCAGCGAAATGCTCTCTACAAGATCTTCATTCAGCATCAGGTTGCGCGCAATCGATCTGGCAATCTGCGCAACCTCTATGCTATGCGTCAGGCGGGTACGAAACAGGTCTCCCTCGTGATTGACGAATACCTGGGTCTTGTATTCAAGGCGACGAAACGCAGTCGAGTGAACGATACGGTCGCGATCTCGTTGAAATTCGCTTCGCCCTTCCGGTCCGGGCTCGGCAATTCTGCGCCCGCGAGAGGTTTTGGCCCGTGCCGCATACGGCGCCAGCTCATTCATCTTGCGGAATTTCCTGCAAAACCCGGGACAGCGCTTGCGCAGAAAAATCGGCGCTGAGATACGCGTCACCGATCGATTTCAGCAGCACCAGCCTGAGCTTTCCTTTGTAGACCTTTTTGTCATAGCCCATCAATTCCAGGTAACGGTTCGCACCAAACGCCGGCGCCTGCGTGGGCAAGCCCGCACGCTTCAGAAGGTGTTGAAGCCGGTGAACATCCTGCCCACTGATATCACCCAGCAGCGCCGAGAGCTTCGCCGCGAGCAGCATGCCCGCACCCACCGCCTCACCATGCAGCCATGCACCAAATCCGAGACCGGCTTCAATCGCATGGCCGAATGTGTGCCCGAAATTCAGCAATGCGCGCCTGCCGGACTCTCTTTCATCAGCAGCCACGACTTCGGCTTTGCAACGGCAGGAGACCTCCACTGCATGAGCCAGTGCTTCGGGCTCACGCCTGATGAGCTGATCCATATTCTCTTCCAGCCAGGCAAAAAATCCAGCGTCCATGATTGCACCGTATTTGATCACTTCAGCCAGCCCGGCGGATAGCTCGCGCTCGGGAAGTGTTTTCAGAGTCGCAATATCTGCGAGAACCAGGCGCGGTTGATAGAACGCGCCGATCATGTTTTTCCCCAACGGATGATTGATCGCCGTCTTTCCGCCAACAGACGAATCTACTTGCGAAAGCAGGGTTGTGGGTATCTGGATATATGCGATTCCGCGCTGATAGGTGGCGGCGGCAAAGCCCGCAACGTCACCGACTACGCCACCACCGAGCGCAATGATTGTCGTCGTTCGATCGCATCGTGCGTCCAGCATCGCGTCAAAAATGCTGTTCAAGGTATCCCAGGTCTTGTACTTCTCTCCGTCGGGCAGCTTGATTACGAGCACCTCCTTGCCCACCTGCCGAACACCTTGTTCTATCCGATCCAGAAACAAAGGCGCCACTGTCTCGTTGGTGACGACAACCACCCGGTTACCTGGCAAATGAGGGACGATAAGATCTCCCTCACCAAGAATTCCGGCGCCGATTACTATCGGGTAGCTTCTGGAACCCAGTTCAACGTCGATTACGTGCGTTTGCATTTATTGTTCCGAATCGGCCGCATGGGCCTGGTAGGCGACCAGTTGTGCCTCAAGCCGGTTGACCAAGGATGGAAGGCTTGGGCTGCCGGTTTCGATTACGACGTGAGCAGCCTCCCGGTAAAGAGGGTCGCGTTGTTCGAAGAGCGCGGCCATCTTCGCCTGCGGGTCGCTGGTTTGCAGTAGCGGCCGGTTCTTGTCATGCCGTGTCCGATTCAACAGGTCGCGTACAGCTGCCCGCAGATAAACCACAGCGCCTCGCTCATGCAATACGCGGCGATTCTCCGCGCTGAGCACTGCTCCGCCTCCGGTCGCCAGGACAATATCTTCGCGTTGCGTCAGTTCGTCAATAACAGCGCTTTCCCGCGAGCGAAACCCTTGTTCGCCTTCAATGTCAAAAATGACAGACACGCGCACTCCGGTTCTCTCCTCGATTACATGATCGGAATCGAAGAACGATTTTCCAAGACGCTTGGCCAGAACACGGCCCACGGAGGTCTTGCCCGCGCCCATCATGCCCACAAGGAATATGTTGCCCGGGATATTGACCGAGGATCTGCTCGCGCGGCCCCTCAAATAACTTGCCATGGCGGCATTCTAACGAACGTGGCCCGCATCTGAATACGATGCAGGCCACAATTGAGGGGAAAACCGGATTGGTCAGCGCACAGCTGTACGTTCCGACACCAGGCGCGGGGTCACAAAGATCAACAGTTCGCGTTTGTTGTTTCGCTTGAGTTCCTGCTTGAACAGATACCCGATAACCGGAATGTCGCCCAGCAAGGGAACCGACGTTACCTGGTCCGCCTCTTCCTGCTCGTAGATTCCGCCAATACCGACAGTCCCGCCATTCTCGACAAGCACTTCGGTTGTCACCTGCTTGGTATCGATCGAAGGCCCCGCCGCAGTATTTTCCCCGACGCTGTCCTTGGTGACATTGAGCTTCATCATCACGTTTTCATCGGGCGTGATCTGCGGCGTCACCTTCAGGCTCAAGGTCGCCTTGCGGAAGGACACACTGGTTGCGCCGCTACTGGTCGCCTGCTGATATGGGATTTCCGTACCCTGCTCGATCGTGGCCTCAACGTTGTCTGCCGTGATAACACGCGGACTCGATATGATCTTGCCGTTGCCATCGGCTTGCAGCGCTGTGATTTCGAGGTTGAGGAACTTCGACATTGCATCGTTCATGAGGATCAGCGAGAACTGACCAGCTTCTACACCGCCCAAACCAGGGACGGCGAAGTTGGTAAACATCGAATCCGCCAGAAAATCCGGAGTTGCACTGCTCTGCCCCGAGTGGAAACCGGTGTCGGTGATGCCACCGCCGGCAAGCGCCCGGGCCGAACCTGCGCCGAATTGCGAGCCTCGCCCGGTCGAATCGTGATATCCGAACCTCACGCCCAGATTGCGGCTGAAGGTATCGGTGGCCTCGACGATTCGCGCCTCGATCAGGACCTGCCGGACAGGAACATCAATTTGTGCGATCAAATCACGAATCTGATCGAGTTTCTCGACAGTGTCCTGAACAAAAATGGTGTTGGTCCTGGCATCGACCACCACGCTACCGCGCTTTGATAACAGGCCCTGATTTCCGGTGCCAATGATCTTCTTGATATCCTCGCCCCGCTGATAATTCAGCTGGAAGCTTTCCGTCATCATCGGCTCCAGGTCGGCAATTTGCTGCTGCGCTTCCAGCGCCAGCTTTTCCTTGGTCGCCAGCTCATCGCGGGGCGCGATCCAGATGACATTGCCGGTCTCCCGCATGTCCAGGCCTTTTGCCTGCAGGATAATGTCAAGAGCCTGATCCCATGGGACGTCTTTCAGACGCAGCGTCAGATTACCGCCGACGGTATCACTCGTGATGATATTCAGTCCGGTAAAATCGGCCAGCACCTGCAACACAGACCGCACTTCAATATTCTGGAAATTCAGCGAGAGCTTTTCACCTTTGTACTTTGCCTCGTTGGCTTTTGCAGCTTTCAGATCCTGTTCCGTTACCGCCTTGACCTCGAGAATAAAACGGTTGTCTGTCTGATACGCTGCCTGTTCCCACTTCCCGCTCGGCATCACCGTCAAGCGCGTAGACGTACCTATCGCCTCAACATCGAACCCGTTTACAAGCGTGCCAAAATCAGTGACGTCATAGCGCCGCTCCAACGCCGGCGGGAGTTGCGTGTCGGTGAAGTCAATAAGAATCTTGCGTCCTTCGCGCCGCAAGTCGATATCGGTGGAGCTATCCGACATATCGACAATGATCTTTGCCTCTCCATCGCGACCACGCTGGAAGTGAACATCGCGAATGCTGTATGCAGCAGCGGACTCGCCTTCGGCCGCGACGACCATCTCATCCTCGCCCTGCGATACCGCCGTCGTTACGGCCGTATCCAGCACGATCTCGACCGTCTGCCCCTGAACCCGGGTCACATATCCGACCATCGACGCCATGCTGAAAATGACACGGGTACGACCGCCTGACTGACCGAGCCGGATTGATCTCAGCTCTCCCTGCCCAATGTCCTGCACGTTGCGGCCCAGCGCATTCGAGGTGTCCGCAAAATCCAGTGCGATCCGTGGCGGATTGCTCAAAGTAAAGCTGACCGGTTCATCGGCAATAGGTTGCGTTAGAGACATCCTGACGACCACCTTGCCAGACTGCGACGACACTTCGAGCGACTCGATTGCGTTGGAGGTTACCGGCTCCTGACCCCATGCAGCTTGCGTCGCCAACAGTGTGCCGGCCAGCAGCCACAAGGTGCGCAGCATTCTTGTGCGTAACATATTCATTTTGCTCCTATTGCTCCAGCAATTGCAGGCTGGCGGTTCGCTCATTCCAGCCGCCGTTAGCCGGGTCCTGGATAACCTCTTTCAGCGAGATTACGGTTTCGCTGATCGTCGTCACAATTCCAAAATTCTGGCCCATGTAATTTCCAACCTTGGCCCTGTAGAGATTCTTGTCTGGCGTCCTGATTAGCGCGTAGCGCACACGTTGTTGCTCTAGCGTTCCGACCATCTTCAAACTCTCGAGCGGAAACGCTTCCAGCGTTTCCTTTCGCCGGTTCATATCCGGCGCCGGACCGCCACCCGCTGGATTCTGTCCGGCAACATCGGTGTTCCTGGGTTGAAATGGATCCGACAGGTCGAACGCACTATAGGCGAACGCCTCAAATTGCTTGATTTCGGGCAGCGGCTCCACGCGGCCTCGCAGCCCCTCTTTGGACTCTTCCACAAAGCGGTTGAGATCTTCAAACTCGCCACTGCCACATCCATTCAGAAAAACGGTGGCCACGCAGCAGATTGTCAGGAAAACTTGCCGTTTCACCGCTTGCGTCCCTTCTTGTCATCACGCGCCGCTTTACGCTGTGCGGCGATCTCGGACTCGTCGAGGTATCGATAAGTACGCGCGGTTGCGTCCATTTCGAGGCCGCCTCCCTTGTCCTTCTTGAGCGAAATATTGCTAAGCGTAACGATGCGCGGTAACTGTGCGACATCGCTGGCAAACGCACCCATGTCGTGGTAATTGCCCTTTAACTTGATGCCGATCGGCAATTCAGCGTAGAACTCGGATCGCGTTTCGCTCTGGGCCGGCTTGAACAGCACAAATTGCAGCCCCCGTCCCAACCCGGCCTGATTGATATCAGTCAGCAAACCTTCCATTTCGGATTTGTTCGGCAGCTGTTTAAGCATTTCGCCAAACTCCTGCTCGATCGTAGCCAATTGCTCACGATAGGCATCCAGGTTTACCGCCTGCTTTTGTTTTCCGAGAAAACTGGTTCTCAACTGCTGCTCTTTCTGGCGCGATGCGTCCAGTTCCTGGACCTGGTTACGCCAGTCGAACCAGTAGCCACCAAAAATCACTGCCACCAGAAGGACTAGCAAGGCAACCATCTTTGGCAGGATTGGCCAGGAGCCGATCTCGCTCGGGTCAAGCCTCCGGATATCGTCAAGTGTCATATGTGTGGCGCCTTATGACTTTTTGCGTCCGGCCTTTGCCGTGCCCGAACCCTCTTCTTCAGGGCGGGCAAGCTGGACGGTCAGACTAAATTCATTCAGGGTTACATTCCCCACCTTGGCGGCCTTGATCTGGACCAGCTTTGGCTCCTCGAGCCAGGGCGAGGCGTCGAAGTTCCGCATCAGCGTCGACACCCTTGCATTCGAGGTGGCTAAGCCGATCACACTGACGTTTTTGCCGGTCTGCTTTATCGATTTCAAATGCACACCATCTGGCAATTGGCGTACCAGCTGATCAAGCAAGCGCACACTTTCGGTTCGATTGCTTTGCAGCGTTTCAACGACGCGTTTACGCGCCAACAAAGCCTGTGTCTGCACCTTGAGCTTCTTGATCTCGGCTATCTTCTTGTCTAGCTCCGAAATCTTGGTCTCAAGATAGGTGTTGCGCTGATTCTGTTCGCCGATCCGGTTTTCGAGAAAAGAGTGGCCGAGAAACCAGACAATGCCACCGATCACCGCCGTCAATGCGGCCAACGTGATGAATTGCTTCTGTAGCTGCTTGCGGCGCTCCGCCCGGTACGGTAATAAGTTAATAGGTATCATGCGTCAAACCTCCGCAGCGCCAGACCGCAGCCCACCAGCAATGATGGTGCGTCAATCAGAAGCTGACCTTGCTTTATGCGCCCGGGAATCTCCATGCCTGCAAATGGATTGGCAATCAGGGTATTAACCTGAGTTCTCTCCGCCACCACGTCCGCCAGATCCGGAATGCTGGCAGTGCCGCCGGACAGGAAGAGGTGATCAACCTGACTGTAGGCTGTCGACGTGAAGAAGAACTGAAGCGCACGCACGACCTCCAGGGCCAGGGTGTCCAAAAACGGCCCCAGCACATCGCTCTGGTAGTTTTCCGGAAGATTGCCATTTCGTTTTGCAGCTTCGGCCTCTTCCATGGAAAGACCAAACGTACGCATGATTTCCTGCGTAAGCTGAAGCCCACCAAATGGCTGCTCGCGCATATAAACAGATTGGTTGTTCAGTAGAACATTGATGTTCATGATCGATGCGCCAATATCTACCAAAGCAATCGTCTGATCACGGCCGCCGTCCGGAAGATCAGCCATCATCATTTCGAGCGCGTTCTGCGCTGCAAATGAATCGATGTCCATAACTATCGTCTTGAGCCCAACGGTTTCCGCAACAGCCACGCGATCTTCCACTTTCTCCTTGCGGGCGGCCGCCAGCATGACCTCCACCTGCTCGGGATTCTCCGGGTCCGGCCCAAGCACCTGAAAATCGAGATCAACCTCTTCCAGCGCAAAGGGGATGTACTGGTTTGCTTCCGCCTCGACCTGGCCCTCCATCTCGTCCTCGGTCTGACCCGCATCAAGGACGATCTTTTTGGTGATAACCGCCGCCGAGGGGACCGCCATGGACAGAGTCTTGATCCGTGTCCCCAGGCGCTTCCAGGCGCGCAGGACGGCCTCTCCGACCTGCTCAAGATTCATGATGTTCCCGTCAACCACGGCCTCATGAGGCAATGGTTCGATGGTGTAGCGCTCGAGCCGATAGGGCCCTTTGCCCGTGCTCGATAGTTCGACCATTTTTACCGACGAAGAACTGATATCGACACCGATTAAAGGCGGCGACTTGGGCTTTACCAAGTTACTAAAAAACTCGGCGTTAAATTGAATTTTTCCTTTGAACATAGGCCCTTTAGGCACAAGTGCGCATAATTTACATTAAACCCTAGCAACAACTCTTTTGCAAGTAAAGCAAAAAGGCTGCCTTCGCCATCCTGCAACCCGTTACAGCTATATATAATGGGAGCCGTAGAAACTGATGGCGCCTCGTCGCCGCACTTTGTAGAAATGATCTCTCGCTGGTGGTTTTATCCCCTGATCGCTTTTGCCGCTCTGTGCCTAGCCGGACTTCTCCTGCTCGGTTATGCGGCAGTTATTGCCTATCCGCGGCTTCCGTCTATTGGGGCGCTCGCCGCCTATCAGCCCAAGATCCCGCTTCAGATTTACAGCAAGGAAGGGGAACTGATAGGCGAATTCGGAGAAGAGCGGCGGGCCTTCGTGAAGATCGAAGACACGCCGGAGAAGTTGAAACAGGCGATCATCGCGGCTGAGGACGAGCGTTTTTACGAGCATGGCGGCGTAGACTACATCGGCGTGCTTCGCGCGGCACTGGCCAATTTCGCCGCTGGCAGCGCCCGCCAGGGTGCCAGCACGATCACGATGCAGGTGGCCAGAAATTTCTTTCTTACATCCGAGAAAACCCTTACTCGCAAGTTCAATGAGGCTCTGCTTGCGTTCAAGATCGAACGCAATCTGACAAAGGATCGAATTCTCGAGGTCTACATCAATCAGATCTATCTCGGCCAAAGAGCCTATGGGTTTGGCGCTGCCTCCCTGGTGTATTTCGGCAAACCGCTGGCTGAGGCCAGCATCGCGGAGATCGCCATGCTGGCAGGACTACCGAAAGCGCCGTCTCGCTATAACCCGGTTGCGAATATGTCCAGGGCAAAGCAACGCCAGCACTATGTATTGCGCAGAATGCTTGAACTGGGCCAGATCGACGCCGGGCAGTTCAAAACCGCAGAAGAAGAACCAACGGAAATCGCCGCCCAGAGCATCAGCTACGCTACCCACGCAGAGCATTTCTCGGAAATGGTCCGGCAAGCCGTATTCGACGCCTATAAAGAAGACTCGTACACACGCGGTTTTCGCGTCTATACGACGCTTTCGAAAGTACACCAGGACGCAGCATATTCCGCTCTGCGTGAGAGGATGCTCGAATACGATGAGCGCCAGGGCTATCGTGGCGCGGAGGGGTATTTCGATCTGCCGAAAGACGTTTCCGACGAGCAACTCGAAGACGCATTGCAGGACGAATCACAAAGCGATGACATTTTTCCGGCAATCGTTCTGGATATTTCGAACAAGTCTCTCAGCGCCTATCGAAAAGGAGGGGAGCGCATCACTATCGTCGGTGCCGGACTGGCGTTCGCGGAACCAATGATAGGCAAAGCCTCACCGCCAAAGACAAGAGTCAAGCGTGGCGCCCTGATCAGGGTGAGAAACGACAAGAAGGCGGGATGGAGCATCACCCAGCTGCCGAAAGTGGAAGGTGCTTTCGTTTCGCTGGACGCGGATAGCGGTGCAATTCGATCACTGGTTGGCGGCTTTGATTTTGATCGAAACAAGTATAACCATGTCACTCAGGCAAGGCGTCAGCCCGGCTCAAGCTTCAAACCCTTCATTTACTCCGCAGCGCTGGAAAAAGGTTTTACCCCGGCAACCATCATCAACGACGCGCCGATTGTCATCGACGCCAGCGAAACCGGTGCAATCCCCTGGGAACCGAAGAATTTTGATGGCGGATTTTCCGGCCCGGTTCGGATGCGCACCGCTCTGACCAAATCGAAGAATCTGGTCTCAATACGGATACTGCAAGCCATTACACCGAAATACGCACAGGAATATATCAGCCGTTTCGGATTCGATAAACGCAGGCACCCCGCCTACCTGACAATGGCCCTCGGAGCTGGTTCCGTCACGCCTTTGGAGCTTGCGATGGGCTACGCCGTATTCGCAAACGGGGGTTTTCACGTCACGCCGTATTTCATTGAACGCATCGAAGACCGGCAAGGCAACATTCTCGGGTCTGCCGCGCCGCTGATTGCCGGGGAAAACGCGGAGCGCGTCATCGATCCGCGAAACGCATTCATCCTGTTCAACATGATGCAGGACGTCATACGCGGTGGAACGGGAGCGCGGGCCATGTCGCTCGGGCGCGTCGACCTTGCCGGCAAGACCGGAACAACCAATGATCAGGTCGACGCCTGGTTTGCCGGTTTTCAACGACACCTCGTCGGAGTGGCCTGGGTAGGCCATGACATCCCCAGCTCACTTGGCGAATATGAAACAGGCTCGAAAACCGCACTGCCGATGTGGATGTCCTATATGGCAACAGCGCTTGAGGAACAGCCCGAAGAACTTCCCATTGCTCCGGAAGGCGTCGTGGCGGTCGCAATCAATCCGGAAACGGGGCTACGCGACCCAAGCGCATCTAACCAGATGATCGAATATTTCTACCATGAAAACGTGCCACCGGAGCCGGGTGCAGGCTTTCTGTTTGGGGCTCAGCCACCGAGACCAAATGAGGAAATCAGCGATCAGTTGTATTGAGTCGTATGCCCCGGGATCACGCGTCTAGCCGCAACACTCGTCTGCGGATTGCAGATGTTGCAGCGCGCCTGATTTCGGTGGACGGTATCGACGATTTTGCGCTGGCCAAGCGCAAAGCCGCGCGCCAGATCGGCGCTGCGGAAACGCGCAATTTGCCAACCAACGAAGAAGTCGAAGCCGCTCTTGAGGCTTATCAGCAGCTGTACCAGGCGGACGAGGCCGAGCTGCGGCTGGCACATCTTCGCAAGCACGCGCTGGATATGATGCGCGATCTGAAGCGGTTCAATCCGCAACTGTCAGGCGCAGTACTGAATGGCCACGTCGGGCGCTACTGCGGCATCGATCTGCATTTGTTTACTGATAGCGGGAAGGACGTCGAGCTGTTCTTGCTGAATAACGGACTCGACTACCAACCCGGGCAAAGGCGTATCTATCGCGGCAGCGAGCAACAGACCATTCCAGTCTTCGTCGTTACAACGGAAGATGCTGAATTCAGCATCTCGATATTCACCCCGATCGATTTGCGACTCAGCTTGCGCAGCACGCCACGTGGCAAGCCCTTTCGCCATGCCGGACTAAAAGCATTGTCTGCGGCCAGGGGCCAGAAAAATCCAGACAGCGAAGGCATGGCGTAGCAGCTTGGCCAGGCAAGCTTCCGAACGTAGAAAAGCGCTCGCGAAACGCGCGCCTTAAAACTCGCTCCACGGAGATGCGGCGCATATCCCGATCAATGCAAAATCAATAGCCAATACGAAACTCTACCCACTCGTGAGTTGGCCTCTACAACAACAGGCTATCGCCGTCCCTGAAGCCGCTCGGCAGCATCCAGGGCAAAGTAGGTGAGCACGGCATCGGCCCCCGCCCGCTTGAAAGCAACCAACGACTCCAGAACACAACGGTCCTCATCGAGCCAGCCCCGCTCGAAGGCCGCCTTGAGCATCGCAAACTCACCACTGACCTGATAGACAAAAGTTGGAACCATGAATTCGGATTTCACACGGCGCACGATATCCAGATACGGCATACCTGGCTTGACCATGACCATATCTGCACCCTCAGCCAGATCAAGCCCCACTTCCCAGAGTGCCTCGTCTGAGTTCGCGGGGTCAACCTGATAGGTCTCCTTGCTACTCTTGCCGAGATTTCCCGATGACCCGACCGCATCTCGAAACGGGCCATAGAACGCGGACGCGTACTTCGCAGCATAGGCAAGCACCCTGACGTGCTCGCGGGCATCCGCATCGAGCGCTGCCCGTATCGCCCCCACACGACCATCCATCATGTCAGACGGTGCCACCATATCGACACCAGCCTCGGCATGACTCAAGGCCTGTTTGACCAGAACCTCCACCGTTTCATCGTTCAACACGTAGCCAGTCGAGTCGATCAACCCGTCCTGACCATGGCTGGTATAGGGATCGAGTGCGACGTCGGTAATAATTCCAAGCTCCGGAAAACGTGACTTGATCAGGCGGATCGTTTTCGGTACCAGCCCGTTCTCGTTGCTGGCCTCTTCCGCAAGCGGAGTTTTCAGGCCCTGATCCACGACTGGAAACAGGGCGATTGCGGGAACCCCGAGCTCCATGCATCGTTCGGCGACTGCGAGCAACAAATCCGGCGTTACGCGCTCGACGCCCGGCATCGATGCGACAGGCTCACGTCTGTTATTGCCGTCAATAACGAAAACCGGGTAGATCAAATCATCCGGCGTGAGCACGTGTTCCCGCACCAGGCGTCTCGAAAAATCATTGCGCCGGTTGCGGCGCATTCTTCGCGTGGGAAACCTCCCAAATACGTTCATCTTCTGTCCTTGATCGATTTTATATTTATCTATTACAGATAGTTATCTGTCAGGGCGACAATTGACCGCAGTCGCGTACGGAACTTTCCCGCACCGCATGACTCGGATTGAGCAGACGTCATGTCTCCCGCCTCTCCTCCCTGAGCGGGTGCCTTATCAATGGTAAGGCATGTCCTTGCCTCGGGCGTGCGTATGCGCAGCCCGGGGTTCTTTTTTCCCGCTTCCCGATCAGCCCCCCGCAGATAACCATTGGCAAATGATCTGCTGAGCGTCCTCTACGCCAAGTTTGTTGCTGCTGGAAAACAGTTGAACGGAACAGCCCGCGAACTCCTTGCGCAGTGTCGCCTGGACTTTTTGCAACTGCGCGCCCGCCTGCGATCGGGACAGCTTGTCCGCCTTGGTGAGCAATACGTGCACAGGCTTGCCTGTCGCAGCGAACCAGTCCAGTAGCTGCCGGTCGAGCGGCGTCATTGGGTGGCGTGCATCCATCACCACCACCAGACCACAAATCTGCCGCCGCTCGTTCAGGTAACCTGTCAACAGACGGGCCCAGTGCCGCCTCATGTCCCCGGGCACTTGTGCATAGCCGTAACCCGGAAGATCAACCAGATAACTGCCGCTTTCGACCGTAAAAAAATTGATCAGGCGCGTCCGGCCTGGAGTCTTGCTGACATGCGCAAGCCTGCGCCTGCCCGTCAACGCATTCAGTGCGCTCGACTTGCCGGCATTGGAACGACCCGCAAATGCGACTTCGCAAACACTATCCGGGGGCAACTGGTCCAGCTTTTCCGCCGATTGCTGAAACACCGCCTGGAGCAATAACGAAGTCACAGCGACGCTTCAGCTACAATTACGGGTTGTACGTGGCCCCGGCGAAGGCCCGAAACCAATTTGGGAGCTTGCACAGATGATGCGGTTGATTTCATTACTAATGTTGTTGGCTATAAGTGGCACGACTCTCGGCGCGCAAGCCGATACCCCGAAAACAGGGCCTCGCGACTTCGGCGACAGTAAAGCGGGTCAGCAAATAGCCAACCAAGTCTGTGCAGTTTGCCACGGAATGGATGGGAACAGCCCAATAGCGGCTAACGCAAATCTGGCGGGCCAGCATCCGGAGTACCTGTATAAACAATTAACCGAGTTCAAGTCAGGCGCTCGTGCCAATGCAATCATGGCAGGCATGGTTGCGAATCTGTCTGACGAAGACATGCGCAATCTCGCCAGCTATTACGCCGGCCAGCAAGCGAAAGATGCATCGGCAAGCAATATGGATCTGGTGGCCCAGGGTCAGCAACTCTACCGCGGCGGCGTCCCGGAGAAGGGAATCGCTGCATGTTCAGCCTGCCACGCACCAGATGGCGCCGGCATTCCCCCAGTCTATCCCCGTGTTTCGGGACAACATTCCGAGTACACCGTGACGCAACTGCGCGCCTTCCGCTCGGGCGCCCGTAACAACGATAGCAACAGCATGATGCGCATGGTGGCGTCGCGACTCAGCGACGAAGAAATCAAGGCCCTCGCAGAATACATCGCCGGCTTGCGCTAAACGGCTGGCCGGTCTACGAAATCAGGCCAAATGCCTCCCGGGCTGCATCCAGTGTCTGGCCCACTTCGCGCTCGCCGTGGGCTGAAGACACGAATCCTGCCTCAAAAGCGGAGGGGGCCATGGCCACCCCGAGATCAAGCATGGCATGGAAGAAACGGTTGAATTTGTCCCGATCACATTCCATAACCTGAGAGAAAGTCTGCGGCACCTGCGCACGAAAATAAAAACCGAACATGCCGCCAACAGATTGGGCGCTGCACGCCTGATTCGCCTCCCTCCCAAGCTGAGACAATCCTTCTACAAGCTGCTTCGTTCTCGACGAAAGACTGTCGAAGAACCCTGGAGCGCTCACAAGTCTGAGCGTTGCGAGGCCGGCGGCTACAGCAACCGGGTTCCCCGACAAGGTTCCAGCCTGATACACCGGCCCCGTCGGCGCTATTTTTTGCATGATGTCGCGCCGACCGCCAAACGCACCAACCGGCATACCGCCCCCAATCACCTTGCCAAGCGTAGTGACGTCGGGCGTAACGCCATAAATACCCTGTGCGCCCTGTAAACCCACCCTGAAGCCGGTCATCACCTCATCGAAAATCAGCACGGCACCATGGCGTGTGCAAAGGTCACGCATCGTCCGAAGAAACTCAGGTTCTGCCTTCACCAGGTTCATGTTGCCCGCAATCGGCTCAACAATGACCGCTGCGATCTCTGCACCGTTGTCGCGGAACACATCCTCGAGCATCTCACTGTCGTTGTAGTCAAGCACCAGTGTGTGAGCGGTAACTTCCGGCGGAATCCCGGCCGAACTGGGCTGCCCGAGAGTCAACGCTCCGGAGCCAGCCTTGACCAGCAAGGCATCCACATGACCGTGATAGCAGCCTTCGAACTTCACGATCTTCGAGCGCCCGGTGAAACCACGAGCAAGCCGAATGGCGGTCATCGTTGCCTCGGTACCGGAACTGACCAGGCGCACTTGTTCGACTGATGGGAGCGTGCCGGTGATTAACTCTGCCATCTCCACTTCCGATTCAGTCGGTGCGCCGAAACTCAGCCCGCGCCGGGCAGCAGCCAGAACCGCTTCCAGCACCTCTGGGTGCGCATGCCCGAGAATCAGCGGCCCCCATGAACCAACGTAATCAATGTATTCCTTTCCTTCAATGTCTCGAATCCGCGCACCCGAGCCGCTTGCTATGATGGGTGGGACACCTCCCACCGCACCAAATGCGCGTACCGGTGAATTAACTCCGCCCGGAATAAGCCGGGTGGCTCTTTCAAATGTCTTTTGATTGCTGCTGGACATGCCTCGATCCTATGTTTGAATTCAAGCGCCTTGCTTCGCCATTACTCCCACCAATTCCTGCGCTCGCCGCTCAACGTCATCAACGCAAAAGAGCGAACTCAAGATCGCCACGGCATCAGCGCCAGATTCGACCAGCGCCCGCGCATTGTTCTTGTCAATGCCGCCAATCGCTACGACAGGCACCTTCAACCGCGATTTCGCGCAAGACAAAAGCTCGGCAGGAGCCTTAACCGCCGCAGGTTTCGTCTGCGACGGAAAAAAACTTCCGAACGCGACGTAGTCGGCGCCGGCAGCCTGCAATGTCGTCGCTCTGTCGAGATCGTTGTAACAGGAAACCCCGATAATTCCGTCCGCCCCCAGCCCAGCCCGGGCATCCTCGATACGCCCGTCATCTTTTCCCAAATGCACGCCATCGGCTCCGATGTCCAGCGCAAGGCGGTAATCGTCATTGACAATCAATGTACCGTCGAAATCTCTCACTACTGCGAGTAATGCATTGCATTGCCGGCGGCGCAATTCGCTCGAAGCAGATTTGTTTCGATACTGAAAAAGCCTGACCCCTCCGACAAGGGCCGCGTTTACTTTCTCCAGTAGCGCGGCAGTGTGTCCCATTTCCGGTGTGATCGCATAGATTCCCCTAATCGGACTGCCCTTCATCGGCCTCCTCGTCATCACGCGCCCAGAAAAACCGGTCGGGAACCAGCTGCCCCATGCCGGCCCGGTAAGCGAACCTGAGGGTCTGCCAAGTGTATTCCTGGGCGCTATGGACCGCTTCTGGAACATCGAGTCCATGGGCAATATTCGCAGCAATAGCGGCGGCCAGGGTACATCCGGAGCCGTGATACGAACCTGGCAAACGCTGCCAGCGGTCGGTTCGGACCAACCCGCCTGTGGCAAAAAGCAGGTTGCTCACGTCAGCTGTATTCTCGTGTGTGCCGGTCACCAGCACGTACTCCGACCCCATGCTCAGCAAAGCGGCGGCACACTCGTCCAAAGTCAGATCCGCCTCCTCCTCTTCGCTGTCTTCAGTTGCCAGGCGCCTTGCTTCGTGGCTATTAGGCGTAAGCACCGTTGTTTGCGGTAGCAACAGCTCGCACATTGCAGCGATGACATTCTCAGATGCAAGCTCGTCTCCGCGCCCGGAAGCCAGCACCGGGTCGAGAACCAGTGGCACATCAGGGTAATCAGCTACAATCTCCGCGATGGCAGCAGCAACTTCAACGCTGCCGATCAGACCGACCTTGAAGGCGCCGACCGATACATCTTCGAGAACACAACGCGCCTGGTCGGCAACCCAGTCCGCATCGATTGCGAGCGTGTCCTCTACCCCCATCGTGTCCTGAACAGTCAAGGCGGTAATGACGCTCAGTGGGTGACACCCGAGGCTGGCAAGGGTCATCAAGTCGGCCTGGATTCCCGCACCGCCGCTTGGATCACTTGCCGCAAAGGACAGGACTATCGGCGGTGTGTCAGCCACGAGGATGGGAATGCGCGATTGATTTAAAATGCAATTCTATCTGAAAAGAATCGGAACAATGACCTCCACCGAAAACACCGAATACAAGACTTACATGTGCCTGATCTGCGGCTTCATTTACGATGAAGCTGCAGGCGTACCCGACGAAGGTATTCAGCCCGGCACCCGCTGGGAAGACGTACCGATTAACTGGGTATGCCCGGAATGCGGCGCTCGCAAAGACGACTTTGAACTGGTTGAAATTTAACGGGGACCAAACATGCGAATTCTCCATACGATGCTCCGCGTCGGCGATCTGAAGCAATCGGTCGAGTTCTATACAGAAGTGCTCGGAATGCGCCTGCTTAGGCAGTCAGATTATCCTGACGGACGATTCACACTCGCGTTTGTAGGCTATGAAGATGAAAGCGACGCGTCGGTTCTGGAGCTGACACATAACTGGGACACGCCCGGATATGACCTGGGAAGTGGATACGGACACATTGCGATCGAGGTCGAAGACGCCTACAAGGCTTGTGATGCGGTGAAAGCTCGTGGCGGCAAAGTCTCCCGCGAAGCCGGCCCCATGAAACACGGCACCACTGTGATCGCCTTTGTCGAAGATCCGGACGGGTACAAGATCGAATTCATCCAGAAGAAGAAGTGAAACGTTTGCCGGCATGATCGGCAAGCATCGCAAATTCGGCAACAGACAGCGTCTCGCCGCGCCTGCCAGGATCAATCCCCGACGCCTCAAAGTCTGCATCGGTCAGTATTTCTCGCAACGCGTTGCGAAGCGTTTTGCGACGCTTTGAGAACGCAGCCTCGACAATACGATAGAACAGGCCCGCATCAGAGACGCTGACCGTGCGGGCGGGCTGCATGCACACCACGGATGACCAGACTTTGGGCTGTGGACGAAACACCGTGGGCGGAACATCAAATAACCGCTCAATTCGCCAGTGGCACTGCAACATCACGCTCAACCGGCCATAGTCACGGCTTGCCGGAGCCGCAATCATCCGGTCAACAACCTCTTTCTGAAGCATGAAGGTGCAATCCCTGACCCGATCACGGCATCGATCGACCGCGAACAGAATAGGAGTCGAGATGTGGTACGGGAGGTTGCCGACAACACGCAGATCCGTTCCGACTGACGCCAGATCAAAAGTCAGGAAATCCGTGCAATGAACGGTCAGATTCCGGCCCGGGAATCGCCCTTCAAGTACACGTGCCGCATCCCGGTCAACTTCAATCACATCGATCCGGCATGCAGCATCGAGCAACGGTTCTGTCAGCGCGCCCAGTCCAGGGCCGATTTCCACGATATGGTCGTCCCGGGATGGTGCAACGGCGCTAACAATACGGTCTATGTATGCGCGGTCCACCAGAAAATTCTGACTGAAGCGCCGGCGCGCGCGATGGTTCATGGGTACCACCGCGCAACCATCAGCCCCGACTTCGACGAATCAACTCTCCTCGAGACGATACTCGACATACGCCTTGTCGCGTTGCTGCCTGACCCAATCCTGGTAGGCCGCGTCGGATTTTCGCAAGCGAATCGCCTGGCGAGCCATGACTCGCTGACGCTCCTCCGACAGATCTTCATCACGACGTTCGAGTACCTTGATCAGATGGAAACCGAAAGGCGACCGAACGGGACCACTGACCTGCCCCGGTTGCAATGCATCCATTGCCCGCTCAAACTCCGGCACCGTCTCGCCAGGGGAAAGCCAACCCAAATCACCACCCTTGGCGGCACTGGCGTCATCGGAATGCTGCCTGGCAAGCTCGGCGAAGTCTTCGCCACCCAGTTCAAGGCGCTGCTTCAAGCCGCTAAGCCGTTGGAGTGCGTCGCCCTCGGACACAATTTCGTTCAGACGTATCAGGATATGCTGCGCGTGCGTCTGCTGGACAATAATCGGCGTGTCGTTGCCTCGCTTATCGACAAGCTTGACAATGTGGAATCCGTTGGCGCTACGCAAGACGTCACTGACTTCGCCAATCCGCATGCTCGACACCGCGTCCAGGAACAACTCGGGCAAGCGCGCCGCGGTTCGCCAGCCAAGCATGCCGCCTTCCAGTGCATCAGCCGCATCGGATACGCCTGCTGCCACTTGGCGGAAGTCTGCACCGCCCTCAAGTCTGGAGATCGCGTCGGCGGCTACGTCCCGCTTAAGCCGGATTTCCTCAGCATTCGCGCCTTCAGGAACGAGCAAAAGAATGTGCGCGACCAAATACTCGTCGCTCTTTTCCTCAACGCCTTTGGCTTCCTCGTTACGAAGGTAGCTGTCAATCTCCGCCTGGCTGATGTTTATCCTGTTATCAACCTCGCGTTCCTTCAGACGCGCAATCTGGATTTCTCCGCGGATTTTTTCACGGAACCGGATAAAATCAAGTCCATCCGCTTGCATCGCCTCCTGAAACTGGTCGCGCGTCATGCTGTTCTCGGCCGCCATTCGTTCAAGCGCCTGATTGAGCTGACTGTCACTGACGCGTATTCCCGTCTGACTGGCTTCCAGTTCAAGGATGCGCGTAATGATCATGCGTTCGAGCACCTGGCGTTCAAGCGTCGACTGCTGTGGCAACGGTGTGCCCTGGCGCCGCAACTGAACAACCGCGAAACGCACTTCTGCGTCCAGTTCCAACTGGGTAATGACCGCATCGTTGACCAGCGCAACAACCCGGTCAAGCAAAAGATCACTTGCTCCCGAATCATCATCTACCTGGGCTACCGCACCCATGGCGGCCACCATCAAGATGGCAAACAACCCGATACGCTTCATTTGTCGATATAGTGAAACAGCAAGAATCAGCATGTTCGAAACCAGGATAGACGCGCTATCATCGCAATTGTTCCGGCCCAAGGGGCATCAGCGCTAATGCGACTGACGTTCTAGTCGGATTCCGTATAACCACGGATGTTTGACCTTAGCGTGTCCAGCGGGTTGAGTCCGAGAGACGACACTCCGCTCAGCTCCAGTTGCAGGAAGAACGAAGTCGAGTACTCGTCAACACCGGTCACGAAGTGATGCGCTACCAGGCGCGTCGTCCAGCAGCCGGCATTGTACTCGAGCCCAACCAACCCCTCGAGTATCTTGTCGGACTCGAGCGAGTAGTTCCAGCGCGCCAGCCCTGACCAATTCGAAGTCAGCGGCCATTGCGTCGACAGATCGACCTGCTCCTGCTGCTCGCGCGTGAACCGGTATGCCGCGTTCACCACTTTTCCGCGCTCCGGGCGATATTGCACCGCAAGATTACTGCGCTCGAACTGATTATCGATCGTACCGTACTGGAAAAGAGTGTCGAATCTCCATGCTGCCGTGATGGTACCGCCCGCGCCCAGCAACACATCAGTGCGATTGGCATCTCGCGGCGGCGAATCCAGCGTTACCAACTGATCAGAAAAATAATATCGCTGGGCAACAACAAACCGCATGAGCTCGTTACCGGTTCGCGGGTCAATCAACCTGCTGGTGACAGCCCCCGTCAACTGGTCGGCGTCATTGATCCGGTCGCCGCCGGTAAACTGATTCTCGGTAAAAATCTGAGCCAGATTGAAATCGGATTCGGCAGTGTCAAAAATCGGTATCGCATCCTGATCGACGTAGGGGATGTAGACGTAGTAAAGACGCGGCTCCAGCGTCTGGGTGACCTGACTGCCGTAAATGCTGGTGTCGCGCTCGAAAACCACTCCGCTGTCCAGACTGAAAATCGGCAACTCACGCGTCTGATCGGGCTGCGAGTCGTCGTCGTATGTGTAGCGGGTATAGTGGTAGCCGATCTTGGGCGTCACGTACAGGAACGACGTCCGCAACGGCAAGCTGAAACTCGGATAAAGCGTGTCGCGGCGAGCGGTGACCAGAGTGGGATGCTCGAAATCGACCAGCTCCCCCAGCAGATTCACATCGACTCCCAGTGGCGTCGGTCGCCCGCCTGCAAGCGTGATTTGCGGCAGCCGTGCGTATGGCGGGGTAACTGGCGCAAGGGGATCTTGCAGTGTCTGGAAGTCCTGCACGCGAGCCCCTACATTCCACCAGTCCCCGTTGTAGTTCAAACCAGCCTCGCGCGGCAGGTTGGTCAGTGACGTCGCCGCGATCTGGTTACTCAGATCGGTAAAGTAAAAGTCATCGGAGACGCCAATAACGTTTACGTAACCGGTCGTTTTCTCTCCGATTGTCTGATTGTGGCGGACCGCGTAGGCGTAACGGGACTCTTCGCGTTGCCGGTCGTTCTCCATGTACTGCGCGCGCACATCACCATTCAGGGTTGGCTTCAGGTAGCGAAATTCGCCGCCAACCATCAAGCCGCGCCGGGTCATGTAGCGTGGCGACAGCGTCGCATCGTAATTGGGGGCCAGGTTGAAATAATAAGGCAGCGTCACTTCGAATCCGCTCTGTTGAGTCTGCCCGATCGAAGGCGGCAGGACGCCACTCTTGCGACTGCCGCTCAATGAAAAATCCAGGTAGGGTGAGTACAGAATCGGCACCCCTTTGAAAACGACGGACGCATTCCGTGCCACACCCAGATCGCGCGCACGGTCCAGATCAATCGTGTTGGCGCGCATGTACCAGTCTTCGTCGCCCACCTCACAATTTGTGTAAGTGGCGTCTTCCACCCTGGCGTTGTTGCGACTCTTCGAGATCAGGCGGCTGGCCTTGCCGTGTGCTTCGGCCTCAAGCAGAAAGTACTCAACCTCGGTCATTTCGCCGGTTGAGTCTGCAAGGTTGTAGCGCAGCCCCTCGCCAGTGACGACGACGCCGTCTCTTTCAAACCTTAGATTTCCGTCCGCAGTGACTTCGTCATCTGCAAAAACATAACGGAGGTGATCAGCGAAGATCGCCTCCCCGGTGCGCCGTAGACGGACATTACCCATCGCTTCAAGTTCGCGATCCTGCCTTCCCCGAATACGGTCGGCTTCGATGAATAAGGGCGCCTCTTCACCTGCCTGCGCGGTCGGCAGCAACTCCTGCTGCATTTTCAAGCCCAGTTCCTGCGCGTATCCCGCATGCGGAACCAGGCTCGACAGCAAGACTATGCACAAAAACTTGTGATGCCCTGGCTTCTTATGCTGCATCGACCGCGGAGAACCATACCCAAGTGCTAGAATCCAACCGAATAATACCGTCAATCCACAACCTTACGTTGGAACGATTCAACTCTCTTACACGCTGGCTGGAATCTCACTCTGGGGGCAAACGCTTTTCACTATCCCCGGCGTCGGCTGATGCCAGCTTCCGGCGCTATTTTCGCGTTGGCTATGAAGACGGTTCAACCCGAATCGTCATGGATGCGCCCCCGTCACTGGAAAACAGCGCGCCCTTTGTCAAGGTCGCTCGCTTGATGGCAGACTGCGGCCTGAATGTTCCAACCGTGATCGCTTCCGATCTGGAGCAGGGATTCCTGCTGCTATCGGATCTCGGAAAAACAACATACCTGGAGGCTCTCGACGACGCGACAGCTGACACCCTGTTTGACGCTGCCACCAGCGCGCTGGTGCAATGGCAACTTGCCAGCCGTGACAATGTTTTACCGCCATACGATGAAGCGCTGCTGCGCAGGGAGCTTGCCTTGTTCCCGGAATGGTACGTATCGACGCATCTTGGCGTGCAACTTGATTCAAGCCAGCAAGAAACCATGCAGCGAATGTTCGACCTCATCATCCAGGATAACCTGGCGCAGCCCCTGACCTATGTCCATCGTGACTTTATGCCTCGCAACCTGATGGTATGTGAGCCCAATCCCGGGATACTGGATTTTCAGGACGCAGTGTACGGCCCCGTTTCCTATGATGTCGTTTCATTGTTTCGCGATGCTTTTATTAGTTGGGATGAACAACGGGTACTGGACTGGGTGGTACGTTATTGGGAAAAAGCGCGCAAGGTGAAATTGCCGGTCAGGTCTGATTTCGGAGAGTTCTATCGCGAATTCGAGTGGATGGGACTGCAGCGACATCTCAAAGTGCTCGGGATTTTTGCGCGCATTCGCTACCGTGACGGCAAACCGGCATACCTGGAAGATGCAGACCGGTTCGTCACCTACATTCGCACGGTAACCCAGCGGTATTCTGCGCTTGCACCGCTAGGAGGTCTGTTCGACGCGCTGGAACAACGAACGCCCCGGATCAGGCCATAGCCATCAATATGCACGCCGGAGTCACGACCGCCATGTTGCTCGCCGCCGGACGCGGCGAACGCATGCGTCCCCTGACAGACCGCACACCGAAGCCCTTGCTTGAAGCCGGTGGCCAGTCACTGATCGAGCGCCACATTCAAAAATTTGCTGCCGCCGGGTTCGAGCGGATCATTGTCAATCATGCTCACCTCGGAGAACAAATTGTGGCCGCAGTCGGCAACGGTAGCCGCTGGGGCATCGCCGTCTCCTATTCTCCTGAACACAAGGCGCTGGAAACGGCCGGTGGCATCGCAAACGCCCTTGATCTGATCGACTCCGACACATTCGCAGTTGCCAACTGCGACGTTTATTCCGAATACGATTACGCCAACCTGAAGACCGCAGCCCAACGTCTTGCAGATGACCCTCGAAACATCGCGCATCTGGTGCTGGTAGATAATCCAGCGCATAACCCGTCCGGTGACTTCGCTCTGGACGACACGAAAGTGGCACCGGCGAACACAAATAAATTGACGTTTAGCGGGCTCGCGGCTTATCACAGGGCCATGTTTGCATCCGTATCGGTGGGCCAGAAACAGCCACTGGCCCCTCTGCTCAAGGCCGAAGCACTGGCAGGCAGAGTGACGGGGGAGCACTACCATGGCGCCTGGACCGATGTGGGTACGCCCGGGCGTCTGGATGCCCTCAACGAATACCTGAAGCAAGAACAGCCGTGATTTACGCACCGAAACATTTCACCGAAACGGATCAAACAACGTTGCGGCAGTTGATCCGGAAAAACAACTTTGCAACGCTCGTGTCTGGCAAGGGAAACGATCCAGTCGTAACGCATGTTCCGGTTCTGATCGACGAGGCCGGTCAATGCCTGCAGTGCCATGTCGCCCGGGCCAACCCGCTGTGGCGCGATTTCACAAGTGATCAGGAGCTGCTCTTTATCTTTCACGGTCCGCACCACTATGTTTCTCCCGATTGGTACGCCAACGAACTCCCGAGCGTGCCTACCTGGAACTATGCGGTGGTACACGTGCATGCGCTTCCCACCATCGTGGAAAACCGCGAAGAGGTCGTGTCAATGCTGCAAAGACTGGTCGCTGAGCATGAATCATCGCGTCAAACACCGTGGCCGATGGACTTGCCGACCGATTACCTGAGCAAGATGCTCGAGGGCATCGTCGCATTCGAAGCTCGCATCACGCGTATGGAAGGCAAGTTCAAGCTTTCCCAGAACCGGCCAATGGCCGATCGGCGCAATGTCATCGCCGCTCTCGGGGAATCAGGCGGCGACAATGCCGCCGAGCTTGCCGCCTTGATGCAGCTCGCTACCCAACGCTGACCGTGACACGCGCCGCTTATAATTCCTCCAGTCGACTTTGCACCCAAAACTTCAAACGCAAATCCAGATGAATCAGAACCATATCGAACGCCGAAAGCGGCTGGCCAAAACCATGGGAGGAGGAGTGGCTGTGCTGCGTACGGCGCCGGAGCGGATCCGCAACCGCGACGCACATCACCCCTACCGGTTTGACAGTAATTTTTACTACCTGAGCCGGTTTCCCGAGCCGGAGGCCATTCTTGTCATCATTGCAGAACCGTCACCAAAAACAGTTCTGTTTTGCCGCGACAAGGACCTTGAGCGAGAGACCTGGGATGGATTTCGTTACGGGCCGGACGCTGCCCGCGAAACATTTGAAGTGGACGAAGCTTATTCGATCACGAGAGTTGACGATCTCGTACCAAAGCTTCTGGAAGATCAAACCGCAATGTTTTTCGAGGTGGGCAACGATCCGTCATGGGACAACCAGGTGATAGGCTGGCTCAATACAGTCAGGGGACAGGGGCGCAACGGAGTTGGTGCGCCAGAGCAGATTCACGACATCCGTTCGATTCTGGACGAAATGCGACTGGTGAAGGACGCATCGGAGCTCGACACGATGCGGCAGGCGGCAACGATCTCGGCACGGGCTCACTGCCGCGCCATGCAAATCACCAGGCCCGGCCTGAAAGAATATGAAGTGGAAGCCGAATTACTGCACGAGTTTCGCCGCAGTGGTTCGCAGTCTCCGGCCTACACATCCATTGTTGCTGGCGGCGCCAATGCATGCGTGCTGCACTATGTTGACAACAATGCTGTGCTGAATGATGGCGATCTGCTACTGATTGATGCCGGCTGCGAACTCAACGGTTATGCATCCGACATCACGCGCACGTTTCCAGTAGGCGGGACATTTTCCGGTCCGCAACGCGATATCTACGAACTGGTTCTCGCGGCGCAGGCAGCCGCGATCGAGCAGGTGCGGCCCGGCAACGAGTGGGAAGACCCGCATCGCGCCGCGTTGAAGGTACTGGCGCAAGGATTTATTGACCTCGGACTTTGCAAGGGAACGCTCGACAGCGTCATCGAGTCAGGAGACTACCGGAAGTTCTACATGCATCGCACCGGGCACTGGCTTGGGATGGATGTTCACGACGTCGGCGATTACAAGCGGGAGGGCGCCTGGCGCAAACTCGAAACCGGCATGGTGCTTACGGTCGAGCCGGGCTGTTATATTCGACCCGCAGAAGATGTCGCAGAACAATTCTGGAATATCGGTGTGCGCATCGAAGACGACGCCGTGGTCACCGGGAACAGCTGCGAAATCATCACGGCTGAAGTTCCCAAGAAAATTGCTGAAATTGAAACACTGATGCGCGGCTAAACGAATCATGTCCGCGCCGGTTCATGATGTCGTCATTGTCGGAGGGGGGCCGGTCGGTTGCGCTACCGCTGTTGCGCTTGCCGATATCGGGATAAACGTCGCGGTGCTGGAAGCGCGAGCCGAAGGCGAGCGGGCTCCTGATAGCAGAACACTGGCACTTTCCTGGAACAGCCGATTGATCCTTGAGCGGCTGATGGCGTGGTCGGGTGATCTGCATCCGACGCCAATTTCAGCTATTCATGTATCTCATCGCGGCCGTTTTGGACGCGCTTGTTTAAGCGCCAGCGACGTGCAACTACCCGCGCTCGGTTACGTGCTTCGTTACTCCGTCGTATACGATGCATTGCTCGCCCGGTCGCGAACGCTCAGAATTGATTACCGGGAAGGCTTCAAGGTATCGCAAATCGATCCTGGCACGCGGGTGTCCGCAGTGTCGGGCATTACAGCTAAAGGTCACGAGACGATCCAGGCGCGGTTGGTAGTCATTGCCGACGGCGGCGCGGCGCTGACTCGCCTGACCACGCAAAGCGTTCGCGAACACGATTATGCCCAGGTGGCCGTGGTTGGTCTGGTACGCCCCGACAGGACTCATGGCAACCGGGCATATGAGCGATTCACGCCGGCTGGCCCCATCGCTCTGCTGCCTTGCGAAGACGAATTCGCGTTTGTCTGGACCTGCTCTCCGGATCAGGCCAAATCGCTGTCGTCACTTGATGATGGCACGTTCCTGTCCAGGCTTCGCGACGCCTTCGGCGACAGGGCAGGCCGCTTGATCAGCGTGCGGCTGCGCTCTTCTTTTCCGCTGTTATTACGCGTGGCGGGTGAACGAAACGATGAAAGGGTCGTGCTGCTCGGTAACGCGTCGCAAACCCTGCACCCGATTGCCGGCCAGGGATTCAACCTGGGTCTGCGCGATGCCTGGGACCTGTCAGAAATTGTGCGATCTATTTCTCTGGAGGACATCGGCAGCCCTTCCATGACGTCGCGGTTCCGCACCCTTCGCCGCGGGGACCGCGTCAGCGGGATCATGGCCACGCACGGGCTTGCCAAACTCTTCTCTAACGATTTCACGCTTGTCGCGGCGGGGCGTGGAATCGGGCTGGCCATGCTGGACACGCTTCCTCCGCTCAAACGCGAACTGATGCGGCGCATGATTTTCGGTGTTGGGGGATAAACGCGGACGCCGCCGCCACTGAAAGTTTACGATAGAATGGGCGTCTTTTCCGCGCTGCTACTGCCATGCAGATCGGTCATTTCAAACTCCCTAATCGCGTAATCGCTGCACCGATGGCTGGCGTAACAGACCGGCCGTTCCGCCAGTTGTGCAAACGGCTTGGCGCCGGCATGGCGGTCTCGGAAATGGTGACGGCCAACAGTGCGCTGTGGGACACCAGAAAATCCCGGTTGCGTTGTGACCATACCGGCGAAACGGAGCCCGTTGCGGTGCAAATCGCCGGTGGCGAACCCCGTATGATGGCCGATTCGGCCCGGCGCAACGTTGACTCCGGTGCGCAGATTATCGATATCAACATGGGATGTCCGGCCAAAAAGGTCTGCAATGTCGCTGCAGGATCGGCTCTCCTGAAAGACGAGAAACTGGTCGGGAGAATACTGGATGCGGTGGCAATGGCGGTGGATGCCCCGGTCACGCTCAAAATCCGGACCGGCTGGTGTCCGCACACACGCAACGCGGTCCGGATTTCTCAAATGGCGGAATCGGCCGGCATCCAGGCACTGACTATCCATGGTCGGACCCGCGTCGATTTCTACAACGGCGAAGCGGAATACGACACCATCGGTGAGGTCAAGTCCCGTTTGCGTATTCCGGTTATTGCCAATGGCGATATCGATTCACCGCAAAAAGCTCGACAAGTCCTTGAATACACCGGAGCAGACGCCGTCATGATCGGACGCGCGGCGCAAGGACGCCCCTGGTTGTTTCGCGAGATCAATTACTTTCTTGCACATGGCCGCGAACTCGAAGCGCCGACGCTGAAGGATATCCGGAATTTGCTTTGCGACCACCTTGCCGAGTTATATGCCTTCTACGGTGAATATTCCGGCGTTCGGGTCGCACGCAAACATATCGGCTGGTACATCCGGACTCTCGACGGCGCCGAAATCTTTCGGAAGCACATGAACGGGTTAGAATCTGCAGAACAACAGTTGTCCGCAGTGCACTTGTTTTTTGATGCCCTGGCAGCTGGCCGACCTGGTTTCACGGATATATTTGGACAAGCTGCGTGATCAACGATAACGACATCGCCCGCTGCGTGCGAAAGGCCATGGATGCCTACTTTCGCGATCTGGACGGTGAGCGGCCGTGCGCGATCCACGAAATGGTTGTGTGCTCGGTTGAGAAGCCGCTGATCGAAGTGATATTGGCCCGGGTCGATGGGAACCAAACCCAGGCCGCCTCACTGCTGGGCTTGAACCGAAACACGCTACGCAAGAAAATGAAAGCCTACGGACTCAAGTAGACATTACCTTAGTTAATCGCATTTCGCCCGCTAAGCCCATGCGGGCGTTTTTTGTTTTTTCAGGCGGACAGCCCATGACGACACGAAGACAAGCTCTCATCAGCGTATCGGACAAGACCGGCATCACCGATCTTGCGGCAACACTGACACAATTCGGAATCGAATTGCTCTCCACCGGCGGCACTGCAAAAATGCTCAAGGACGCGGGCCTGAAGGTAACCGAAATCGGCGACTACACCGGCTTTCCGGAAATGCTCGATGGCCGCGTCAAAACGCTGCATCCCAAAGTGCATGGCGGCATCCTCGCGCGGCGTGACCTCGAAGCACAACGCAAGGCGCTACAAGACCACGATATTCCAACGATCGATATTGTTGTGGTCAATCTGTACCCCTTCGTACAAACCGTTGCCCGTTCGGACTGCACTCTGGAGGATGCCATCGAGAATATCGATATCGGCGGCCCAACCATGGTTCGGGCAGCAGCCAAGAACTGGCAACACGTCGCGGTGATTACAGACCCCGGGCGCTACCCGGAACTGATAGAGGAACTCAAGTCGGCAAACGGCGCAATCAGTCAGGAGACCCGGTTTCGGCTGGCCCGCGACGCCTTCTCGCATACCGCCGCCTATGACTCGGCAATAAGCAACTATCTGACTGCAACGGATATCAACGGTGAGCGACAAACGTTTTCCGAACAGGCAAATTTCAATTTCATCAACGTGCAGACCCTCCGTTATGGAGAAAACCCGCATCAGCAGGCGGCCTTCTACCGCGACCCCGTTCCCGCGACGGGCTCACTTTCGAATTATCGGCAACTGCAGGGAAAAGAACTTTCCTACAACAACATCGCAGACTCCGATGCGGCATGGGAATGCGTCAAAACGTTTGACCAGCCGGCCTGCGTCATCATCAAGCACGCCAATCCGTGCGGCGTTGGCCTGGATGGCTCGGTGCTGGGAGCCTACCGAAAAGCATTCTCGACAGATACCACATCGGCTTTTGGCGGGATCATCGCCTTTAACCGCGGCCTCGATGCAGAAACGGCCGAAGCGGTTAGCGGCCAATTCGTCGAAGTCGTCATCGCACCGGACCTTGACGATGGCGCGCGCGAAGTGTTTGCCAGAAAACCGAACGTTCGCGTGCTGGAAATTCCGTTAGGAAATGGCTCGAACGAGTTTGACTACAAACGCGTTGGCGGCGGTCTTCTTATCCAGACGCCCGACATCAAGAATGTCGACAGCGCGGAATTGCGTGTGGTTACCCGGATACAACCCGACAGCCAACAAATGTCGGACCTGATTTTTGCCTGGCGAGTGGCAAAATTCGTCAAATCCAATGCGATCGTATTCTGTGCGAACGGTATGACGCTCGGCGTCGGCGCCGGTCAGATGAGTCGCGTCGACTCGGCTCGTATCGCTTCAATCAAGGCTGAAAATGCCGGCCTCAGCCTGGCCGGGTCGGTGGTCGCATCGGATGCCTTCTTCCCGTTTCGCGACGGTGTCGATGTCGTGGCCAAGGCTGGCGCAAAAGCCATTATTCAACCAGGTGGCAGCGTCAGGGACGAAGAAGTGATCGCCGCCGCCGACGAACACGGCGTAGCAATGGCGTTTACCGGTATTCGCCATTTCCGGCATTGAAATCGGTGCGAGACCGAGTATGAGTTCTTACAAGACAAGCAGGCACTAAATGGACGTACTGGTAATTGGTGGTGGCGGGCGCGAGCACGCGCTTGCGTGGCGTCTCGCCCAATCTCAACGCATATCGCGCGTCTACGTCGCACCTGGCAACGCCGGTACGGTTCGTGACGATGGCTTATTCAATGTCGCGCTTTCCAGTACATCCGATCTGATCGACTTTGCCAAACGTGAATCGATTTCGATGACGGTCGTCGGTCCTGAGGCGCCCCTGAGCGAAGGCATTGTCGATGCGTTTCGCGCCGAAGGCCTGCGAATTTTTGGTCCTGAAAAGGCCGCAGCGCAACTCGAAAGCTCGAAAGATTTTGCCAAGGCTTTTATGGCCCACCATGGTATTCCCACGTCCGATTACCAGACCTTCGATGATCCGGCCGCAGCGCACGCATACATCGACCAACGTGGGGCACCGATCGTAGTGAAGGCAGATGGTCTCGCTGCCGGCAAAGGTGTGGTGGTAGCCGAGACTGTCGAACAGGCGCACGCCGCAGTGGACATGATGCTGGTCGAAAACGGCATGGGCGCGGCTGGCGCGCGCGTTGTAATCGAGGATTTCCTGGAAGGCGAGGAAGCCAGCTTCATTGCCATGGTCGATGGCAAGAACATACTGGCATTGGCATCCAGCCAGGACCACAAGCGCTTGCTCGATGGTGATCAGGGGCCCAATACCGGCGGCATGGGCGCCTATTCCCCCGCGCCCATTGTGACGCCCGCGATTCATGCGCGGGTGATGCGCGAAGTGATTCAGCCGGTGGTGAAAGGCATGCAGCAAAACGGAACGCCCTACGTCGGCTTTCTGTACGCGGGTTTGATGATCGCCGCTGATGGAACACCCAAGGTACTGGAGTTCAATTGCCGTCTGGGTGATCCGGAAACACAGCCGATCATGCTACGGCTGAAAAGTGATTTGTATACCTTGCTCGACCGCGCCCTGAAGGGATCACTCGATGAAGTGGAAGCGGAATGGGACCGTCGCGTTGCACTCGGTGTGGTGATGGCCGCGGCCGGCTACCCGGCGTCACCTCGCAAGGGCGACGAGATTACCGGCCTGCCGGCCGATAGCGATGACGCGCACGTCTTTCATGCCGGAACTACCGAAATTGACGGGAAAATCGTCACCAGCGGCGGGCGCGTCCTGTGCGTTACCGCGCTGGGCGACACGGTTCGGGTCGCACAGCGGCGGGCCTACGAGATCGCCGAACAGATCCGGTTCGACGGGCATCAGATGCGAACGGATATCGGTTTTCGTGCAATCAGCGCACGCAAGAGCACCTTATAGCCGCATATGCAAACCGACACAGTCAAAGACTACTTTCTGGGCTTGCAACAGAGCATTGTTACAAGGCTTGAGCAGCTCGACGGCAAATCGTTTCGGAGCGATTCGTGGACACGGCCCCAGGGCGGCGGTGGCGTCAGCAGACTTGTGGAAGAGGGGGAGCTGCTCGAACGCGGGGGCGTGAACTTTTCGCACGTATTTGGAGACAAGCTGCCGCCCTCGGCCAGCTCGTCGAGACCCGAAATCGCGGGCCGCGCGTTCGAGGCTATGGGTGTGTCACTGGTGCTGCATCCGCGTAACCCCTACGTGCCAACCGTTCACATGAACGTGCGTTTTTTTATCGCAACAAGAAAGGATGCTGCACCCGTGTGGTGGTTTGGTGGTGGTATGGACCTCACGCCCTACTACGGCTACGAAGAGGACTGTGTGCACTTCCATACGGTGTGCAAGCAGTCGCTAATGCCATTTGGTGACGACACCCACCGTCAGTACAAGGAATGGTGCGACCGGTATTTTTTTCTGAAACATCGGAACGAACCGCGCGGTATCGGCGGGGTATTTTTTGACGATGTTTCTGCACCCGACTTCGATACCTGTTTCGCCCTGGCTCGCAGTGTTGGAGATCATTTCATGACGGCCTATGAGCCAATTGTGTCACGACGGCGCGATCAACAATATGGCGAACGCGAACGCGACTTCCAGGCTTACCGACGCGGACGATACGTTGAGTTCAACCTGGTGTTCGATCGCGGCACCTTGTTCGGTCTGCAGTCAGGCGGCAGAACCGAGTCAATCCTGATGTCGCTGCCGCCAATCGTGAAATGGCGTTACGACTGGAAGCCCGAAGCGGGTTCTGATGAAGCCCGTTTGTATGAGGTATTTCTGACGGGTAGGGACTGGATTTAAGGCTGCTGCGCACACGAACACCGCGTGCAGTCATACGTCTTTGCGCTGACTGTCGCACGCCGGGTTCGCCCAAAAAAATCCCGGGTGCCACGATCCGTCAGATTCAGTTCACCCTGATTGCGCACGCGGAAAATCAAAATCACAGCGATTCAGCCGCTTAGACAAATCTATCGAATCTGGCACGCAGATTGCAATTTTAAGACACGCCGACAGTGCCCTGGAGTCACACTTTTTCAGTGTGATTTTTTCCGGGAGTCACTAACGGAAAAGTAGTCTCCTGCAAGCGGAGTTGTTTTTGGCCAGCACCTCGGGTGCTGGCTTTTTTTTGCTTGCTGCAGTGGCAAGTCGGTTCCCCGACGCACGTCTTTAAAGGCGCCGATACAGACTACTCCCCCAAATACGCCTGCCGCACTTGCGGATTATCGAGCAGACTTGCCGAGGCGCCCTCCAGCGTTACCGTCCCGCTTTCCATTACATAACCCCGATTGCTGACAGCGAGCGCCAGCCTGGCATTTTGCTCGACCAGCAAAATGGTGACGCCGTTTTCCGATATTTGCCGCACGACTTCAAATATCTTCTCTACCATCAACGGCGCCAACCCCATCGACGGTTCATCGAGCAACAAGAGCTTTGGCTGACTCATCAGTGCACGGCCAATTGCCAGCATCTGCTGCTCGCCGCCCGACAGCGTGCCCGCCGTTTGGGCGCGTCGCTCCTTGAGACGGGGAAACAGATGATAGATGCGATCCACCTCGGACCGGATCAGCGACCGGTCGTTGATGACATAAGCGCCCATCTGTAAATTCTCTTCAACTGTCAGCCGCCCGAAAACGCCGCGCCCTTCCGGCACCAGCGCCACCCCGAGTTCGACCAACTGATAAGCCGGGCGCCGCGACACATCCTCTCCGTTGTAGCGCACATGCCCGCTGTGACCGAGCAGTCCACTCACTGCTTTCAGCGTGGTCGTCTTGCCGGCGCCGTTGGCCCCGATCAACGCGACCATTTCACCCGCATCGACATGAAAGTCTATGCCCTTGACGGCATTGATCCCGCCATAAGACACCTTCAATTGCCTGACTTCCAGCATGCTCATGGCAGATCCCCACCGAGATAGGCCTGGATCACCTTGGGATCTTTCTGCACTTCGGCAGGCGAGCCTTCAGCAATCCTCTTTCCATAATCCAGAACGGCAACCCGGTCGCACAAACCCATTACCAACTTCACGTCGTGCTCTATCAGGAGAATCGTCACACCATCGTGGCGGATGCGCGAAAGCAAATCGCGCAACCCCGAGGTCTCAGTGGCATTCATGCCAGCGGCAGGCTCATCCAGTGCGAGCAGCTTCGGCTCCGTGGCCAGCGCGCGGGCAATCTCCAGCCGCCGCTGATCGCCGTATGAAAGATTCTTCGCCAACGCATTGGCGTGCGTCCCGATGCCAACGTAGTCGAGCAACTCCTTGGAGCGCACCCGAATCGCTTTCTCCTCCTCGCGCGTTCGCTTACCGCGCAAGATCGCGCCGAGCGCGCCTGCACGGGTACGCGCATGCCGTCCAACCATGACATTCTCGATCGCTGTCATGTTCTGGAACAAGCGAATGTTCTGAAACGTACGTGCCATTCCATGGAGCACGACGCGATACGGCTTGAGACCGATGAGGTCGTGACCATCGAACCGGAACTCCCCTGCATCCGGACGATACAAGCCAGTGAGCACATTGAACAACGTGGTTTTGCCCGCCCCGTTTGGCCCGATCAGGCCGTATATGTCACCCTGACGTATCGACAACGATACGTTCGACAATGCTTCGAGCCCGCCAAACCGCTTATCGATGTGGCGTATCTCAAGCAGCGTTCGGGTGGCGACGGTCATCCCTCGTTACGCGCGAACTCGCGCTTGCGAATCGGTGAAGGCCACAATCCCGTGGGGCGCAACAACATCACAAGAATCAGCGCCAGCCCGAACAACAGCATACGCAGGCTTTCTGGATCAACCAGCACTTTGCCGAACAGCTGTTCCTGTACCGGTGACGCGGTCGAGCGCAACACCTCGGGAAGCACCGCGAGTAGCAAGGCCCCTACGACTACGCCCCAGACGTGCCCCATGCCTCCCAGCACGACCATACACAGAACCATAATGGACTCGAGCAGAATAAAACTCTCGGGGCTGACAAAACCCTGGAAACTGGCAAACAGTCCGCCGGCTACCCCGCCAAAGCTGGCGCCCATCGCGAAAGCCAGTAACTTTACGTTGCGCGTATTGATACCCATTGACTGCGCCGCCACCTCGTCCTCCCGAATCGCAATCCAGGCGCGCCCGACACGGGAATCTTCCAGCCGTATGCAAATGAATATGGCCACCATCACCAGGGCGAGCAAAACGTAGTAGTAAAGGTGCACACCGGAAAATTCGAGTCCGAGGATTTCGTGCGTCCGCGTCAGATCCATACCGGCTACGCTGATCGGATCGATTCTGTTGATACCCACCGGACCATTGGTGATATTGACGGGATGGTCCAGGTTGTTCAGGAATATCCGGATGATTTCGCCAAAACCCAGGGTCACGATCGCCAGATAGTCACCACGCAGGCGCAAAGTCGGCGCCCCCAGCATCACGCCGAACAAGGCCGCTACGCCTGCGCCGATCGGAAGAATCATCCAGAACGG
>DATKYN010000131.1:0-5581 GCA_035528435.1 Burkholderiales bacterium
AGTGCCTTGCCGAATCGTGCGTAATAACCACCATCCGGGCCGGTACCAAACCGCACAACATCTGGCAGAGGGGGTGGCAGAAAGAACCACGCGACGACAGCTGCTATGACAAAAGTGCAAATGCTCCCCACCCCGAAGCGGATGACTGTGTTCCGCAGGGAGTGATCGTCAAGGTCGGGGTGTGCTTTACTCACGCGTCAATTGTGCCCCGGAGCGGTGCAACAGGTCCAGCGCGACCTGAATACGGCCCTGCCCGGTTTCAGATCAGAACCTGATCGCCTCCAGATTCGCTGTATCCTATTCTTACTCGCTGCTAAGTCGATCTACGTGCTGGACCCGGTGATGAGAAAAACGGATACCGGACGTGCGGCAGAGCGGCATTTAAACGACGAACCTCACTCATCGGATAGTTTTTTTCGGAGTCGGCTAATCGCGACGGGACCAAACCGGATCACTTCCCGAATCCGCAGACGATGCGTTCAGATCAGGAAAAGGCCGCTCCGGACACGCTCAATCGTGCGGAAAGCGCGGCGTTTCCTTGCCCAGAAAAGCTCGCACACCCTCTTTGCATTCATCACTGCAGAAAGCCTGATCGCTCAGTTCAAGCATGTGCTTGATAGAGGCGTCCCGTCCCTGGTTGAGCGACGCATCGATAGCCTGCTTGCACAACTGTAACGAGTCGCGCGGACCAGCGGCGATGGTTCGCGCCAGTTCCATCGCGGTGGACAACACCTCCTCAGCGGGTACAACGGTTTCGACAAGGCCCCAGTCCAGCGCGGTCTTTGCATCGATCGGTGCACCGGTGAACATCATGATTTTCGAGCGCCCTGCTCCAACGCGCCTGGGCACCCGGTGTGTGCCCCCGGTACCCGGAAAGATTCCGAGTTTGATCTCCGGTAGCGCCAGTCGTGCGGTATCGGCAGCTATCAGGATATCGCAGCACACCGCGAGCTCAAGACCACCGCCATAAGCCAGACCATTTATCGCGGCGATGGTCGGTTTGGGAAAGTCATCGAGTTTGTCGTAGGTCTCATTCTCGAATACGAGCTTCTTGTCCAACACCGACCCGGGCGTCATATAGTCGGGAAATTCCTTGACATCCGATCCGGCACAAAACGCCCGCGCTGTCGGATTGGCGCCGCTCAAGATCAATGTCCGGACCGTCTTGTCTGCTGCGAGCCGATCGAGCGCCTCACTGAGTTGTCGCGTGAGATCTAGAGAAACCAGATTCATCGGCGGATGGTTTAGCGTCAGCAGGGCCACCCCGTCGGTCGTTTCGATCTGTATCAGTTCCTTTGTCATCGCTCTCCTCCCATGGCGCTCATGGTCTCTCGCTCGGCTGTTACGATAGAACTCTTCGCCGGGCGTGACCCGTTGGTGTATGTTGGTTGCTCCACGCCCAGCGGCTGCCTGCCAGGATGTGGCAGTATTGAATAACAACAACAGTTCGGGTGGAGAAACTGCATGGAAGACTATCACGTTGCCGTAGACGAAACGGTCAGCTTTTCCAAGACCGTAGGGGAAACCGATATCTACCTTTTCGCCGGTATCACCGGAGATTTTTCCGGTAATCACGTGAATGAGGAATACATGAAGGGCTCGGTCTACGGCAAGCGCATCGCGCATGGCGCGCTGATGGTGGGCTACATGTCTACCGCGTCTACCCAGATGATCGATCGGTGCGTACGGCAAGGAATCGATTCCACGCCGGTATCACTCGGGTATGACCGGGTAAGGTTTGTCGGGCCGGTTTACATTAACGATACGATTACCGTGACCTACCGTATCAAGGAAATTGACCGTGAGCGCGACCGCAGCCGTGCCGCGGTTGAAGTGACCAATCAGCGTGGTGAAACGGTTGCGGTTGCCGAGCACATTCTGGCCTGGGTTTCGAAGGAGGCCGGATGAACGCGCTGGAAGGAATCAAGGTAATCAGCTTCAACCACTTCCTGATGGGTCCCGCAGGTATGCAAATTCTGGGTGATCTTGGCGCGGACGTCATTGCTGTGGAACCGGTCGGCGGTTCGTTCCAGCGTCAGTGGAGCGGCGCCAACCGCAAGGTCGATGGCGAGAGCCTGTTATTTCTGTGCGCCAATCGCAACAAGCGCAGCATGGCGCTGGATCTGAAGTCGGAACGTGGTCTGGAAATCGCCCGCAAGCTGGTAATGGGTGCCGATGTAGTGGCGGAAAACTTTCGCCCCGGTGTCATGGACCGGTTGGGGTTGGGCTATGAAGCAATCAAGGCAGAAAACCCCGGTGTCGTTTACGCTTCTGCTTCCGGATATGGTCCAGGTGGCCCATACGTCGACCGTCCTGGCCAGGATATGTTGATCCAGGGCCTGTCCGGTCTCGCAGCCGTGACTGGCGATTATGAAGATGGTGCCCGACCCGTCGGTGTGTCCGCGGTTGATCATCACGGGGCCATGATTCTGGCGATGAGCATTCTTGCCGCATTGCTGAACCGTGGCCGCACGGGTGAGGGTTGCCGTGTCGATGTCAACTTGCTGTCCTCGGCAATCGATTTGCAAATGGAGTCACTGACGTGTTTCTTGAACGGACCGCGACCCGAAAGCACGCGCCATCCGAAGCGCTCCGGTGGCTGGATGTTTCCGGCACCTTATGGCGCTTACGCAACTGCAGACGGTCATCTCGTATTGTCGTTCGCGGACATGCCAACGCTGGCTGAAGCTCTGGAAGAGCCCGCACTCGCGAATTTTTCAAACGACGAGACCTACCCGAGGCGAGAGGAGATCATCCCTCTGGTTGAGCAGGCACTGCGCAGACGTACGACCAGGGAATGGGAAGAAATACTGACCACACACAAGCTTTGGCATGCGCCGGTGAACGATTACGCAGCACTGGAGAATGACCCGCAGGTACACTACCTTGGTTCGTTCGAGAAGGTTCAAGGCGTAAATGAAACGCCTCTCACGCTGGTCAAGCACCCGGCACAGTACAACGGGGAGGTTCCGCCAGTGCGATTGCCGCCCCAACCTCTCGGTGCCCAGACGGAAGAGGTTTTGCGTGAACTGGGTTACGCGCAGAGTGATATCGACAAGCTGGTCAGCGAAAAGGTCGTTGGACTGACCGCCGACAAGCAATGACAAATTTGTTTACGGGAAGACACCAGCGTAGGCGAACAACGAATTTGGTTGTGGTTCTCGGTGTCGTTGCCACGATCTATACCTTGACTGGCTATGCCACCCGGACAAGGGCTGGGTGCGAACAGGTATGGCCGAATCCGATTTCCGCAGGCAACCAGCACAACATCAACAGCAGGGATGGTTGTAACGAACTCGATGATTTTGAAAATTTCGGCACACTGATCAACAGCGGTAAATTTGACAATGCCGGTGAGTTGCGCAACCTGGGCAAACTGTTCAATCTTGGCAAGTTCAATAACTTTGGCGAAGTAACAAACGTCCAGTCGCGATCCGGAAACATCAGGAATGATGGCACGTTGAACAATTTCGGCAATGTGACCGGTTTCGGATCCACCAACAATAACGGCATTTTGAACAATTACGGCACGTTCAATGCCGGTGACTTTGGCGAGAACAGCGGCGTTATCAACAACTATGCCGACGCGACATTGTCGAGCGCGCAGCGATATACGAATAATGGTGTCGTCAACAACAGTCTTGGCGCTACCTTGAAAACCAAGATCGGCTGGATCAACAATGGCTTGATCAGCAACAGTGGAAAGATAAATTTTGACCGGGCGCGCTTTCTCATTAACAAGGGAGTCCTGGCTAACACGAAGGGCGCAACGCTCTCAACCAATCACGAAATCACTAACGCCGGTCTGATTCAAATCGATGGTGCGGTAACAGCAAACGGCACCATCAGTAATGTTGGCTGGTTCCTCGTATCCGAATCAGGCAATGTGACCGGATCGGGTGATTTTTCGCAGTCTGCGGGCATGACTGTTATCGACGGAGAGATTGCACAGAACGCGATAAATATCAGCGGCGGCAAGCTTTCCGGGATCGGCCGCCTCACTTCGATGGTCACAATGGATGGTGGGATGCTGGCGCCTGCTGATATCAAACTCGGTGTCATTACCGTCATGGGCGACTACAGCCAAACCGCGGCCGGTGATCTTTCTCTGGACATCGGGGGCAAGGAACCAGGCTCGGAGTACGACGTTCTGCGCATCTCCGGAACGGCGCGCCTCGGCGGCCAGCTTCGCGTTCGATTGTATGACTTTGGCGGCGGCCCCTTCTCTCCTCGCGAGGGTGATCAGTTCGATATCCTGCGGGCAGAAACAATCGTCGGTGAGTTCGCCGGATTAAGGCTTGCGCCACTGGAACAGCCACTCGATTGGCAGGTCGCCTATTTGACCGATGCTGATGGCACGCTCGATGTCGTACGGTTGATCGTCACAAGGGACAGCCAGTAGCATTGGTCACGCTGTCTAGGTATGCGTACGGGGACTCGTTTGCAAATCCAGCTCGGATCATCCCGGCTTGTTTGGCGTGGGTCAGACGCTCATCGCTTGCCGAAGAAGCGCCGTCGCCTGATTATTCCTGAGAACAGGCCGCTGGCAGGACAACTGCAGCGAGCATCGTGTTTTTGAACAGTCTTAACGGCATGGATTAGACCCCCGGTTGTTATTGTTGTTACGAAAGCAAGCGCCGGGATCAATGGCGGGCTTGTTTACTAACATCGCGCAGGTAATCCGGTTCCACCGGTTTGATGGGTGAAAAGTTTTCACGCGTTGCAATGTGCTCAGGTCTTGGTTTCAGTCCGTACTTCGGGCTTCCCAATGAATTGTCGGTGCTGTTATACACAAAGAACAAATTGCTGCGTGGATACGGCGAGATATTGCTGTTCGATCCGTGCATGACGTTGCAGTCAAAAAATACAATCGAGCCGGCAGGTGCAGTCACCGATCGAATTCCATTCTGGTCGGCCAGGAAGCGCAAACTGTCGGGGTCCGGGACGCCGTACTCCTGTTTGCGTAATGAATCGTGGTAGTGATTATCGGGCGTTTCACCGATGCAGCTGATGAAATACTGATGAGAGCCCGGCATGATCATCAAGGGCCCGTTCTGGTGATTGTTGTCAGCCAGAAGGATTGAACAGCTTACGGCGCGCATATTGGGCATGCCGTCTTCGATGTGCCATGTTTCGAAATCCGAGTGCCAGTAGAACTCTTTGCCGCGCAACCCGGGTTTCATATTGGCCCGCGACTGATGCACGTAAATGTCCGAGCCGACAATTTGCCGGGCGATATTTACCAGTCGGCGATCGCGGGACAGTCGCGACAGCATTTTGTTGATCACATGCACGCGAAAAACTGACCGAACATTGTCGCTACCGGGTTCGCGAATGGCTTCTTCACGGTTGGCGATTTCGGGATCACGTGACAGGCGTTTGACTTCCTCGAGTAACGCCAGCGTTTCGCGGGTAGAGAAAAAGTTTTCAAGCAACATGAATCCGTCTCGCTTGAAATTTTGAAGCTGCTTCCGCGTCGCGCCGGACCCCGGATCCCGGTTCAGGTCGGTGTACACCACCGGGTCCCGTCTCATGATGATCGCTGCTTCCTTTGTGACGCGAGATTCATAAGCGTTTGTGA
>DATKYN010000132.1:0-5563 GCA_035528435.1 Burkholderiales bacterium
AGGGCAAACCCGCATCAGTCCGCGGGGATCAGCCGCATCAAAAGCAGTTTCCCGGCATTCTCTAATAGAGGCTTGCTACACTGGGATTCTTGAGCCCGCCCGCCACTTGAAGTCACTCACCGTTAATCAAGTAACGCTGGCACAGGGGGGGGCGAACTCACCGATTACCGGGGGGCTTCGATCTGCTACCCGAGCAACAAAATGTATCGGTGTTGCACGCCGTGAAGCGAACCGATCACCCTATGGGCAAGCCTGTGGACCGGATGCCGGTTGAACGGACCGTGAGTCAGGGATGAGCCCGCCTCACGGCACGCATGTTGCGTCCGAATCGAGACGATTGCCAAGGCACGCCTGGCACATTCACTCGACCTTCCTCATCGGTGGGTATTTTTCTCAGCAACAGACTTCGATACATTCAGAATGCAACAGGGAAAAACAATTCTCGTGACGGGCGGTAACGGTTACATTGGATCTCACACCGTCGTCGAGCTCATTCATGCGGGTTACCAGGTGGTCGTAGTTGATAACCTGTGCAATAGCAAGCTGTCCGTACTGGATCGATTGGAGAAAATCACCGGCCAGCGCCCACAATTCGTGCAAGCCGACATTCGAGATCTCGACGCCTTGCGTCAAATTTTCGACACCCATCGAATCGACGCAGTGATGCACTTCGCGGGACTCAAAGCCGTTGGCGAATCGGCACAAATTCCCGTCGACTATTACGACAACAACGTATCGGGAAGTCTCACGCTGGTACAAGCGATGATCGCCGCCAACGTCAAGACCCTCGTTTTCTCATCTTCGGCTACGGTGTATGGCGACCCGGCGAGGGTACCCATAACCGAAGCGTTCCCTCTTTCGGCAAGCAACCCTTACGGTCGCACGAAACTCATGGTTGAGGAAATGTTGCGCGACATCGCCAACGCTGATTCTCGATGGCACGTCGGATTACTGCGCTACTTCAACCCGGTGGGTGCTCACCCGTCAGGCATTATCGGCGAAGACCCCGCCGGCATTCCGAACAATCTGGTACCTTACATTTCGCAAGTTGCAATCGGGCAACTCAAACAACTCTCGGTTTTTGGAAATGACTATCCGACACCAGACGGCACCGGGGTACGCGATTACCTGCACGTTACGGATCTGGCGCGGGGCCACATTGCCGCACTGGAATTCCTGAATGACAACAGTGGAATATTGACTGTAAACCTGGGAACCGGGCGCGGAAACAGCGTTCTCGAAATGATTCACGCTTTCGAGACCGCAAGCGGACGAAAAATACCGTATGAGTTTGTGCCGAGACGGCCTGGCGACGTCGCAGCGTGCTACACGGATCCGTCCTTCGCAAAACGCACGCTCGGATGGGAAGCACGATTGGGCGTCGAAGCAATGTGTGCGGACGGTTGGAAATGGCAATGCTGGGCTGCCGAGAACCTGCGCCCGCAAGAACACGATGACGCCGGAACGGTTGTCGGGGGCGCGAACGGACGACCCGCGTAGAAACACCGACTTCAATCACCCTTGCGCCGAATTCGTTTGCTCGTCGGCGACGCGCCGCCGGCAAAGATTAAAAAAATGAACTGACGGCATTCTCCAGAACGTTCATCGTTTTCAAGCAGACAGGCGCTTTATCGATCCGTCATGAAACGACCCGACTCCAAAGCCAAAACAATCTCAGGAAACCTTACTGCCGGCAAGCTTCACTAGTCTGTGACACGCGCCAATCGACATCGTTGACCGGAATCAACCGGTAGTGCCAGCTTGCGCTATGATCACATCGTGGTGCGTTCATGAGAAATATGTGAGGCTCTTCTGGTATTCGACTACTACAATCGACTCAGTGCGCGGCAGCAAAGCATCTATCGACAAAGCGATGAGATCAGGCAACTCCGCCTGCCCCGTCCGACTGAGCTGCAGCCCGCGATCAGCAAACTCGAACCCGCACTGTTATCCGGGAATCGGCGCGAAGTCGAACGAATTTGCCAGGCGGCCGCCGACGGCATCGTGTCGCAACTCGAAGCCCCGCCAGTTCGGGTTCAGGTACTGGCGGTTAGGCCGTCCGACGACTGGGGCGAGTTACATGGTTTGTATCTGCCCGAGGAAGACGGCTCTAAGGCCAAAATCCAGGTCTGGATGCGCACCGCCAGGCACAAGAAAGTGGTGGCATTTCGCAGCTTTCTGAGAACAGTGCTCCATGAGCTCTGCCACCACCTCGATTACGAGTTTTTCCATTTTCCTGAGACCTTGCATACGGAAGGTTTCTACAATCGCGAATCGAGTCTGTTCCACCAGTTGGTTCCGCAGGCCAAGCTGCAAAAAGCGCCTGAAGGAAATGGCGAAAGGCAACAAAGATGAACTGGATCCAGGGAATACTGGCTGTCTTGCTCATTGTCGGCGCCATTCTGGGTTGGGTGATTCTGCACCGCAGAGTACGTGGTGACGACACTCCGTTGATCGGAGCGACAAAGCGCAGAGCCCGGGACATGGAAACCGAGAACGAACTCGAGGCATTCGTTGCCGCCTACAGAGGCGGGAAAATCGACCCTGTCGCACTGCGCGGGAGCGACGACACCTCGCTCGAACCCGCAGCGATCACGGCCACCGGCGCGTCGTCCTCTCTTGCGGCGCCGACGCAACCTGAAGCTGCAGTTGTTTCGCCGGTCAACGCAGCCGCCGCAACCAAGACGCTGCTGCGCCCGGAGGTCAAGCTTGCCTATCTGACGTTTCGTAGCGGGCTTCGTGATCACCACGTATTCGTCAACGTTCGGCTTGGCGATCTTGGCTTCGGAACTGCGGTCGGCAAGGTTGATCTACTGGTGTGCGACCCCGGCTTCAACTACCTGGCGGCCGTCGATGTCTGCGTCACTGATCCGCCCGAAGATATTGCAAAAGCAACTTTTCTGCGCCATGCCCGGCTCAGGCATCTGACGCTCAGGACCCGGGAAATGCCCAAACCAGGGCAGTTGCGGGCGTTGATTTACGACAAGGCTGAAACCTGACACACGAAACACATCGCGCTTCACTACTTTTTACGAGTACTGATTTTTTCTCGCACTGAATTCGCTGGCGGCCAATAGCTACGCGCCAAATAGCGTTTGATCGGGTTCCGGATCGTAACTGAACCGAACCCCGTTTAACCCTCCGGCTCGGCCTGAGGCGCCGGGCAGTGCAGTTGCAGCGCCTCGTCGTAACACCAGTGTGTACCAAAGCCATTATTGCGCTTGACGCATTCGTAGGTGTATTTACCCATTTCATCCGTCCACTCGCAATCCTTGTATTTCAGCATGGTCTGCTCGCGCTCAATCGTTCCCCGCAGATTCTCTTCGCCCTGGCGCGCCGCCCGCTTGCGTTGTTCCTCCTGCGGCGCTGGCTGCTCCACCACTGGCGTCTCAACAGCTGCCGCGAGCGGCTCGGGTTCGCAGTTCAGCTGCAGCGTCTCGTCAAAGCACCAGTGGGTATTAAATCCATTGTTTCGCTTTACACACTCGTACAACTCCTTGCTCATAACGTCGGTCCACTCGCATTTCGCGTAACGCGACATCGTGCGCTCTCTCTCTGTCGTGCCGTCGGCAAATGCCACCTGACCAGTGAGGAGACCTGCAATCACCAGCGTACCCGTTATCAGACGTTGTTTATTGACACCATGATTCATGATTGCTTCCTCAGTGAAAAAGTAGTGCACGACGCTACACCATCCCCGCTAGCTGAAAATGACGTTCGCCGTCTTAAGTAGTCCCGCCACAAGCGGCGCATTCTATGTGAATGCGCCAGCCATGTGAAAGCAACGGGCCACGAAAGATTCGCCACTGTTCTTCCCACTAATTGTTCGGGATCGAGCCGAGATATTACCCAACAATCCAAGGACTGATCGTGCTTCACTCGTTAAAAATATAGCGCATTTGAAGATAGCGGCGGCCCGTCAGATCCTTGGTCTGTGACTGTCGTTCCCCAGCATATTCCGCGTCGATCGTATAGCGACCGCTGCCCACGTCTATGAAGAATACCGGGCCCTCGGATTTTGCCTCCAGAATTACCGTTCCGCTCACATCGCGCACAGTCACATCGACACCCTCAATTCGCCCCTCCAACCCTTTTGCGGCGAAAAAAAGATGAATTGGAAAACGCGAAGCCAACCCCTTCATCTGTTTGTCGGTGTCCGGCGTTCCCCCTCCGGTTACATACCTGAGCCCTTGTTGTTTGTGTATTTCGATTTCGGCTGCAGCGCCCGGAAACGATCCGAGGGCACCCAGCAACATCATCAATAACAGGAAAATCCGCTTCATCTGCATCGCTCTTTCGTCTCGGTGATGGACGGTCGGGTCCAACTCAGTATCTCATCCGCCCCGGAATGCCAGTATACGCACGGTGCCAACGGCACAACCCGTTGTGCGCAAAGTGTCCAGAGCTCCGTCGCATTGAACGCGCCGGCATCGATACGGTGCACACCCGTTGCGTGGAGATCGATTGGCTGCACTCTCGCCTGCCACATGCGGCCAGCACATCGAATTGCCACACTGAATTCAGTCGACCGCAAACCATTGATCGACCCGGGCGGCATTTTCAGACGTCCAGTGTTCCGCGGCGGCGCGCGCCGTCATTCCATCGACCCGGACCATATAATCCATTTCCGCGACCGCATCCAGGTCCAGTTCGACTCGCCGCAAAACGCGCTCCACCTCCTCCGGCGCGGCAGCAAGAAAGCTCTCGTGCGCCACCAGCACCGCCCTGTTTTTCTTGCCAAGCAGATCGCGGGGCTCATCGAGCTGGCGCATGCGTGCCATGCGATTGAGAAAGTTCGGCCTGAAATACGGCATGACGAACCAGTCTCCCGCTCTGTAGTGGGTCTCGAAATATCGCTGCCACTCCCGGTGGTCACCGGTAAGCAAGCGATACCCCGAGTCTTCAAGACCGTACGCTTGCATGATCCTCAGTGAGCCCATGGACAGACCGGAGTCGGGTTTGGTTGCCTGGATTCGCTTTGCCATCTGTTGAGCAACCTCTGGCTTCTTCAAGTCTTCGACCGCGGAGACCGTAGCGACCGGAATGTAATCCGGCACCGCCCAGTACAGCTGGGCGCCGCTATACAGCGTTGCAAGCTCAACCGCATTATTTCCATACTCACGCCAATATTTGGCGTGAGCGTGCGGTAACCAGGCCGCCACCAGCAGATCGACCGAACCTGCTCCCAGCTGCGGAAACATTTGACTGTGCGACCCGGTTTGGAGCTCGACCTTCTGACCGAGCCGCTCCAGAACCATCTGGACAACCTGACCGGTCACTGCATAAAACGAAATGCTGATCTGGCCGAGCCGTACGTTCCGCCCGGCGTCGTCCGCCCATGCGCCGCTTGCAAGCACCGCCACAAGCATCAAGGCGATCGCAAACCGCCTCAAGCCAGCTCCTCACTGATCGTCGTCCCACGCCTGAGGCATTGGACGATCTCCACCAGCGTATCCCTGACACCGAACCCGCCAGCCTTGGTAACCAGATAGATTGAGCGTCCGTTGCTTTGAAATGCAGAAAAGGGAATGCCCGGCATAAGGTTTCCGCAGACGTCGAGCAC
>DATKYN010000133.1:0-2008 GCA_035528435.1 Burkholderiales bacterium
TCTTCGAGGTCGCCGACCAGGCCTCCGGCTTCGGTGATCAGCAAAATTCCGGCTGCCATATCCCAGGGCGAAAGCCCGATCTCCCAGAAGCCGTCAAGACGGCCCGCAGCCACACTCGCCAAATCCAGCGCAGCTGCCCCGGGGCGGCGGATGCCTGCGGTCCTGGTCGTCAGTGCCTTGAACATCGCCGTGTAGGCATCGATATCGGCCGATGCGCGAAACGGGAATCCGGTGCCGATCAGGCAGTCAATCAGCTTGTCGCGCCTGGATACGCGCAGACGTTTGTCGTTGAGATAGGCACCGGCCCCCCGCGATGCTGTATACAGATCATTTCGCGTCGGGTCGTAGACGACGGCGTGCTGTATCTGGCCCTTGTGCGCGAGCGCGATCGATACTGCGTAGACCGGAAAACCGTGAAGAAAATTGGTCGTTCCGTCCAGTGGATCGATGATCCACTGGTACTCGGACTCGCCGGACGCTCCGCTTTCCTCTGCTAAGATTGCATGGTCCGGGTACACGCTCCTGAGCGAGTCGATGATGGCCTCCTCGGCGGCGCGGTCCACCTCTGATACCAGGTCGTTGAGGCTCTTGTGGCGCACCGTCAGTGCGTCGAGGTTGTCCGAGGCGCGATTAATGATGGCGCCGGCGCGACGGGCGGCTTTTACTGCGAAATTGAGCATCGGATGCATGATGGCTTGGGTTGTCAAAGAGCGAAGCCGCGATTCTAAATGAATGCCGCCAGTAGCGACGAACGGAAGAGAATGAAACCACCGAAAGTATTGCAGGCAGCCAGGCTGCGCGCGGTTGAAGATGGCTGGCCGTGCCGCGATATTTCTTTTTCCGGACGGGCATTGCTCTAGATGAACGGGTGGCCGGCACTGGACCGTGTGCGCGTGGTGTTGTCCCACACCAGCCATCCCGGCAATATCGGCGCGGCGGCCCGGGCGATGAAGACGATGGGGCTGTCCCGTCTATATCTGGTCAACCCCAAGTTCTTCCCGCATCCGGATGCTCAGGCCTTGGCCACGGGTGCGGCCGGCATGCTGGACAACGCAGTGGTAACGGACTCACTCGATGCGGCACTGGCCGATACCGTCATGGCGGTCGCGGTCACCGCCAGGCATCGCAATCTAAGCCATGAAGTCGTTACCTGCCGACAGGCTTGCGAGAAGGTGGTGCAGGAGACTACACATGGAGATGTGGCTTTGGTGTTTGGCACCGAACGCTCCGGCCTGACCATTGATGAAGTGGGCAAGTGCCAGTTGATCGCTACCATTCCCGCCGATGACAGTTATGCATCCCTGAACCTCGCGCAAGCCGTTCAGGTCTTTGCCTACGAACTCAGGATGGCCATTGCAGTCACGCATGAAACGCGACCGGAAACAACCACAGAGCTGGCGGAGCACGCTGATGTCGAGCGTTTTTACGAGCATCTGGAGCAGGTGCTGTATCAGACCGAGTTTCTCAATCCTGCGCAACCGAACCGCCTGATGCAGCGCTTGCGCCGCCTTTTCGCGCGCGCCCGGCTGGAGAAGGACGAAGTCAGTATCTTGCGAGGCATCCTCAGGGCAATGCAGGACAAAGCCCAGTAGAATTGCCCGTCTTTTTGCACCGGTGCAGGGGTTTCGAGATGCTTGATCAATTGCGGGAAGATATTGGCGTCGTATTCGACAGGGATCCGGCTGCACGGTCGACGTGGGAGGTGGTGACTTGTTATCCGGGTTTTCATGCCATGGTCCTGCATCGAATATCGCATCGGCTATGGAGTTCAGGGCTGCGCTGGATCGCACGCTGGCTGGCGCATTTCGGGCGCTGGGTCACAGGGATTGAAATCCACCCGGGCGCGACCATTGGTCGTCGCTTCTTTATTGATCATGGTATGGGTGTTGTCATCGGCGAGACCTCGGTGATCGGGGATGACTGCACCCTGTATCACGGCGTTACGCTCGGTGGCACCTCCTGGAATAAGGGCAAACGGCACCCGACGCTCGGCAACGGCGTCGTAATT
>DATKYN010000134.1:0-9697 GCA_035528435.1 Burkholderiales bacterium
ATCCCGGCTACCCGGAGCGAATCGAGATAGCGGGCACAAAAGGCAGTGCTGTGCTGGAAGCCGAACGCCTCGTCGTACATCGTTCCGGGCATGAGACGCTGCGTGTAGATGGTTCGACTGCCGGCGGCGGTGGAGCCGACCCGATGGATTTTTCGCACGAACCCCATCGACGACTGATAGAAAGTTTCGTTCATGCGGTGCGTAACGGAGAAGAGCCCCGGGCCAGTGGACGAAGTGCGCTGCCCGTTCACGCGCTCATTGACGGGATGCTGGAATCATCGGCATCGGGCAAGCCGTTGACGTTACACGAGTAGTGAAGTGCCGGTACGGACGGGCCGGATGGCGGCGGCGAGTTCCGTGGCGCTACGTTCGCCCGGGGATGTGGGTTAACGTGCCAGCGTTGGTTGTCTATTTACCGCATGAACCAGACCGGAGGTCATACGATGCGTTATCGCTTACTCGGCCGCAGTGGCCTGCTTGTTTCCGAAATCTGCCTGGGAACCATGACTTACGGCGGATCGGGCAGATGGAAGCCCATCGGGCAACTTGGATTGCCGGAAGTCGAGGCGCAGATCAAAACGGCGGTGGATGCCGGTGTCAATTTTATTGACACCGCTGATGTCTATTCCGACGGTGATTCCGAAGCGCTCCTCGGCGAGGCGCTGAAGAAAACAGGCGTTGCCCGCCGCGAACTCGTTATCGCGTCCAAAGTTCGCATACGAATGGGACCGGGCCCGAACCAGGTCGGTTTGTCGCGCGGCCATATTCTGGATGCGGTCGATGCAAGCTTGCGCCGCCTTCAGCTCGATCACATCGACCTGTACCAGATTCACGGCCAGGACCTGGGAACGCCGATGGAAGAAACGCTGCGCGTGCTTGAAGACCTGATTCGAAGCGGAAAAGTGCGCTACATCGGCATCAGCAACCACGCTGCGTGGCAGATTATGAAGGCGGCGTCGATATCGTCAACGCATGGCTGGAATCGATTCGAGAGTATTCAGTCGTACTACTCGCTCGCCGGCCGTGATCTCGAACGTGAAATCGTTCCCATGGCGCGCGACCAGGAGATGGGTATTCTGGTCTGGAGCCCGCTCGCCGGCGGCTTGCTTTCCGGAAAGTTCAGCGAGGATGCCGAAGGCCCGGAAGGTGCCCGGCGAACCGGGTTCGATTTCCCGCCGGTGGACCGGCCGCGTGCATTTCGCTGCGTTGAAGCGATGCGACCGATCGCGAAAAAACACGGCGTGTCTGTCGCCCGCGTCGCGCTCGCGTGGTTGCTGCATCAGCCCGCCGTCGCGAGCGTGATCATCGGTGCCAAAACGCAGGAACAACTAAAGGACAATATTGCCGCGACGGATATACGGCTCGACGACGCCGAGTTGAAAGCGCTCGATGAAGCCAGCGCGCTGCCGCCGGAATATCCGGGCTGGATGTTCGAGCGGCAAAATCAGGACCGGTTTCCCGGCGGCGCTATTAACTAGGCACGTACGAACAGGCGCCTTCGAGCAGGCGCGTTCGAACAGGCGCGTTCGAACAGGCGCCTTCGAACAGGCCCGCCCCGGCAGACGTGTTCAAAGCCTGCTCCTCCGTTCCTTGAGTGTGGCCAGAGGTTGTTCGGCCGAATTGGCATCTGTTCAGCGCACAGAGCTTCGACCGGGGCCTTCACTCGATGTTTCGCTGCGCGCCTGATACCGGCGTTGCGCAACAATCGCGTCCGCGCTAATGTACCAAACAGTTACTTACGGGAAAATGCGTTGCTTCGGAATAGTATTCAGTATTTCCGGAGCTGAGCGGAGGAGGAGTGACGGGTGTCCAGCTTGTTGTGCGCAGCAGCACGTGAAGGGATGTCGCTGCTCAGGCATGCCGTACGCGTGCGGTGCGTTAATGCATCGGCCCGCGGTTACAGTGCAACACTGATGCTTGCTCTGCTCGCGGCAAGCACCATGCTTCCGACCGCAGCATTGGCGCTGGATATCACTGCCTCGCACGTCAATCCACCCGGCGAGCCAACCTACGAAGCTTTTCGGCAAATGACAGAGCAACTGGCTGGCAGCGACAGCGGATTGCGAATGCAGGTGTATCCGCGGGGTCAGTTGGGTAATGAGCACGACATCATCGAACAGGTGCGCCTGGGCGCGATTACCATGGCAAGCGTTTCGACAGCGGCGCTGAGCGCATTCGCGCCTTCGGTCGGCGTACTCGACATTCCGTTTCTGATGCGTGATCACGATCGCCATCCATGGGTGGTGGCGGACGGCCCGCTTGGTGAACGTGTGGCGAAAAACGTTCAGCGCGAAACCGGGCTGGTGGTCATCGGCTGGTGGAGCGCGGGTATGCGCCACGTCTTTACACGGCAAACCCCGATCCGCGGACCACAAGAACTGGCGGATCTCAAGATTCGCGTTATCCAGAGCCAGGTATATACGGACACCTTCAATGGTCTGGGGGCGAAAGCGACCCCCATGCCTTATGGCGAGGTCTACACCGCCCTTGCCACCGGGACGGTCGACGCAGCGGAAAATGATGTCACCGGTTATCGCAACATGCAGTTTTTCGAGCAGGCCCCCGAATTGTCGCTGACGGGCCACTTCTTTTTGTTCAAGGCGGTGATTGTTAACCGGCGTGCAATGGAAAAACTGAGTACAGAACAGCGAGCTGTGTTTGACAAGACGTTTGCCGAGGCGACCGGATATCAGCGCGAACTCGCCGCGTCACTGTTTCTCAGCGATTTGCAATGGCTCAAGGACAGCGCCCGGGTCAATGTCACCATGCCGGACCGCGAAGCGCTGGAGATCGCTGTGAAGCCGGTTCAGGATGTTTACGCCCGCCGCTTCGGGCGCGATTTCGTCAACGCAATCCGGAACGCGCGATGACCGAAGATCGCAAGAAAGCCATGCCTTCCACCCTGCTGCGCGTTGAACGGGTGGTCGTCACAATCGAAGAAGCGGCGTTGTTCTTGATTCTCGCTTCGCTTCTGGTCACGCTGACTTTGCAGATTGCATCGCGATTCCTGTTTGAATTCCCACTGGACTGGACCGAGGAACTCGCGCGCGTTGGCCAGATGTGGCTCGTGTTCATTGGTGCCGCAGTCGGAGCCCGTCGCGCGGAGCATTTCGTGGTCGAGATTTTCATGGAGCGTGTGCACTTTCCCGGTAAACCACTGGTAGCTCGCGCCATTGACATTCTGGTCGTTGGTTTCTTTCTGGTATTGGCGCTGGTATCGGCCTGGACAACGTGGTTCGGTTCGATCCAGACGATGCCGGCGCTGGCGTCATCGGTGGCCTGGGCGTACGCCGCCATTCCTGTCGGCTGTGCATTGATCGCGTTTCATTTCGTCTGTTCCTGGGTGCGGCCGGTGCAGGCCTCCGTCGCGGCAATGGAGGCAGGCGAATGATTTGGGGGATGATGATTCTGTTGCTGGTGCTGATGCTGTTGCGCGCGCCGATTGCTGTCGCGCTCGGGTTGCCGGCACTTATGTGGCTGTTCGCGCAGGATCTTCCTCTGGGTGTGGCGACCCAGCGAATATTCGGGACGCTGAACAATTCGGTGTTACTGGCCGTGCCCATGTTCCTGCTTGCCGGTCGCCTGATGAATCTGTTGGGCGTGACCGAACGCATTTTCGACTTTGCGATGGCGGTGGTGGGGCATATCCGCGGCGGGCTTGGCCACGTTGTCGTCACCGCGAGCATGATCTTCTCGGCAATGTCCGGGTCTGCGGCGGCTGATGCAGTGGGTGTTGCCACCATCACCGTCAAGGCGGCGCGCGAGCGCGGCTACGACCCGCATTTTGCCGCGGCGATCACCTTGGCGGCCTCAGCGCTCGCGCCGATTATTCCACCGTCCATCATCATGATTATTTATGGTGCTACGGCAAATGTCTCGATCGGAAAATTGTTCGTCGGTGGCGTGCTGCCGGGCCTGTTGTTCGGCATGGTGTTGTTGGTCACCGTCAGCGTGCTGGCGGCGCGGCGCGGCTACCCTCGCGGCGAACCATTCTCGATGCCGCGTCTCGGACACGCTTTCAAGCGGGCATTTCTGGTGCTGCTGACCCCGGTGATCATCATCGGCGGTATTTTCGGTGGCATCTTTACACCGACCGAAGCCGCGACCGTTGCGGTGTTGTACGTCCTGGCCCTCGGGCTTTGGTACCGCGCGGCGTCGTGGCGCGCGGTGTACCGGGAGTTTGTCTCGGCCGGTGCAACCGTCGGCGTACTGTTGCTGGTTGTCGGGCTGTCCGGCGTGGACGGATGGATATTCACTTACGAGCAGTTGCCGGTTGTGTTTGCCGATGCCGTGAGCGGCGCGGTGGACAGTCAGTGGGCGGTGATGTTGCTGTTGCTTGCGATTGTGCTGGTGCTGGGCATGTTCATGGACGCCACGCCCGTTATCCTGATGGCGGTACCGGTGATGTTGCCGCTGGTGAAAGCAGCTGGTCTCGATCCCGTGCACTTCGGCGTGCTGTTTTGCATCATGTGCGTGATCGGTCTGGTGACACCGCCTGTAGGCGTTGCGCTCTACGGCGTGGCAACGGTTACCCGGCTTCCCATGGAGCGGGTGTTCTGGGCCATGCTGCCCTTCTTCTTCGCCTTGCTCGGCGGGATCGTGCTGCTGGTATTCTTTCCGCAGATCGTCACGTTCTTGCCGGGGTTACTGGTTCAATAAAAACGGGTTCTTGAAATACTGCGCCGAACAGTAACGTCCTTGGGGAAAGCGGTTGGGTACAATCGCACTTCAACATAATGACCAGACCCAATGCTTATTGACGGCACCACAAGAGTCTATGCGGTGATTGGCGACCCGGTGACGGCGGTTCGCTCGCCGGAATGGTTCAATACACTCTTCGACAAGAACGGCGTAAACGCCGTGCTCATTCCGTTTCAGGTTCGGCGTGGTGATCTGGCCACGGCATTCGCTGGTCTGAAAACGATGGGCAATCTCGACGGCCTGGTGGTCACCATGCCCCACAAGAACGCAATGTGTGAGTTGCTCGACGAACTGGGGCCGGCCGCACGCACGACCGGCGCCGTAAACGCGGCGCGGCGCACGCCCGATGGCAGATGGTGTGGTGACATGTTCGACGGGCGTGGCTGTGTACGCGGATTGCTCGATCAGGGCCACGAGGTCGCGGGCATGTCGGTGTTTTTGCTCGGAACCGGTGCAGCAGGGTCCGCAGTCGCCTTTGCGCTTGCCGAATCGGGCGTGAAGCAGTTGATGATTGATGATGCCGACGAGAGTCGGTGCATGCGGGTCGCGCAGCGCGTGAAAGAGGTGTTTCCCGAGGTGGATGTCTGTACCGGAAAACTTGTCCCGGAACGCGGCCATGACATGGTTATCAACGCGACACCGCTTGGCATGAAGCCCGACGATCCTTTACCGTTCGATCCGGCCGTTATGCCGAAAACGACACTGGTCGTTGATGTGATTACCAAGCCGGTGATCACGCCGCTGCTGGAGCAAGCGCAATCGCTCGGTCTGCGCATTCATTCAGGCAACCACATGCACGCCGGGCAGGCGATTGAGGCGGCGCGGTTTTTCGGCCTGTCGATCTGACGATGGCATGGGTGCGGAGACTCTCGGGCAATAAAGGGCGGCGGTTTGCCGCTGGATTGTGCATTTCCCTTTGCTGGCAGTCACCCGCGGCGGCTTCACCCGATGAGACGGTGCGCGGTGAGATCGAACATCTGTTAACGCATCTCGAAACATCAGGCTGTGAGTTTTTCCGAAACGGCGACTGGCACGAGGCGGGCCGCGCCCGGCGGCATATCGAAAGAAAATACGCGTGGCTGGTAAAACGGGATCTGGTGGCGAGCACCGAACAGTTTATTGAGCGGGCGGCGACTGAGAGCAGCCGCAGCGGTGAAGCCTATCTGGTTCGTTGCGCGCAAAGCGAGTCGGTGCCGAGCGCGGACTGGATGACGGATGCGCTCACCCGGCTCAGGGGTGACGCTGCCGCTTCCCGGGAGCAGTAAGGCCCGGTTTATTCCTGCGGTCGCGACAATGCCTTGATCACGGCGCTCTTTTCGCTGTCATCGAGCTTGGGCGGGTGCGTGTCGAGAAATACGACCAGGTATGCCGGCCGGTCTGCTTCCTGAACCGGTACCAGCATCGCCTGCGCCATCGCAAATGTATGGCACTGCGAGCACTTGCGGTTGAATATTTCCTCGCCGCTTCCCGCGTTGTCGGCTGCTGCGGCAAGCGGGAACAACATGCCAGCCATGACTAGTATGTGTGCGCGCATTCTGAACTCCCGAAAAGCTGAAAAGATACGATATTGTCCCTGCCGGGTCGAGCGTGCGGCTTGATATTGATCAACCCTGCCTGCCGCTGGCGATGCAATGTGGCGCCCACAAATTTGCGAACCAGCGGTCGGGGGCAGGCAGGTCTATCGGCGTCCGCGTACCGGGCGTTCCCGGGCCTCGTTCACTATCAACGGTTGACCCATGTAGTCCTGCCCGTTAAGACCGGTGATAGCCGCCTCTGAGTGCCGGCGCCCCGGCATGTCGACAAATCCGAAACCCTTGGGCTTGCCGGAAAACATTTCGCGTTTAATTTCGGTGGACTTGACCTGGCCGTATTCGGAAAACAGTGTGGCGAGGTCTGATTCAGTAGCGTCTGGTGAGAGATTGCCAACAAAAATGTTCATATAACGTTTCCCCTACAAAGCGATGATGGTCAGGCACTCAGTTGTCGCGCTGGCTCGCGCCACCGAAGATGGACGCAACGGCGCGTAGTGCACTCTGGAACGGACGCGACTGTGCGGCCGGAGAGTGCGAACTGGCCTGGCTGTCTGCAGCGGGGCGCTTGCGCCCGCTCCCGCCGCGGCGGCGTTTGCCCGGCTTGGCAGGCTGGCCCGTCGGTTTTGCCTGCTGGGACCGCGATGGCTGACCGTCCGCTTGCTTGCCTTGTCTGGCGCGCCCGCCCGATGTGTTTCTGCCACCGGATCGTTTCGGGTCGCGGGAATTTCCACCTGGCCGACCACGGCGCTCATCACTGCCTTTGTCATCGTCGGTTGCGTGATGCGTTCCCGGTTCGAAGCCGGGGATGATCACACTCTCGATGCGGTTGCGTGTGGTGCGTTCGATATCCGCCAGCAGCGGTTTTTCTTCCCGGCAGACCAGCGACATGGCAACACCGTTACTTCCGGCACGGCCAGTGCGGCCGATGCGGTGTACATAGTCTTCCGGTACGTTGGGCAACTCGTAGTTGACCACGTGCGGCAACTCCTTGATATCGAGTCCGCGCGCGGCAATGTCGGTGGCAACCAGCGCGCGCACTGTGCCGCGTTTGAAATCGGCGAGTGCCCGGGTACGTGCACCCTGGCTTTTGTTGCCATGAATGGCCGCGGCGGTAATGCCGTCTTTTTCGAGTTGGCCGGCCAGTCTGTTGGCGCCGTGCTTGGTGCGCGTGAAGATCAGCACTTGTTGCCAGTTGCCTTTACCGATCAGTGACGATATCAACGCGCGTTTGTTGGCTTTGTCGACCGGGTACACAACCTGTTTGATCAGGTCGGCCGTTTTACTCTCGCGGGCAATCGCGATTTCGGCCGGAGAACTCAGAAATGAGTCGGCAAACTCGCGAATTTCACGCGGAAAGGTCGCCGAGAAGAACAGGTTCTGCCGTTGTTTCGGCAACGCATCCAGCACGCGCCGAATGTCGCGAATAAATCCCATGTCCAGCATGCGATCGGCTTCGTCGAGCACGAGTATTTCAACCTTTGACAGGTTGACGGTGCCGCTGCGCATGTGATCGAGCAGGCGCCCTGGCGTCGCGACGAGAATATCGACTCCGCGCCTGAGGGTTTGAACCTGGGGGTTAATGTTCACACCGCCGAATACGGTGGTGGACTTGAGCCGCAGGTGGCGGCCATATGTTTTGATGTTCTGTTCAACCTGGGCGGCGAGTTCGCGCGTCGGTGTCAGGATGAGGGCACGGATGTGCGGGCGCGGCAACGGATTCTCAGCCAGCCTCTGCAAAATCGGCAGTGCAAAGCTTGCCGTCTTGCCGGTGCCGGTCTGGGCGCCGACGAGGGCATCTTTGCCTTCGAGCACGACCGGGATCGATTGAGTCTGAACCGGGGTGGGTTGGGTGTAGCCGGTATCGGCGACAGCGCGTACGAGCTCGGCACGCAGGCCGAGCGCTTCAAATGAAGTGCTAATGAAATTCTCCTGGATCGGCCTGCAGAACGTTAATGCTCAGAACCGGTTCAGGCTGAAATTGCTTTAATGGGAAATTCGGGGAAGGATGCAACCACGAACGGCAGGTACGCGTACCGGATGACGCGAGGTGATGCCTGCGACGCACTATACAGGCACTATCAGCGAAAGTCTTGTTATTTCTGATGCCTGCACACTGACTTGCAAGTCTGTTCGCCGATGCCCCGGCTGCCTGCCGTTCAATTTTTGTCTGGTTCAGCCGACTCAGGCTTGTCTGAATCCGAAACTTCCGAATTCGAATTCGAATTCGAATCGGTATCCGCCGATTGCATCTGCCGTGAAATTCGCCATGCCATAAAACCGAGCACGGCGACACTGGCAAAAAGGGCAATCCAGAGACCAATTTTTCCGGCGTCGACACGCTGACGCGCAGCGGCGGGGCCGGCAAGTACTTGCGGAACGCCGGGAGTCGCAACGCTAATCCGGGGCTCGGAGTCGCTGCCCCAGTTTGGCACCAGCGTTTGCACCGGCAAGGCGTTGCGTTGCGCCCGGCTGTTACCGTAAGTCAATCGGAACGGCCCCGGTCCGCGCGCCGTGAAAATAATCTCGCGGGGAAGCCAACCGGCCTCCACGCTGATGGTACCGGTTCCGATTCCGCCACTTCTCTGGTCAACCCTGAGCAGCCAGTACCTGTTCGCGCGAGGCGGAAAGCGTAGCGTCGAATTTTCTATGGTCTGTCCGTCCTGACGCAGACGATAGGCAACGGTTCGGGATACGCGCCGCCATTCGGCATTTTCCGAACTTCGCGAGAAGATCTCTATCGGCGCAACGGAATTGTCCTGCGGCAGGCGGATGGTCAACCTGTCGACCGGGAACATCCCGCCAACGTCGGCGATGTAATCGCCTTTCTCTCTGGTGTCGGCTAACGCATCGACTTGTCTGGATGCGCGCGTCAGCGGCGTACGTTTGTCGACCGGTTGCGCGCTGACGCTTTCAAGCCGCAATACCTTGCTTGTTTCCGGCCATGTCAGGCGCAGGTATTTCTTCCGAACCGTGTTCAGTGAAATGGTGTTTTGCTGAAGTTGATGACCACCCTGCGACAGGTTCAGCAGCGGCGCATTGTTTACGACGCGTGACCAGTTTTTCAGATCCGCGCTCGCCTCTACGTTCACAGTGCCGATGTATCCGCCTTGCTCTTCTTCCCAGGTGAGTTGCAGCGAAGCAAACGTTTCGCGCCGTGATGAAAGGTCAACCAGATAACCCAACACTTCGTCCGGTCCGCCCTGTTGCGGGTGAGACTGGACTCGCAGGCTGACATCACCGTTATTCGTTTCAAGCGCGATATCGAGGTCCGTTGCCCGGGTCCCGCGCTCACCATGTAGCGCAAAAAACGGCAGCGAGACCGGAGGCGGTTGTTTCGAACCAGCGACCAGCGGGCGGAATGCGTGCGGCACCACTTCGTCAGCCGCGTTGAATACACGCAGGTCGCGCAGGTCGGCGAATGCGCTGCCGTCATACACCGCCGTTGGCAAGACAACGCGATACAG
>DATKYN010000135.1:0-21639 GCA_035528435.1 Burkholderiales bacterium
CCAGTTTGGTTAAGCCGCTCCGAAGTTGTCTGTTGCGTCCCGTTGATTTTGGCTGCTCAGGTTCGCTATTTACCTCCCTTTTGGCGAGCCGGATCAGGTGTCCACGGCAGTGGTGTCCCCATGGCAAACGCGCAGGCAGGAGCCTGGTTTCGTGGTTTCAGTGCGTAACGCACCGCATATGACCAGAATGCGAGTGTACTTAACGCTCCGGCGCCACGCCGGAGCGGGTTGCGTAAGGAAGTTCCAGGCTTGCGGGGCGGCTTATTTTTCTGCGTTTGCGGGTGTCGTCGGCGGCGGGCCTGTTCAGGCGGGCCCGGGCTCGGATGCCTCGAAATCCAGCTCAACCTTCGCGCCGTTCGGATCATGAAAGAATAGCTGCCATACCCCGGAGTCAGGCAGGCGACGCAAGTCGGATTCGATGTTGCGTGCTTTGAGCTTTTCAAGCGTATCGAGCAATCCGGTCGCGCTGAACGCCATGTGATCGATGACGCCTTCACGTTGCTCGGGCAACGGCGTCTTGGCAATGATGTGCAATATGGCCTGACCGCCCGAGTACATCCATGCGCCGGGAAATTTGAATGGCGGCCGTTTGCCTGTTTGCAGTTCAAGCAGCTCACGGTAGAACGAGACCGTATCGTCGAGTTGGTCGGTAAGAATAGTGAAGTGGTTCATGGCGGTTGCCGGCATGGTCCGTTTGCTCCTGTTCGTTCGTTGTTCGATAAGAGGTCTGTCTGGTTCAGGCGGCTGCCTGACTTTCCTTGTCGCGATCCATCGATTGCTGCCGCTTGTGCAGCCACCAACCGTATTGTTCCGGCCACGATTCGAAATTTCCCTGGCAGCCCAGTTGCGTTTCTGCGTGTAGCGGCCAGTTGGGGTCGTGCAATGCCTCGCGACCGATTGCAATCAGGTCGGCCTGCTCTGACTGAAGGATGTGCTCTGCCTGATGGCCGTCCAGTATCAGACCGACTGCCATTGTGCTGATGCCGGCTTCGCGGCGAATCCGTTCGGCAAATGGCACCTGAAAACCTGGCCCGCGTTTGACCCGGGCTGCGGTTGCCGATCCCATCAGACCGCCGGAAGAGCAGTCAACGACATCGACGCCACGTGATTTGAGTTCCCGGCATAGTGCGATGCTGTCTTCAATCGTCCAGCCACCGTCAACGCTGTCCACTGACGATATACGGGTGAAAAGCGGTTTGTCGTCCGGCCACACCGCGCGCAGTTTCTCCGCCAGTTCCAGGGTAAACCGGATGCGTCCGGTAAGATCGCCGCCGTATTCGTCGTTTCGCTTGTTCGTGATCGGTGACAGAAATTCATGTCCCAGGTAGCCATGTGCGCTGTGAATTTCCATCACTTCGAATCCGGCGCGCAACGCGCGCCCGGCAGCAAGGCACCAGTTGTTTTGAAGGTCGTGAATTTCGCTGATGGAAAGCTGATGTGGCTTCAACCAGCCGTGGTCGAGGGGAATGGCGCTTGGGGCAACAACATCCCAGACCTCCTCGCCACGCGCACGGTCGGCATCATCGAGCGGTCCGTTGCCGTGCCATGGCCGTTGCATGGAGGCCTTGCGCCCTGCATGTGCAAGCTGAATCGCCGCGACTGCACCCTGAGACTTGGTGAACGCGACAATGCGCGCAAGTCCGGGCACCTGATCGTCCGACCAGATGCCAACGTCACCATGGGTAATGCGGCCATGTTCTTCCACCGCAGCAGCCTCGGTGAATATCAGGCCGGCGCCGCCCTGGGCCAGTTTGCCAAGGTGAACCAGATGCCAGTCATCGACGAAGCCGTCCTTCGCCGAGTAGGTGCACATCGGCGAGATGACGATTCGGTTCTTGAGTGTCACGCCACGCAGTTCGGTGGGCGTGAATAGAAGCGGTCGGGTTGCCATTTATCCCCTCTGCAAGAGATGAAACCGGGGCGGGCGCGCCGGCCCGGTTGGATGGCAACTGTAGCGCCGGAGTTGGCCGGTGAGCAACCCCAAACGCCTTGTCAGGAGGAGGTCAGGAACTAATTGCGCGGATGTGCGTGTACGTGATGGCGCGGTTCGACCCGGTTCTCATGGACATGGCCTTCGTCCAGTTCGACCGGTACCCGGTTCAGATGGCCGTGACGGACTTCGGATTCGGCCATCAGGGTATTCGAGAACTGGGTGATATCAGCCGTCGAGCCCTTGAGCAGAACCGTTTCCATGCAGTTTTCATGATCGACGCGGGTGTGCATCGTTGCGATCACGATATCGTGATTTGCGTGCTGCAGCTCAGCCAGACGCTCGGACAGGTCCCGCGCCTTGTGGTTGTAAATGTACGACAGCGCGGCGATGCAATACGGCGCTTCCTGGCTGGCGATACTTGCCGTGGCCAGTTCGCTTCGGAGCATGTCGCGGACTGCTTCGGAGCGATTTTGATAACCACGCTTGCGCAGCAAGCTGTCGAACTGATTAGCGAGATCGTCGCTCAGTGAAATAGTGAACCGTTCCATAAGATACTTTCTGCCAAAGTAAGAATGATTCGAATTGCTTCGATAGGCCTGCTAAAGCAATTTTCATACATGAGGCGGTTCTTACAGGCGAAGGCCATCCAGGGTATTGGAGCAAGCAGGCTGCACCAAAGTGGGGAATGACGATAACCGCATGATTAAAAGTATAAAAAAATTCCCATTTCCCGCTAGAACGGCGCGCGGTGGCGGCACACACACGGTGATTTAAATCCGACCAGGATTGGACGAATTTGTAGTGGGACTCGCCGGTGGCGTCTTCGGCAGGCCGCGAGGAGACCGTCCGTGTGACGTTACCGGCGTAATTGGGGACTTCTCGGGGGCTCAGGAAAGGCTGTCGACTGCGGCCTGGATGCGGTCCAGCGCCTTTACCAGTAAAGCACGGGGGCAGGCGAAATTCAGCCGAAGGAAGCCGGGCGCATCGAACAGGGCCCCGTCGTAAAGACCGACACCGGCGTCTTCAAAGAAGCTGAGAGAATTCTTTACGGGTAAGCCGCGGGTATCGATCCAGGCGAGGTAGGTTGCCTCGACGTGCCATGTCCGAATTCCCGGTAAGGCCGTCAAGCGGGCTTCGACCAGGTCCCGGTTGTCACGCAGGTAGTCGAGCAAGGCGAGTTGCCATGCCTGGCCGTCCCGGTAAGCTGCCAGCGTCGCGAAAAAACCAAGGGCGCCGACGTGGTGAACGATTCCGCGCATGGTTCTCTGTATCTTTGCGCGCAGCGCTTCGTCGGGCACGATTGCAAAGGCGCATCCGAGGCCCGGCAGGTTGAACGTCTTGCTGGCGGATAACAGGGTGACAGTGCGCTTCGCTGCGTCACCCAGCGCAGCGATCGGGATATGTTGTTTGTCCTGGTCCAGCACCAGACCGGAGTGGATCTCGTCCGATACCAGCACGAGGTCGTGCCGGTCGCAAAATGCCACGAGGTCCTGCAGTTCTTTTTTCGACCAGACGCGCCCTGTCGGGTTGTGCGGGCTGCAGAGCAACAGCGTGCGCGTTTTCTTTGTGACCTGCTGCTCCAGCGCGTCGAAATCCCACAGCCATTTTTTATCGCCTTCCTGTAACGGCGCGGTGACGGTGACGCAACCTGCGTTGCGCGGTGCCGACAGAAACGGCGGATAGATCGGGATGGCGGTGAGTATTTCTTCACCCTCATTGGCGAAGGCGCGGCTGACGACATTCAGACCCACGACCAGGCTTGGCATCCACACCAGCCAATCGGGGTCGATGCGCCAGTTGAAATCGCGTTCCAGCGCATGGGTAATCGCGCCGGGCAGTTCCCGCGGCGGCTGCGTATAGCCGAAGATGCCGTGCTGTACGCGTTCGGAGAGGATGTCGATGATGCAGGGCGCGGTACGAAAGTCCATATCAGCCACCCAAAGCGGGATGATGTCGCGATCGCCGTACTTTTCCCATTTGCTGCTGGCGCCGTCGCGCCGGCCCGGTGCAGTATCGAATTCAAATTCGGTATTCATGCGATGTCCTGGAAAAGATGTCCTGGAAAAAAAGACGCACGGGCCCGGTACGGTTACGCGCGCCGGACAGCGGATAACAATTCACGATTGTGACACTTTCGCGCGGCCGGTTTGTGGTGCTGCAGGATATTCCTGCCGGGATCATCAATCATTGCACGGACTGCAGTACGCGGTGATCGGTGCGTATGCCCGCTCAATGAAAGTCCCGTGAGTGGGTGAGCAGGCTGCCCAGCAGGTCTGAATGATCCACCAGTTTGCCTGCCACCAGATGAATCACTTCGCCTTCACGTTCGACATGCCCGTGCACTGCCATCAGTTGGGCACCGAGCAATACGCGGCGCTGCGCCGTGGCCGAGCGGCCCCAGACCACGACGTTTATATATCCGGTTTCATCTTCGAGTGTGACAAAAACAACGCCGCTGGCGGTACCCGGGCGCTGGCGGCAGGTGACGATGCCGGCCGCGCGCGCCATCGTGCCATGCGGCACATGACGAATTTCTTCCGCGCTCAACAGTCGCAACTTGCGTAGCTCCGGGCGTAGCAGCGCGACCGGATGACGGCCAAGCGTAAGGCCGACGCTGGCGTAATCAGCCACAACGTTCTCACCTTCAGTGGGTGGCGGCAGGTTGACCGGCTGTTCGGCAACCGGCGCATTCGCCAGCAACGGCGGGCGTGCCTCGATGCCGGCAACCACCCATGCCGCATTGTGACGATGGCCGGTGGTTGCGGCGAGTGCACCGGCCGCAGCCAGGCATTCCATATCACGGCGTGACAGTTCTGCTGCATGCATCAGTTCCTCGGCCGATTTGCCGGACAGCCGCTGCCGCGCTGCGAGCAGGCGTTGTGTGCCGACTTCGGACAAACCTTTTGCCATTCTGAATCCCAGGCGTAATGCGGGTGAGGACCCCGGATGTTCTCTTTCCAGCGTGCATGCGTCGTCACTCCTGAAAATATCGACAGGGCGAACTTCGACGCCGTGACGCCGCGCATCCTGAACCAGTTGTGACGGCCCATAGAAACCCATCGGCTGGCTGTTGAGCAGCGCGCAGGTAAACGCAGCCGGGTAGTGGCACTTCAGCCAGGACGAAACGTAAACCAGCAGTGCAAAACTGGCCGAGTGCGACTCCGGAAAACCGTATTCGCCAAAACCGAGAATCTGCTGAAAAACCTGTCTGGCAAATGTTTCGCTGTAGCCGCGCTCGCGCATGCCGGAAACCAGTTTCTGCTCGAACGGCTGCAAGCCGCCTTTGCGCCGCCACGCGGCCATCGAGCGGCGTAACTGGTCCGCTTCTCCCGGCGTGAATCCTGCCGCAACCATCGCCAGTTGCATGACCTGCTCCTGGAATATCGGCACACCGAGTGTGCGCTCCAGAACCTGCCGCACTGCTTCGGAGGGGTAGGTGACCGGGTCGCTCTCCTGGCGGCGGCGCAGGTAGGGATGCACCATCCCGCCCTGGATCGGTCCGGGGCGGACGATGGCGACTTCGATGACCAGGTCGTAGAAGCATTGTGGCCGCAGCCGCGGCAGCATCGACATCTGCGCCCGCGATTCGATCTGGAATACGCCGATGGTGTCGGCGCGCGTGATCATGTCGTAGACCTTCGGGTCTTCCGGTGGCACGTCCGCCAGCGTGAACGGTGTTCCACGAAGCTCGCTCACCATTACCAGCGCCCGCCGAATCGCCGACAGCATGCCGAGGGCGAGCACATCGACCTTGAGTAAACCCAGGGTGTCGAGGTCGTCCTTGTCCCACTGGATAACCGAGCGATCGACCATCGCCGCGTTTTCCACCGGCACCAGTCTCGACAACGAATCGCGTGCAATGACGAAGCCGCCAACATGTTGCGACAAGTGGCGCGGAAATCCGCTGAGCGTTTCCGTCAATGTGATCAGCCTTTGAATAACCGGTGAGTCGGGATCGAATCCGGCCTCCTTCAGGCGCTCGGAGCGCTTTGCCTTGTGGTCCCACCACGCAAAATTTTTGGTAATGCGATCGACCTGCTCGAGATTCAGGCCCAACGCCTTGCCGACATCGCGAAACGCGCTTTTGGCGCGATAGGTAATCACGGTGGCGGTCAGCGCAGCGCGATCGCGCCCGTACTTTCCATATATGTACTGGATGACTTCTTCGCGGCGTTCGTGCTCGAAATCAACGTCGATATCGGGCGGCTCGTTGCGTTCTTTGGAAATAAACCGTTCGAACAGCATTTCCATGCGTGCCGGATCGACTTCGGTCACGCCCAGGGCATAACACACCGCTGAGTTGGCAGCACTGCCGCGTCCCTGGCACAGGATGCCGCGTTCGCGTGCAAACCGGACGATGTCGTGAACCGTCAGGAAATAGGGTTCGTAGCGCAATTCCGCGATCAGCTTCAGTTCGTGTTCGATCAGTTTGCGAACCTTCGGTGTGATGCCGGTCGGAAAGCGCCATTTCAGTCCCGTTTCGGTTAGTTGCCGCAGATGCTGTGAAGGCGTGATGCCGGGCGGAACGATTTCTTCCGGATATTCATAGCGCAGGCTGTCGAGAGAAAAATCGCAGTGCTGCGCGATGCGAACGGATTGCGTGAGCAGTTCCTCGGGATAGATGCGCGCCAGTGTTTTGCGGTGGCGCAAATGCCGTTCACCGCTGGGGTGCAGGGCGTGTCCGACCATTGAGACCGGCTTCCTCAGCCGGATGGCGGTGAGCGTGTCCTGCAGCATGCGCCGTTCGCGCGCATGCATGTGTACGTCACCGGCCGCCACGCAGGGCAGGCAGAGTTGTTGCCCGATTTTGAGCAATGCATCAAGTCGGTTACGTTCGCCGCCACGCGCCAGCAGTTCGACGGCAATCCAGGTGCGCTGCGGGAAGCAGCCGGCAAGCCAGCGTGCCGGTTCGGTATTGAAACCGGCTGTTTCGGTAGCAGCGGTATCGGCAACCGTGTCGGGTAGCCACAGTGCCAGGCAATCGGCTACGCCTTCGGTGATGTCATGACGGGTCAGGTGGTACTCGCCTTTTTTCGCGGCGCGCCGCCCGCGCGTCATCAGCTCGCAAAGGTTTCCATATCCCGTGCGATTCTGCGCCAGTAACACGAAACGCAGTCCGTCGTCGAGCTGGAGTGTCGAACCGATCAGCAACTTGAGACCAACCTGTTTCGCGGCGGCATGGGCGCGCACCACGCCGGCAACGGAACATTCATCGGTGATGGCGAGTGCTGCGTAACCGAGTTCGGCCGCACGTTCGACCAGCTCTTCCGGGCGCGAAGCGCCGCGCAGAAACGTGAAGTTGCTGATGCAATGCAGTTCGGCGTAATCGGTCATCGTTTCAACCGGTAATCGGTATGTTCAGAAACTGAGATGCCGGGAAGTTGCGCATCATCAGGAAAAAATACCGTGCAGAAACCAGCCGCCCGAGGGCACGCGCTCGCGGTAGATCCAGAATGTGGCGCCACCGTTGCTGCGTGCGATGAAGTAGTCGCGCATGACATCGAAGCCGTCCCACCATCCCGATTCGATACGCTCTGGTCCATCGACAATCCGCAGTTGGCCGTCGAGGCAGGGCCGTCCGTCGTGCAACTTCAGCCGGCGTGGGCGTTTCAGCAGCCAGGCCGGGCGCAGCAGCGGCGGGCCCGGCTGGGTATGTATGCCGGGTTCGGCCTCATGCCAGGCGAATTCGGGACGGGCATCCGGAAACAGCGAAAGCCCGTGCACCGCGTCGTCGCCGAGGCGTGCACGCAATCTTTCCACCAGCGTGGCCCGTTCTTCACGGGCGTGGACGGCATCGGGCAGAAATGAAAAGTTGCGCGGTGCGAGTTGCGCGACCTCCAGCGCTTCGAGCGTAATCGCTTCGCTGCGTCCGCTGAGCGCGGTCTGTGACAAGCGCTCGCGCAGCAGGTTAAGCAGATGTTTCGGGTCGCGGCCCGGTATTGAAAGTGCAACGATCACGTCGGTTGTAGCGCCATCTTCGTTTTCCAGCATGAGGCGCAAGCGCATCACGCCGGCGTTGCTGGCGGACAGGTAACCGGTTAATTGCAGAATCAGGCGATGGGCGGCAAACAGCAGTGCCTCGGCTTCGCTGACGGGGGAGGGCAGTGCAAGGCGGACACTAAAACGCGAAGGCGGACTGAACAGTGTTTGCGGGTCAGGCCGGTTTCCGAATGCCCGGTCAAGCTGGTCCAGAAGGCGCTGGCCGAAACGCCGGGCCAGTGCGTCGCGCGGCAGGCGCGCAAGCTGGCCGACGGTTCGTATCCCCATTCGTTCCAGCGATTGAAATGTGGCGCCCGCGGCATCGAGACACGTGACCGGCAGGCGGTTCAGGTGATATTGCAGGGTTTCGCGGTCCTTGACGCTGACGCCCAGTCCGGACCGGGCAAGCCAGTATGCGCCGCGCGGCGTCGGTGCGACCGCGGTCAGTGTATCGAAACCCAGTTGCGAGGCGGATTCGTTGATTTGGTTGCACAGTGCGTCGAGGCCGCCAAACAGCCGCAGGCTTGCGCCGATTTCGAGCAGCAGCGAATCCGGGGCGTGTACGCTGACTTGTGAGGTGAACTGCAATGCCCACAAGGCGATTTCCCCCAGGCAGTTGTGCTCGGCGTTTGTGTCGCGGGTGCGCGCGGTCAGTTCCGGTAACAACGCGTAGGCAGCGGACAATGACATGCCGTCACGAATGCCGGCAGCCGCAGCGTGCTCATTACACGCGACGATCAGCGGGGCATTACCGCCACTGGTGACCACCAGCGGATCATGCGATGCGCCGGCGCGCAGAAACACCTCGATTGGTAACCGGGAAAGATTCAGGCACAACCACAGCATCGTCGGTATGTGGTGTTTTCAGGGTTTGTGCCAGGACTTGTACGCTGGCCCCAGACGCAGGGGTGCAGTCAGCCCGCCACCACGGCGCTTGAGTACCTCGACACGGACGCTGTCAATGCTGCCGTCAATGCGCAACCGGTAAGGCACGGGAGAGGTGCGCGGAGTGGCCCGCGGTTGCGTAAAGTAGACACCGAGCGCGCCGCCGGTCTCGGTGGCGAGTTGCAAGCGGCGAATGGCCTGTTCCGTCATGACGGCCGGCCAGCCGAGAACAGCGCTGCATGTTCCCGAACGCAGTGCCTGCTCCATCGACCACAAGGTGTCGGCGCTGCCCGTGGCGCGGATCACGACCACTTTGGCAAGATCGACTCCGGCGTGAAACAGCGCCGGTGCATAAGGAATATAAGGGGGATTGATCAGCGCAATCCAGCGTTCGTCTTTTGACAGCCGGGCCAGCGCGGGTAGCAGAATCGATACTTCGCCGATACCCTCGCGCTGCGCAATGAGCTCTACCAGCGCACCCGGTGGCCAGCCGCCGAGCACTTCATCGAATGCATCGAAGCCCGATGCAATGCCCGCCGGTCCGGTAGACGCACGCTCGCTGCCGCGCCAGATGGCAGCGTTGTGCAGCAGGGTATCGAGTGCGGCGGACATGGCATCAATAAGAGAACCACAAAGGCGCGAAGGCGCGAAGTATCACAAAGTGTCTTGATGGCACGACAGGCACGGCTGAAGAAAGTGGCATTGGAATTCTTCGCCGGCCTTTGTGTCTTCGTGTCTTTGTGGTGAGGTTTTTCCTTGCTTGAGTTTCAGGTAATCCGGCCGTTGCGAATCAACCCGACCGCCAGTCCTTCGATGGCGAACTGGTCGCGCTGCGGATCTATCTGTATGGGTTTGAAATCCGGGTTTTCCGGCAGCAACTGGACCTGGTTGCCCCGTCGCCGCAGGCGTTTGACGGTCACTTCGTTGTTGATGCGTGCCACCACAACCTGGCCTGAGCGCACTTCGGAGGTGCTGTGCACCGCCAGCAGATCGCCTTCGTGGATGCCGATGTCGCGCATGCTGGTGCCGCGCACTTTCAGAAGATAGTCGGCATGGGGGTTGAACAGGGTGGGTTCGATCTGCACCCGGTCCTGGACATGTGCCTCACTCAGGATCGGGCTGCCCGCTGCAACGCGCCCGATCACCGGGAGACCGGTGCCTTCGGCAAGCCGGATGCCGCGTGAGGCGCCGGCCAGAAGCTCAATATATCCCTTGCGCGCCAGTGCCTTGAGATGGTCTTCAGCGGCATTGGCAGATTTGAAACCCAGAACCTGGGCAATGTCGGCGCGTGTCGGCGGAAATCCGGTCGACTGAATGAAATCGCGAATCAGTTGCAAAACTTCAGCCTGGCGGGCAGTCAGCGGCCTCATCGATACCTCCTTTGAATAACTGTAATTATATACAGTATTCATGGATTTCCAAGCCTGTAAGTTGCCCGGTCGGCTGAATCGGGCCGGGCGTGCACCAGGCTTGTACAAGCGTTCCCTGTTTTCGTGCGTTGGCCTGAAATCGCGCACTGATGCGGTGCGCCAAGCTCTTCCAGACATCCATTAAAGTACTTTAAATATAATCCATAACATACTGATAATAATATGTAGTAATGCCTTTATAAATGCATGGCACACGCATTGCGAAACACTGTCCCGACCACCCGCGCCAGCTATGTGCTTTGCGACGCAACATGGCCAGCGTGGTGATGGCATTTATCCATTGATCATTAACCGAGGGGACGACATGAACCGCAAGCAGTTTTTGAAATCGATGCTGGGCCTTGCTTTTGGCGCAGGCACGATGTTCGGCGCCAGCGCACAGGCTGCCGACACCATCAAGGTAGGCATATTGCACTCGCTGTCGGGCACGATGGCGATTTCCGAGACCGCGCTCAAGAACACCGCGCTCATGACGATCGAGGAGATCAATGCCAAGGGCGGTCTGCTTGGCAAGAAGCTCGAGCCCGTCGTGGTCGATCCGGCCTCGAACTGGCCGCTGTTCGCAGAGAAGGCGCGTCAGCTCATTACCCAGGAAAAGGTCGACGTTGTTTTCGGTTGCTGGACGTCGGTGTCACGCAAGTCGGTATTGCCCGTATTCGAAGAACTGAACTCGTTGCTGTTCTACCCGGTGCAGTACGAGGGTGAAGAGCTTTCCCAGAATGTGTTCTATACCGGTGCTGCACCCAATCAGCAGGCAATTCCGGCCGTTGAGTATCTGATGAGCCCCGAGGGCGGCGGCGCCAAGCGCTGGTATCTGCTGGGCACCGACTACGTCTATCCGCGAACCACCAACAAGATTCTGCGCGCCTTCCTCAAGTCGAAGGGCGTGAAAGAGGTGGACATCGAAGAAGTCTATACGCCGTTTGGTCACAGCGATTACCAGACCATCGTTGCCAACATCAAGAAGTTCTCCGCCGGTGGCAAGACTGCCGTGGTATCCACCATCAACGGTGACTCCAACGTTCCTTTCTACAAGGAGCTCGGCAATGCCGGCCTGAAGGCGACCGACGTACCGGTTGTTGCGTTCTCCGTTGGTGAAGAAGAACTGCGCGGAATCGACACCAAGCCGCTGGTTGGCCACCTCGCCGCATGGAACTACTTCATGTCGGTAAAGGGCAAGCAGAACCGTGAGTTCATCAAGATGTACAAGGCCTGGGCCAAGAAAAACGGCGTTCCCAATCTTGATACCGTGGTCACCAACGATCCGATGGAAGCCACATACGTTGGTATCCACATGTGGGCACAGGCCGTCAAGAAAGCTGGAACGACCGATGTCGACAAGGTGCGCGTAGCGATGGCGGGTCAGACGGTCAAAGCACCTTCCGGCTACACGCTGACGATGGACGGTACCAACCACCACCTGCACAAGCCGGTGATGATTGGCGAGATCAAATCCAATGGCCAGTTCCAGGTCGTATGGAAAACCAAAACGACGATTCGCGCGCAGCCGTGGAGCCCGTTTATCTCTGGTAATGAAAGCAAGCAAAACATGTAATCAAGTCTGCACGCCGGGGCGAATGCCATGAGGTTGGCGCTCGTCCCGGAACGCATACTGCGCTGGGCCTGCGGTAACGCACTATCAATCCGCAGGCCTTTTCTTTGACCGAATGTTTTTCGTTTTACACGGCAATCTATACAGCCATGCTTCAGGCACTAAAGAAAATAACGGGAGTGCTGGCGCTTGTCGCCGCGATGCTGGCGTCTCCGGCACAGGCCCTCGACGCAGAGGCGGTCAGCGGGTTGGCATCAGATGAGTTGTCGGTTCGTATCGAAGCGATTGCCGCCATTGCCGCTCACGCAGACGAAGCCGCGCTGGAGATTCTTCAGCTGCTGTACGAAGGCGAAGTCTATGTCACCGAGGAAGGTCAGATCATTCTCGAATTCGACGAGGTGGTCGATGCCATCACGCGCGAACCACTCGACCCGGAACCCGACTACTACGACAGTGTGATTGTCAACAATCAGATGCGAGGCGATCTGGAAACCGCCATCGCCGCGCTCAGTCTGCTGTCCGAAGACCGTGAAATTCGCGTTACCTCGGCGCAGGCCCTGGAAAGCGCGGAAGACCCCCGGTTGCTGCCCGTTATTGTTGAGGCGCTAGCCCGGGAACGTGATCCGGAAATTCGCGCCATGCTGGCGCAGACCCGATCGGTGATGGAACTCGGCAGTGAAGACCCCGCGGTGAGAGTGGTAGCGGTCACCGCGCTTGGCGAGAGCAGTGACAGGCGCGTGCGTGAATTGCTCGCGGCCAAGCTGGAAAGAAATCCCGACGGAGACTATTTCGAGTCGGACGCGACAGTCCGGCTGGCAGCAGTGAAGTCTGTCAAGTCGATCGACCGCAGGCTGATGCTGATCGACTATTTCGGCCGCTTCTTCAGCGGCCTTTCGCTAGGCAGTATCTTGTTGCTGGTTGCGCTCGGTCTGGCGATAACCTATGGCCTGCTCGGCGTGATCAATCTGGCACACGGCGAGATGCTGATGATCGGTGCGTACGCAACCTACGTTACGCAGACCGTATTCATCAATCATTTTCCGGCTGCATTCGACTATTACGTCGTTGCCGCAATCCCAGTCGCGTTTTTCGTTGCTGCTGGCGTCGGCATGGTGCTCGAGCGAACCGTGATTCGCTGGCTGTACGGGCGGCCCCTCGAGACCCTGCTCGCGACCTGGGGCATCAGCCTGTTCCTGATCCAGCTCGTTCGGCAGATTTTTGGCGCGCAGAACGTCGAAGTGGCCAATCCGTCGTGGATGTCCGGCGGTGTCGAATTCATGAACGTGGTGATGCCATACAACCGTATCTGCATCATTGTGTTTTCCTTCTTCGTATTGCTGTTGATGTGGTTGATGCTGTCGCGTACGCGCCTGGGATTATTCATTCGCAGCGTCACGCAAAACCGCACCATGGCCTCCTGCGTGGGTGTGCCGACCGGGCGTGTCGATCTGATGGCATTCGGGCTGGGTTCCGGTATCGCCGGCCTGGCCGGCGTGGCACTTTCCCAGATCGGTAACGTCGGCCCGGATCTCGGGCAGTCCTACATCATCGATTCGTTCATGGTGGTGGTGCTCGGCGGGGTGGGGCAACTGGCGGGAACGGTCTACGCGGCGCTCGGCCTCGGCGTGTTCTCGAAATTTATCGAGCCGCACATCGGCGCCGTTCTGACCAAGATTCTGGTTCTGGTGCTGATCATTGCGGTGATCCAGAAACGACCGCAAGGCCTGTTCGCCTTGAAGGGTCGGGCGGTGGAAGCATGAGCCGGGAAGCAGGGGCCCCGCTTGCGGGGATGCGCCCGCAGCGAATGCTTCCCGTCGCCGACAAACGGCGATCAAATCCGCACGCCGGTGAAGGAGGCGACAGCATGAGCCGGGAAGCAGAAACGCGCGGACACGTTACCGGCGCAGCCGGCCGATTGCGGGAAGCGCGTTCGGGGGCGATTACCGAAGCCGATGGCTTGACGTTGTTCGCCGAAGACCAGACCGATATTGTGGGTCGTTATCGCACCCCGCGCGGACACGTTACCGGCATAGCCGACCGGTCCACCTTAAATTATTGCGCTCTGGTAACAGAGGCGAGGGCATGATGGCGTACGCACCAAGAATAGATCCATTCCTTAACCGCACCGCCTGGATTGCGCTAGCACTGTTCGCGCTGATCGCGCTGGTCATCGTCCCGTCGCTGTTTGTATTCGTTCCGGAGGAAAGTCCGTTTCACGTATCGGCGTACACAGTTACGCTGGTTGGAAAAATCATGTGCTACTGCATTGTTGCGGTGGCGATGAACCTGATCTGGGGATACGCCGGGATTCTGTCACTAGGGCACGGCGTGTTTTTTGCGCTGGGTGGTTATGCCTTCGGGATGTATCTGATGCGCCAGATCGGGGCCGAAGGGCAGTATCAGAGCGAATTGCCAGATTTCATGGTATTCCTCGACTGGAAGGAGTATCCGTGGCAATGGGCGGGCACCGACCACTTTGTTTGGGCGCTCGCGCTGGTGGTGCTTGTTCCCGGTGTACTGGCGTTCGTGTTCGGATTCTTCGCCTTCCGGTCGCGCATCAAGGGTGTGTATTTTTCGATCATCACCCAGGCAATGACGTTCGCCTTCATGCTGCTTTTCTTCCGTAATGAGACCGGCTTTGGCGGCAACAATGGCTTTACGGATTTCAAACGCATCCTCGGCTTTCCGATCACGGAGCCACCTATGCGCGCGACACTGTTCGCGCTGAGCGCGGCGGCACTGATCGGTGCGGTGTTGCTGTCACGTTATCTGATTCGCTCCAAGACCGGGCGCATCCTGACGGCAATTCGCGACTCCGAGTCACGGTTGATGTTTTCCGGATACAACCCGCTTGGATACAAGTTGTTCGTATGGACACTTTCGGCGGTGATGTGCGGCATTGCCGGCGCCTTGTATGTTCCGCAGGTGGGTATCATCAATCCGAGCGAGATGTCGCCGGCCAACTCGATTGAAATTGCGGTGTGGGTTGCGGTCGGCGGGCGTGGCACCATCATCGGACCCATTCTTGGCGCTTTCAGTGTCAACGCGGCGAAAAGTTTCTTTACGCAATCGTTTCCTGAGTACTGGCTGTTTTTCCTCGGCCTGTTGTTCATACTGGTGACGTTGCTGATGCCGAAGGGAATCGTCGGGCTTGCGCAACAGGTCATGGCAATGCTGAAAAAGGGAGGCGTACGTGAACAGCGCGGTTGAAGAAACGCTGGTTCCGAGTGGATCGCCCACCGGTATCGGACACGTCGCCAGTGGCGCAGTTGATGTCTCGCATGGAACGATTTTGTATCTGGATGACATCACCGTCAGCTTTGACGGATTCAAGGCACTCAATGCATTGACCCTGACTGTTAACGTCGGTGAATTGCGCTGCGTGATCGGGCCCAACGGCGCGGGCAAGACCACGATGATGGATGTGATCACCGGCAAGACGCGGCCTGACGAAGGCACGGCGTTTTTCGGACAGTCGATTGATTTGACAAGACTGACTGAACCGCAGATTGCACACGCCGGCATTGGCCGGAAATTCCAGAAGCCAACCGTGTTCGAGAATCACTCCGTATTCGAGAATCTTGAACTGGCGATGAAGTCCGACAAGCGTGTGTTTGCCAGCCTGCGGGCACGACGAACTGCGGAGCAGATCGAGCGGATTGTGGAAACGATGGAAACCATCGACTTGCTGCCGCAAGCGGATATGGCGGCGGGCCTGTTGTCGCATGGCCAGAAGCAGTGGCTGGAAATCGGAATGTTGCTGATGCAGGAGCCGCAGCTGCTGTTGCTGGATGAACCGGTCGCCGGTATGACGGACGAGGAAACGGCGAAAACCGCGCAATTGCTCAAGACGCTGGCAGGTTCGCGCTCTATCGTTGTTGTCGAGCACGACATGGAGTTCATCAGTGAGATCGCCGCGGTCGTCACGGTGTTGCACGAGGGGTCGGTGCTGGCGGAGGGTTCGATGGATGAAGTGCAGTCCGACGAACGGGTCATTGAAGTGTATCTCGGTCGCTGAGAAAGTCTGGTAGTCATGTTGCAGGTCGAAAAACTCAATCAATTCTATGGTTCCAGCCACACGCTGCGCGATGTGTCTTTTTCCGTGCCCACGGGAGCCGTCACTACCTTGCTCGGGCGCAACGGCGTCGGCAAGACAACCTTGCTAAAGTGCATCATGGGTGTCCTGCCGTCAAAAAGCGGGCGAGTCGTCCTGGATGAGCAAGACATTTCCGGGATGCCGCCGCACGGCAGGGCGCATCGCGGCATGGCTTACGTGCCTCAGGGCCGTGAAATATTTCCGCGGCTAACCGTCGAGGAAAACCTGCTGATGGGGCTGGCAACGAAGAAACGCGGTTCCGGCGCCGTCATTCCCCCGGAAATTTTCGACATGTTTCCGGTATTGCAGAGCATGCTGAATCGGCGCGGGGGAGACCTGTCAGGTGGGCAGCAACAGCAACTGGCGATCGGCCGGGCACTGGCGATGTCGCCGAAAATACTGATTCTGGATGAGCCCACCGAAGGCATTCAACCGTCGATCATCAAGGATATCGAGCGGGTTATCCGGGCGCTGGCGCAACGCGGTGATATGGCGATACTGTTGGTAGAGCAGTACTATGATTTCGCAAGGGACCTGGCGGATCATTATCTGGTGATGCGCCGGGGCGAAATCGTCAAGAGCGGATTGGGTTCAACAATGGATACGGACAACGTGCGCAGCTACCTGTCGGTATGAAGCCGGTCGAGGCCTTGCATGCCTCAGGGTGGCGCGCGGCACTGGAACTCGGCTTTGCGGCGGACAGCGAACGAACCTGGCTGGCACACCGGCGCCACATTGGTCCGCTGATGGTGCAGCGTCCGTTTTTCCCGGAAGACGCGAGACTTTGCCAGATGGTCATTGTGCATCCGCCCGGCGGCATTGCCGGCGGCGACGAGCTGTCGCTGGACATTGCGGCCGGGCCGCGCGCCTGGGCTCAGCTCACCACACCCGGGGCCGGCAAGTGGTACCGCGGTTTCGGGCGCGACGCACGCCAGGCGGTGCAGATCAGTGTTGCCGATGGCGCCTTGTGCGAATGGTTGCCGCAGGAGAACATCATCTTCGATGGTGCGCTCGCGCACATGTCACTGGAGGTGGAACTTGCCCCGGAAGGTGTTTTCTGCGGATGGGACTTCACCTGCCTTGGCAGGCCGCAAAGCGCAGAAGAGTTCAGCAGCGGCGCAGTGCGTCAACACACAGTCATCAGGCAGAATGGCAAGCCGGTGTTTCGCGAGCAGGCCTGTATCGAGGCGGCAGACGTTTTGCGGGCAACGGCCCCGTCGCTGGCCGGGAACTGTGCATACGGAACGATGGTGGTCGTGGGCAAGGCCGCCGACGACGATGTCGTTGCCGCCGCGCGCGAAGAGGTCGGTGACGATGTCATTGCGGGTGTGACCCGCATCGGAACGGTGCTGATTGCGCGCTGGGTCGGCAACAATGTCGAGTCGGGGCGCGAGCTGTTCACCCGTATCTGGTCGGTGTTGCGTCCATGGTATGCGGGGCGTGAGGTGGTTGTGCCGAGAATATGGGCAACGTAAGGCATTGAACGATGCAAGTTGAGAAAAACGAAACGAGGGAAGGGCGGTTGTGGAACTGACACCGAGAGAAAAAGACAAACTCCTGATCTTCACCGCGGGTCTGCTCGCGGAACGCCGGAAGGAAAGGGGGCTCAAGCTCAACTACCCCGAGGCGGTCGCCTATATATCGGCGGCCATTCTCGAGGGCGCGCGGGACGGCAAGAGTGTGGCGGAGCTGATGGCTTATGGCACCACGCTACTTTCGCGCGAAGACGTTATGGAAGGCGTCCCGGAAATGATTCCTGATATTCAGGTCGAGGCGACTTTCCCCGACGGCACCAAACTGGTGACCGTTCACGAACCGATTGCGTAGAGGACGAATGATGATTCCGGGAGAAATCAGGACAGCCAACGGTGAGATCGACATCAATGTCGGGCGGACAACCGTAACCATAGAGGTTTCAAACAGCGGCGACCGGCCAATCCAGGTCGGTTCGCATTATCACTTTGCCGAAACCAATCCGGCACTCAGGTTCGACCGTGATCTTGCCCGCGGTTTTCGGCTCAATATCGCGGCCGGCACCGCCGTGCGGTTCGAGCCGGGGCAGTCGCGCACGGTGGAACTGGTCGAGTATGCCGGGGCGCGCACCGTTTACGGCTTCCGTGGCGAAGTCATGGGAGCGGTGTGATGGCGGGCAAGATTAGCAGGCGTGCGTATGCCGAAATGTTTGGCCCGACCACGGGCGACCGGGTCCGGCTTGCGGACACGGAGTTGTGGATCGAGGTGGAACGCGACCACACAGTCTATGGCGATGAAGTCAAGTTTGGCGGCGGCAAGGTTATTCGCGATGGCATGGGGCAGAGCCAGCGCCGCGCTGCCGATGTTGCCGACACAGTCGTGACCAATGCACTGATCGTTGATTACTGGGGTATCGTCAAGGCGGACATCGGCATCAAGGACGGGCGTATCAGCGCGATCGGCAAGGCCGGCAATCCGGACGTGCAACCGGACGTGAACATCGTCATCGGCGCGGCCACCGAAATCATTGCGGGCGAAGGTTCGATCGTCACCGCCGGCGGTATTGACGCGCACATCCATTTCATCTGCCCGCAGCAGATCGAAGAGGCGTTGATGTCGGGCGTGACCACCATGCTGGGCGGCGGCACCGGTCCGGCGACCGGAACCAATGCGACCACCTGTACGCCAGGTCCGTGGCATATCGGGCGCATGCTGCAGGCGGCCGAAGCGTTTCCGATGAATCTCGGATTTCTCGGCAAGGGCAACGCCAGCCTTCGCCTGCCATTGCGCGAACAGGTAGCGGCCGGTGCAATGGGGCTGAAGCTGCATGAGGACTGGGGTACGACGCCGGCCGCGATCGACAACTGCCTTGCAGTGGCTGACGAAATGGACGTGCAGGTGGCTATTCATACCGACACCCTGAACGAATCCGGCTTCGTCGAGGATACGATTGCTGCGTTCAAGGGCCGGGCAATTCACACCTACCATACCGAAGGCGCAGGCGGCGGACACGCCCCCGACATCATCAAGGCGTGTGGCGAGAAGAACGTACTGCCTTCGTCGACCAATCCGACACGCCCGTATACGGTGAATACCATCGACGAACATCTCGACATGCTGATGGTTTGTCACCACCTCGACCCGGGTATCGCCGAGGATGTCGCCTTCGCCGAATCACGCATCCGCCGTGAAACGATTGCCGCCGAAGATATTCTTCACGATCTGGGCGCGTTCAGCATGATTGCCAGTGACTCCCAGGCGATGGGACGTGTCGGTGAGGTCATCACGCGAACCTGGCAGACAGCACACAAAATGAAAGTCCAGCGTGGCAGTTTGCCGGAAGACACGCAGAACGCGGATAACCACAGGGTCAAACGTTATATCGCAAAGTACACGATCAACCCGGCGCTCACCCACGGTATCGCGCACGCCGTCGGGTCGATTGAGGTCGGAAAGCTCGCCGACCTGGTGTTGTGGAAGCCGGCATTTTTCGGCGTCAAGCCATCACTGATACTGAAAAGCGGTGTGATCGCAGCTGCGGCGATGGGGGACCCCAACGCATCCATTCCGACGCCACAACCGGTTCACTACCGTCCGATGTTCGGCTCTTTTGGCGCGTCACTGAGCCGGGGGTCGATCACCTTTGTGTCGCAGGCTGCGCTGGAAAATGACATTGGCCGCTCGCTCGGATTACGCAAGACGGTGATGGCGGTGGCCGATACGCGCAAGGTCGGGAAGAAGGACATGCTACTCAACGACTATATGCCGGTCATCGAGGTCGATCCGCAGAATTACCAGGTGCGGGCCGATGGCCAGTTGCTGACCTGTGAACCGGCGGCGACGCTGCCCATGGCACAACGTTACTTTCTGTTCTGAAAATGCTGGTCATATCGAAAGTATTGCCGCCGCAGTCCCGGCACGACATTGAGCTGGTGCTGTCCTTCGACCTGCGTCAGAAAAGCCGGTTGCGAACAACGCTCGCGGATGGCGAGGAGGTCGGCCTGTTTCTGGAGCGCGGCCGCATCCTGCGCGACGGTGACTGCCTGCAGGCCGAGGACGGCCGTATTGTTCTCGTGCGTTCGAAAGCCGAAAAGGTGCTGCACGTTGTCTGCGAAAACGAAGCGCAACTGGTTCGTGTTGCCTACCATCTGGGTAACCGGCACGTTGCGCTGCAAGTCGGGGATGGTTGGGTTCGCATCGCTGCCGACGATGTGCTGGCGGACATGATCATTGGCCTCGGTGCTTCAGTGCAACCGCTTGAGGCGGCATTCGAACCAGAGGCCGGCGCCTATGGCGGGCATCATCACTCGCACGCCTCCGACGCACACGGGTCCGGGCATGATGAGGGCACGCACGGGCATCGCGGCATCATTCACCAGTTTGGTGATGGCGCGTCCGGGTCCGCGGCGGGTGCAGCCGATACATGAATGCTCTTGAGTTGGCGAAGCTGCTGCGCCTGGCCAGTCCGGCCTTGCCCGTCGGCGCGTTCAGCTATTCACAAGGTCTCGAATGGGCCGTAGAGAATGGCCATGTCGCTGACGAAACCGCAGCGCGACAATGGGTCGGGTCGATCCTGGGCGCGAGCATGGCGCGGTTCGAATTGCCGATGCTGGCGGGTTTCTTCCGTGCATGGAGCGATGGCGATGCCGATCTGAGCGCCGAACTTAACACTGAGTATCTGGCGTCACGGGAGACATCGGAACTGCGTGCGGAGTCGATCCAGATGGGCGGGGCGCTCCTGACCATACTGGAGCACGACGGTGAGCACGAAACAACCAGCCTTGCACCTCTTGCGCAAATCGACTCGCCGGCGTTTCCGAACAGTTTCGCATTTGTGGCGGCGCGTTGGGAATTGACGTTGCAGGATACGCTCACGGCCTACGCCTGGTCGTGGCTGGAAAATCAGGTGACTGCAGCCATGAAGCTGGTGCCGTTGGGACAACGGGCCGGGCAGCGTTTGCTGGCGGGCCTGAGCCCGCTGTGTGCTCAGGCTGCTGAAACCGCGGCGGGATTGCCGCGCGCAGACTGGTCGAACTTTTCACCACTGTTCGCCATTGCCTGCAGCCGCCACGAAACGCAGTACACGCGCCTGTTCAGATCGTGAAGACCGTCCGGAGCGGATTTATAAATCATCAAGGCGTTCACTGCGGAGAACGCCGAGGGCGCAGCGAAAAATGATCAGACATGAAAGCGGCAGATTCGAAAGAACGTCAGTCGATGAAGAGACAGTGTCGCGGTGAGGGTGCGCATGTGTCCCGGCCGCTTTTCCAGTTCATCCGGGGTTGCTCCGCGTCCTTTGCGTCCCCCGCGGTGAGCGTTTTAACGGATTTCCTGATTGGAGAATGAAATGAGTACACAACCTTTGCGAGTGGGAATCGGCGGGCCGGTTGGTTCCGGTAAAACAGCGCTCACGCTGGCGCTTTGCCGTGCCATGCGCGAGCAGTACGAAGTGGCTGTCGTTACCAATGACATCTACACGCGCGAAGACGCCGAATTTCTGGTGCGTCACGGCGCACTCGAACCCGAGCGCATCATCGGTGTCGAAACCGGCGGCTGCCCGCATACGGCAATCCGCGAAGATGCGTCCATCAATCTCGAAGCGGTCGGTCGTCTTGCCAGTCGTTTCGAGAACCTGGATGTCGTCTTCGTCGAAAGCGGGGGTGACAACCTCGCGGCGACGTTCTCGCCGGAACTGTCCGACCTCACCCTGTATGTGATTGATGTCTCGGCTGGCGACAAGATTCCGCGCAAGGGCGGACCGGGGATCGTCAAATCGGATCTGCTGATCATC
>DATKYN010000136.1:0-2212 GCA_035528435.1 Burkholderiales bacterium
TCGTGAATGATGTTGAACAGGCTGGCGGTGTCGTCGGAAACGTATTTCCAAAGCGGCCCGGTGGTCATAATCTCGTCGTCGGCGAACAATCCGCTCACCGCCTGTACGAGCAAACTTGCAAGCATTGCAACGACTGACCAACCTCCCAGCGGGTTGTGACCGCAGTGGTGATCGGGCTCGCTGCGTGGCAGGGTGAGTGCATAGCGGAAGACGGCGCGTGGCCCGCGCACAAAATCCACGAAACGCGCGGCGCGCGTGCCAATCAGGCCCCAAACGATACGGAACGCGACCAGCACAAGTATCGCGTAGCCACCGAGTACGTGATACTCCATGGCGTTGCCGCCGATGCTGACTGTGGCGATCTGGGACACGACCAGCAGCACAAGCGCCCAGTGAAAAACGCGCACCGGCAGATCCCAGACGCGTACTCGTTGAGCGGAGTCTTGCACCTTTTCGGTTTGTTGCGTCAGGCGCCGAGTTGATCCGCCAGGTCGATCAAGCTGGTGGCGTTATAGTCGAATGCGCTGTCGGGCGTGAGATCAACTTTCACGCTGGGCGGCATCTCCTTGGGGCGTGCCACGAACGCCGCGCGCAAGCCCGATCTCTGTGCCGCACGCAGATCATCCTTGTGCGCGGCTACCAGCATCACGCGCTCACGGGGAAAGTCGAGCATTTTTGCCGCCCCCTCGTAGGTTTCCGGGTCCGGCTTGTAATGGTTGAACAGTTCGGCCGAAATAACGCAGTCCCATGGCAGTCCGGCATTTTTCGCCATATTGGTGAGTAGCGACATATTGCCGTTGGACAGCGTGGAAATGACGAATTTCGTTTTCAGGCGCTTCAGGCCGCGCACCGAATCCGGCCATGGCTTCAGGCGATGCCAGGCGCGATTAAGGTGATCCTTGTCGTCCTCGCTCAGCCCTTCAATCCTGAACTTGACCAGCAACTCATCCAGGATCAGTCGATGCAACTGGTCGATATTCATCCATGGCAGTTCTCCGCGCCGCACCCGATCCATTGCCGGCGCGTAACCAGCACGCCAGGCATTGGCCAAGCGTGCCCAGTTGAACTTGATGTTTTTGCGCTCTCCAAGCGCACGGCCTTCCCGTGTAATGCTGCCGCGCCAGTCCACTACCGTGCCGAATACATCGAAAACCAGTGCATCAATCTTCCCGCTGCTCATCTTGTGCCTCCCCGACTAGTCTGTTCCGCGATTATAGACTTCCCGGCAGGGCGTTCCGCGGACACGCCGGGAACTCGGGCGCACTGATAGCCGGACTCGTTTCGAACCAGTCGTATTGTGGATCGAGCCCGCGGTTGGTTGCTTGCGCCATACGTTCAAGTGACTCAATTGGCATTCGCCCGTGAAGCGAGAAGGTGTAAGTCAGGAAAAATTCCCGGTTCCAAAACAACGAATTAGCTGTCGTCATGGGGTAACATCTTTCGGTAGCCTGCACCGCGGCATTTTGCAATGTGTCAGCGGACAAGCGTCCGGGTTGTTGCGAGACAGATCAATTAGAAAGACAAAGGGAGACGTAAACGGTGTTGATCAAGTATGCGTTGGGTGGAGGAGCTGCGGTGCTGGCCCTGACAGGCGTGGCGGTGTACGCAGAAGAACCGATTTCCGAGCTTGAGACTGCCACGGTAGAGGTGATTGGCACAACACCGTTGCCCGGTCTCGGCACGCCGGTGGATCAGATCCCTGCAAACGTTCAGGTGAAGACGGGTGAGGAGATCGAAACGCAGAAGAGCACCAATGTCGGGGAGTTCCTCGAGCAGAACCTGACTTCGGTGACTGTTAACAACGGCCAGAACAATCCGTTTCAGCCCGACGTCAGCTTCCGCGGATTGACGGCTTCGCCTTTGCTGGGAACCCCGCAGGGTCTGTCCGTGTTTATGGATGGTGTCCGTATTAATGAGCCTTTTGGTGACACCATCAACTGGGACTTCGTGCCGCAGAATGCTGTTTCCACCATCAACCTGATTCCCGGCTCGAACCCGGTGTTCGGTCTGAACACACTCGGCGGCGCCCTGTCGATCAATACCAAATCGGGATTTCAGTATCCGGGTGGTTCGGTCACAGCGCTGGGTGGCTCGTGGGGACGCAAGTCTGCACAGGTGGAGTATGGCGGCCATGGCGAGAAAAACGACTGGTACATTGCCGGCACCCTGTTCGATGAAGATGGATGGCGCGACTACTCGCCCAGCGAGGTGC
>DATKYN010000137.1:0-42953 GCA_035528435.1 Burkholderiales bacterium
AGCTGACCGGAAGTTCCTGGGTAGACATGACACCGACGGAGTTCGATCTCTCATATGTCAGGTAGCTCAGTCCCATACTGCTCATAAAGAAAACAACTGCGAACACCGATGTGGTCCGGCTCAGGAAGTTTGCCGACCCGCTTGCACCGAACAGGCTGCCCGCCGAGCCGCTGCCAAAAGCCGCTCCCATATCGGCGCCCTTGCCATGTTGCATGAGGACCAGCCCAATCACGCCAATCGCAGCGAGCACGTGCACAATCAAGATCACCAGACTCATTTGTCAGCCTTTTCCTGTTTCAGCGGACCACCATCTGGCGGTTCGCCATTGAATTCAGCGACCGCCTGCCTTGCAGGTCGCTATACCTATTCAGCGATAGTCGCTTGCAGACCGCTAACTACTCAAGCGAAAGATCCTTCGCAGATCACCACATTTTTCACGCGATAGCTGCTTTGCAGATCGCCATCTTTCATTTTCACGCGATAGCTGCTTTGCAGATCGCTATAAATTCATCGAGCTTCAGCGAGGCGCCACCAATGAGGCCGCCGTCGATGTCGTCCATTCCGAAAAGCGCATGCGCATTCGCCGCCTTTACACTGCCACCATAAAGCATTGTCAGGCGCCCGCCCACATCGGCGTCACGCGCCGAAACGGTACTTCTGAGAAAACCATGTACCGCCTGAGCTTCGTCCGGGGTAGCAGTCTTTCCTGTGCCAATCGCCCACACTGGCTCATACGCAAGCACCGATTTATCAAGCCCGTCCATTCCGATCCCGGCGATCACCGCGTCAAGCTGCCGTGACACCACGTCTTGCGTGATCCCCGCTTCGCGCTCTTGCAGACTCTCGCCCACACACACAACTGGGGTCATGCCTTGTTCCAGAACAGCCTTGGCCTTGGCGGCAACCAGCTGGTCGTCTTCATGGAACATAGCGCGCCTCTCCGAGTGCCCCACGATGACATAGCGGCAGCCAAATTCAGCAATCATCGACACCGATACCTCGCCAGTGTAAGCCCCTTCAGGCCACTGGCTGGCGTTCTGGGCACCCCAGGCAATGTCGGAATCCGACAAAACCAAACGGGCCTGCGGCAAATACGGAAAGGGAACGCAGACTGCGCAACTGACGCCGCGCAAGCTATCGGCCTGCGTGGCAAGGCCCTCCAGAAGCAACTGGTTACGGGCACTGCTTCCAAACATCTTCCAGTTACCGGCTACAAGGCGCTGTCGCATAGGTGAACTCACAGGCGAATCGGGCCGAATTCTACCTTTTAAATCAATGGGTGGTCAACGTTGTGCACTGCCGCGACAGTAGTCATTCAGCAGTTGGACACAGCAACCCTCGCGACTCGGACCAGTACCGGTACGGCCGCAGCATCGTTGGCTGCCCAGACACCCGTTGGAGCGCCCGACAGATCGATCGATTTCTCCCCGAAAACATATCGTTGGCCAGATTTTCAAGGCCAGGTCGGACAACGCATGTCATCTCAGCGTGCACTTGGCAGCTGCTACAAGCCCCCGGCAAGCGAAGCCTGCCGTGCGGCGAAAAACAAACGCAATGAAAGGCGACAAGCGCTTCTGGACAAGAAGCGCTCACTTACTTCCCGGAGGTTGCCTTACCTACACTTTCAACCGGCGGCCTCGGCGGCTTGCGCTACTGCGCCGGCCAGCTGGTCGGCGAGTTCGCGAATACGGGTACTGTCGGAGCCCTCCACCATGACCCGAATCACCGGCTCGGTCCCGGACGCACGCAGCAAAACACGGCCGCTGCCGGATAGCGTTTGCTCAAGATCCTCCACCGCTCCCATCACATTGGCGTCGGCATTGAAGTCGAATCCCCGGTTTACCCTGACGTTGACCAGCACCTGAGGATACAGCGTGACCGGCTTCGCCAATTCCGCGAGCGATTGGTTTGAAGCACGCACCGCGTGAAGCACCTGTAACGCCGAGACAATACCGTCCCCGGTGGTGTGCCGGTCAAGACAGATAATGTGACCAGAGTTCTCGCCACCGATCTGCCAATCATTTTCCTGAAGTTTCTCGAGTACGTATCGATCGCCCACTCCTGCCCGCAAGAAAGGGATCTCGAGGGCAGACAACGCCTGTTCCATCCCGAAATTAGTCATCAGCGTGCCGACGACACCACCCTGAAGCAGGCCCGCTGCGCGCCGATAGGCAGCAATGATGTAAACAAGCTGATCGCCGTCGTAAACGAGCCCGTCGGCATCGACCATCACGACTCGATCACCATCACCGTCAAATCCGATTCCGAGATCGGCCCGATTTGCCTTGACGGCCTCTTGCAAGGCCTGTGGATGAACCGCGCCACACTCATGATTGATATTCAAGCCGTCCGGAAGATCGCCAATCGTTATGACATCCGCTCCCAGTTCGTGAAAGACTTCGCCCGCCACGTGGTAAGTCGCACCATGCGCGCAATCAACTACGAGCTTGAGGCCACGCAAATCAAGTTCAGCGGGGAACGTGCTCTTGCAAAACTCTATATATCGACCAGCGGCGTCATCGATACGGCGTGCCTTGCCCAACTGCGCGGAAGGCATGGTTTCGATGGGCTGCTCGAGTCGCGCCTCGATCGAATGCTCAACGGCGTCAGGAAGCTTGTTACCGTGTGCGGAGAAGAACTTGATGCCGTTATCTCCGAAAGGATTATGGGACGCCGAGATCACAATGCCGGCACTGAGACGCAGTGCCCGGGTCAGATACGCAACCGCCGGCGTGGGCATCGGGCCGGCGAGATAGATATCCACCCCCGCGGCCGACAGTCCGGCCTGGAGTGCAGACTCCAGCATGTATCCCGAAATACGGGTGTCCTTGCCGATTAGCACACCAGCATGCTGCCCCTGGCCCAACCCGGCACCCGAGGCGAGGACCTTGCCAGCCGCATAACCGAGATGCATCACAAGTTCTGGCGTAATCGGAAATTCGCCGACTGTTCCCCGAATACCATCAGTGCCGAAATAACGTCTTGAGCCCGTCAATTTGATATCACTCCGTTTTCTGTTTTGCCGGCACCGACCGCTTGCCAAACCAGCAACGCATCTCTTGTTTCTGCAACGTCGTGCACCCGCACGATCGAAGCGCCATTGCACACTGCCGCCAATGCCGCAGCGATGCTGGCGCCAAGCCGCGATTTCGCCATTGTGCGCCCGGTGATTCTACCCAGCTGGGATTTGCGAGACAGACCTGCCAAAACCGCAAATCCTTGCGACGCGATCACCGGCAAACCATCGAGCAATTCGAGGTTGTGCCGATCCGTCTTGCCGAATCCGAAACCCGGATCGATGGCAATGCGCGACGCGCTGACACCACTGTCAAGCAAGCAGCGTGCACGCGCACAGAGGAAGCCGGACACCTCGGAAACAACGTCGTCATAGAACGGAGCCAGTTGCATCTTCGCGGGATCTCCCTGCATATGCATCAGGCAGACAGCAGCGTCGGACCCGGCGATCACCTCAACGGCACCACTGCTGCCAAGTGCCGAAATATCGTTGATCATTGACGCGCCACTGACGAGAACATCCCGCATCAATTCCGGCTTGGTGGTGTCAACCGAAACGGGGACACCCAGTTTCACAACCTCGTTCAAGACAGGCAGTACACGCCGGCGCTCTTCTTCCAGCGGTACTGGCGCAGATCCGGGCCGCGACGACTCGCCGCCGAGATCCAGAATATCTGCCCCCTCAGCCACCAGGCGCTGTGCGTGTGCGATCGCGCGCCCGGGGTCAAGAAAATCGCCTCCGTCGGAAAACGAATCCGGTGTGATGTTAACGACGCCCATGATGAGGGGGCGCGACAACGGTAAGGTGAAGCGTCCGCAACGGAAGGCCTCTTGCTTCACATCAATGGTCATGTTCGCGTCAAGCGTGGCGGCTTTGCCGGTTGAGTCTGTGTGCCAATTCTAATCTGCGAAGACTAAAGACTGCGCAAACAATGGCAGGGGCGCTTGCAAATGCGTGCTGGAAATGATTTCACGACGAACAATAAAAATGCGGCGAGGATCACTCCTCGCCGCAATCTTCAATCAAATCCGGACGCATCCGCTAATCAGGTTTCCTGGGCCGGAGTAGTCGTCGGCGCCGGTGTTGGCGTGTTATCTGGCGGTGTATCCGGCGACGTTGGCGGTGCAGTCGGCTTTGGTGGACGTGGCGGCTTGCCGTCCATAATGTCGTTGATCTGATCCGAATCGATCGTTTCCCACTCCAGCAACGCCTTGGCCATTGCTTCAACCTTTTCGCGATTGTCTTCGATCAACTTTCGTGCAATTCCGTAACGATCGTCGATGATTTTGCGAATCGCGCTATCGACTTTCTGCATGGTCGCTTCGGACAAGTTCTTGTGCGTGGTGATTGATCTGCCAAGAAATATCTCGCCCTCGTTTTCACCGTAAATCATTGGACCGAGATCATCGCTCATGCCCCACTGGGTGACCATGCGACGTGCCATGTCGGTCGCGCGCTCGAAGTCATTAGACGCACCTGTCGTCATCTGACTCATGAAAATCTCCTCGGCGATACGGCCACCGAACAACACCGAAATGTTCTCCAGGATCTGCTCGCGATCCATGCTGTATCGGTCTTCTTGCGGCAGCTGCATAGTCACGCCAAGCGCCCGTCCGCGCGGGATGATGGTCACTTTGTGCACGGGGTCGGTCTTGAGCAGAAGTTTTGCCACGACGGCGTGTCCCGACTCGTGATAGGCGGTGTTCTTGCGCTCGTGCTCCGGCATGACCATCGACTTGCGTTCGGCGCCCATCATGATCTTGTCTTTGGCACGCTCGAAATCGTCCATATCGACGAGCCGCTTGTTCGATCTCGCGGCAAACAGCGCGGCCTCGTTAACCAGGTTCGCAATGTCAGCACCTGAGAATCCAGGCGTGCCACGTGCCAGGATATCAGGCTGCACATCAGGCCCGACCGGCACTTTTCTCATGTGCACCATCAGAATCTGCTCCCGGCCGCGAATATCCGGCAGCGGAACCACAACCTGACGGTCAAAGCGTCCGGGGCGCAGCAGGGCCGGGTCGAGCACATCCGGGCGGTTAGTCGCCGCAATGACGATGACACCCGATCCTGTCTCGAAACCATCCATCTCGACCAGCAACTGGTTCAACGTCTGCTCGCGCTCATCGTTACCACCGCCCAGGCCAGCTCCGCGCTGGCGACCGACCGCGTCGATCTCGTCAATAAAAACAATACACGGCGCGTGCTTTTTCGCTTGCTCGAACATGTCGCGGACCCGTGCGGCACCGACGCCGACGAACATCTCCACGAAATCAGAACCGGAGATGGAGAAGAATGGCACCTTGGCTTCGCCGGCGATCGCCTTGGCCAACAAGGTCTTCCCGGTACCTGGTGAGCCAACCATCAAAACGCCGCGCGGAATGCGCCCACCCAGTTTCTGAAACTTGCCCGGATCGCGGAGAAACTCAACCAGTTCGGAAACCTCTTCCTTGGCCTCCTCACAACCGGCGACATCCGCAAACGTCACACCAACATTCCCGTCATCAAGCATGCGTGCCCGGCTCTTCCCAAACGAGAAGGCACCACCGCGGCCTCCACCCTGCATCTGGCGCATGAAGAAAATCCACACGCCGATGAGTAAAAGCATCGGGAACCACGAAACAAATATATTCATCAGCAGTGACGGCTCTTCCTCCGGTTTTGCTTCGATGGCAACACCGGCCTTGAGCAAATCGGAAACCAGCCACGGATCGGACGGTGAGTACACTGTGTAGCGTTGCCCATCCGTCTTGAGCACGCGCAAGGTCCGACCTTCGATCGTTACCCCGGCGACACTACCCTGATTGACGTCCTGGATAAACTGCGAGTACTCAGTCGCCGACTGTTGCTGATGGCGTGCACTGAACTGATTGAATACCGTCATCAAAACAAGGGCGATGACGAGCCAGACAGCAACGTTCTTGATGAGATTGTTCAACTGCGCTCCTTGGTAAATCTGCTGCGGATCACGTCCGCTTCGCGTTTAAGACCGATTCTAAACTGTTTCGCCGCACGGTGCCGGTTGCCCAGGTTCCACCTTTCGACCTCTTGCCAGTAGAAAGAATTCCCTGGATCTGTCACGAGATGCTTCGGGCTTGCGCACAACCAAGGAATCAAAGAGTTGGCGCAAATCGCGGCGCAATTCATCGACACCGGTCCCCTGAAAGCACTTGATCAGCAAGTTTCCGCCCGGATTCAGGGAATTCTTCGCAAATTCAACCGCCAGCCCGGACAAGTGCTCCCAGCGCGCTTGATCAGTGGATCGCACACCACTGATATTGGGGGCCATATCCGAAAGCACAAGGTCTACGCCACGCCCATCAAGGGCTTGCTCGACCCGCTTCAGCACAGGCTGCTCGCTGAAATCTCCCTGAATAAACTCGACATCCGGAATCGGCTCCATTTCCAGGATATCCAAAGCAAGGACTTTACCGCCTGGCCCCACCAAAGGAGCGATCAACTGCGACCATCCGCCTGGTGCCGCCCCGAGGTCGACGACACACATGCCGCGTCTGACCAGATTGTCGCGCTCGTTGATCTCCAGGAGCTTGTACGCTGCCCGTGAACGCAAGCCGTCACGGTTGGCACGCTTAACAAACTGATCAGTAAGATGCTCGCGCATCCACCCTTTGCTGCTCTTGCTGCGTGCCATCAATCCGGAACCTGTCTCATAATAATTCTTGCTTGCGCGCGATGGGTCCGGTTTTCTTGCGCTATCGGCGCCTTCCGAACCTGGCCCATCGTACGACCAAACACCAAATAGGCTCTACAATTCAAGTTGGAGGTAACAATTGCTCAATTTGACACCCAGCGAACGCCGCAGCTTGCGTGCCCGCGCTCATGCCCTGCATCCAGTCGTCTCAATCGGCGACAAGGGACTTTCGGACAGCGTTATCAACGAGATTTCCAGCAGCCTTGACGCGCATGAATTAGTCAAGGTACGAACCGCCGAGGCGGACCGTGATGCGCGAGACGTACTGCTATCGCAGATTTGCGAGTCGCTCAAAGCCGCGCCGGTGCAGCACATCGGAAAAATTCTCGTCATTTACCGGCCCGCACCGGAACAGACAGAGCCGGCACCGAAACGGCGCACACCGGGGAAGGCTCGCCGAACGAAACGCGCGCATCAGAACGACTAGGGCCTCGCCGCATTCCCTCCCCCAGCGCGCATTAATATCACCAACGCGGCGCCCAACAGGCACTGCGCAAGATAGATAACCCGGGCAACGGCGTGCCAGGCGGCAAAGCTGCTGCCGAGCACACTACGCATCACCTCCTGCGGGTATGCCTGTTCGCGCAATGCCGCCATTACCGGTAGCAGCCCGAAGTGTCCAACGAGCGTCAGAACCATCATCGCGACCACCAGCCAGAAAGGCACCCGGCGAAACACCGCCGCGCGGTGCCGAAAGACCAAACCAGCCAGCACCAAAACAGCGCAGACCATTCCTGCAAATGCAGTCGCCTCGAACACCCGCCCGGCAACCGTACCCGCCAGCGTCCGGTCGTCCAGCGTAGCGAACAGCAAGGGGGCAACAAGAAACCCGGTCGACCACAAGGCGCCGACCCAGAGCGTGATGGCGATGGCCAGTACTGCATCCAGCAGGCGCGCCACCGCTCTTACCTGAGACAAGGTTTCACCAGCCAGATATGACTGATGAGGACAAGCGCTCTAGATGTACTTGACGTCAAGAATCTCGTATTCCTTGACGCCACCCGGCGCCACTACCTCGGCAACATCACCGGCGTACTTACCAATCAACGCGCGTGCAATCGGGGAGCTCACGGAAATTTTCCCGGTCTTGATATCGGCCTCGTCTTCACCGACTATCTGGTAGGTGACACTGGCGCCACCGTCCACATCCTCCAGCTCGATGGTCGCGCCAAATACGCATCGCCCGTCCACATCCAGGCTGGCCGGATCGATCACCTGGGCATTGGAGAGCTTGCCCTCCACCTCCAGAATCCGCCCCTCGACAAAGCTTTGACGCTCTTTTGCAGCATCGTATTCAGCATTCTCCGAAAGATCGCCGTGGGCGCGCGCTTCCTGGATCGACGCAATCACCGAAGGCCGCTCGACGGTCTTCAGCTGCCGCAACTCCTCGCGCAATTTCTCAGCGCCTTTCACGGTCAATGGGACCTTGTTCATAACAAACCCTCAATAAATTACCCGACAGCCATTACGATCGCAGCGGCCGGGAAACGCTCAAACCATCACAACTCAACGTTCTGAATTAAAGTAACGCGTGAAGTTTCTGCACCGAATACACGCGCATTTCCTGCATGCCCTGCATTCCTGCACAGGCGGCGCGCGCACCAGCCATCGTCGTGAAATAGGTGACGCGGCCCTGCAAAGCTGACCGGCGAATGGAGTAGGAATCCTGAATCGATGCCCGGCGCTCGTCAACCGTGTTAATGATCATCGCGACCTCGCCGTTCTTGATCATGTCGACAATATGCGGGCGCCCTTCCATGACCTTGTTGACCGGCTTGACGTCCAGCCCTGCCGCAGCAAGCGCAGACGCCGTGCCCCGCGTTGCGATCAAGGAAAAGCCAAGCGCGTCCAGCATGCGCCCGATCTCCACGACCTTGTCCTTGTCCGAGTTTCTTACGCTAAGAAACACGCTGCCACTTTGTGGCAGCCTGACACCTGCCGCCAACTGCGCCTTGACGAACGCTTCAGCGAACGTCTCGCCCACTCCCATCACTTCACCGGTAGATTTCATTTCCGGTCCAAGAATCGTGTCGACTCCGGGAAACTTGATAAACGGAAACACTGCCTCCTTCACCGAGAAGTAAGGAGGAACGACTTCGTCAGTCGCGCCTTGCGATTCAAGTGTTTGGCCAGCCATGCAACGCGCAGATATCTTTGCCAGCGGCGAGCCGGTTGCTTTCGAAACGTACGGAACAGTGCGGGACGCCCGTGGATTGACTTCAAGCACATAGACCGTGTCGCCCTGAATCGCGTACTGGACATTCATCAAACCGACAACGTTAAGCGCGCCCGCCATTGCCACGGTCTGCGCGCGCAACTCCTTCTGCGTTTCTTCTGACAGGCTGAATGGTGGCAACGAGCATGCCGAATCACCACTGTGCACGCCGGCCTGTTCTATGTGTTCCATTATTCCGCCAATGACCACTCGCGTGCCATCAGACACGGCATCGACATCCACTTCAATTGCGTCATTGAGAAAACGGTCCAGCAATACCGGGCTGTCGTTGCTGACCTTGACCGCTTCGCGCATATAGCGCTCCAGGTCTGATTGCTGATGAACGATTTCCATCGCCCGGCCTCCCAGTACGTAGGACGGGCGCACGACCAGCGGGTAGCCGATCTCCTGCGCCATTTCAATCGCTTCGCCAGGATCGCGAGCGGTGCGATTCGGCGGTTGCTTGAGCCCGAGCCCCTGAAGCATCTGCTTGAAGCGCTCGCGGTCTTCGGCACAATCAATCATGTCGGGGCTGGTACCAATGATCGGAACCCCGTTCGCATGCAACCCTTCCGCCAGCTTGAGTGGCGTCTGTCCACCGTACTGGACGATGACGCCAAACGGCTTTTCAATCGCCACGATCTCGAGCACGTCCTCCAGCGTCAGGGGCTCGAAGTACAAACGATCCGAAGTGTCGTAGTCAGTCGACACGGTTTCGGGGTTGCAATTGACCATGATCGTTTCGAAACCGTCTTCGCGCAGCGCCAGCGCTGCATGCACACAGCAATAGTCAAATTCGATTCCCTGGCCGATACGGTTTGGCCCGCCGCCCAGGACCATGATTTTCTTGTTCGTTGACGGTCGCGATTCGCATTCTTCCTCATAAGTGGAATACATGTACGCGGTTCTGGTATCGAACTCGGCCGCGCACGTATCAACGCGCTTGTACACCGGGCGCACGCCAAGTTCGTGACGCCGGGTGCGCACAGATTCCTCTGTTTCGCCAAGCAGCTTCGCCAGCCTGCGATCGGAAAACCCTTTCCGCTTGAGGGCCAACAGGCCAGGGCCGTCAAGCTCACTGACCCGGCGCCCCGCCAGTGCCGTTTCTTCACGCACGATGTCCTCGATCTGGGCCAGGAACCATGGATCAATTCGCGTGAACTGATGCGCTTCTTCCAGACTCATTCCGATGCGGAACGCATCCGCCAGGTACAGAATGCGTTCCGACTCCGGCTCACCCAACTCGGTTTCAATTTCCTGGCGATCGTTCGATCGCGAGTCGAAGCCGTCGATTCCCGTTTCCAGGCCGCGCAGCGCCTTTTGCATGGATTCCTGAAAGGTGCGCCCCATTGCCATCACTTCGCCCACGGATTTCATCTGCGTGGTCAGGTGGGGATCGGCCTGCGGGAATTTCTCGAATGCGAACCGCGGTATCTTGGTTACGACGTAGTCAATGGACGGCTCAAACGAAGCCGGGGTCGCGCCACCGGTGATGTCGTTGCTCAGTTCGTCCAGGGTGTAGCCAACAGCCAGCTTGGCCGCGATCTTCGCGATCGGGAAGCCGGTCGCCTTGGATGCCAGCGCCGAGGAGCGCGAGACCCGGGGATTCATCTCGATGATCGTCATGCGCCCATCAGCCGGGTTGATCGCAAACTGCACATTGGAACCACCAGTGTCCACACCGATCTCGCGCAACACAGCGATCGATGCGTTACGCATGATTTGATATTCCTTGTCGGTGAGCGTCTGCGCGGGCGCCACCGTGATCGAATCGCCGGTATGAATCCCCATCGGATCGAGATTCTCGATCGAGCAGATGATGATGCAGTTGTCCTTGCAATCGCGCACCACCTCCATTTCGAACTCTTTCCAGCCGATTACGGACTCCTCCACCAGCACTTCGCTCGTTGGAGAAGCATCGAGCCCGCGTTCGACAATATCGACGAATTCTTCGCGGTTGTACGCAATCCCGCCACCGGTGCCACCCAGCGTAAACGAGGGCCGGATGATGGACGGAAAACCAATCGTCGTCTGAACCTGCAGCGCCTCCTCCATGCTGTGCGCAACCATGGAACGCGGGCTGGCCAGTCCGATCTTGCTCATCGCGGCCTTGAATTTTTCGCGGTCCTCGGCCTTGTCGATTGCCTCCTTGTTGGCGCCGATCATCTCGACGCCATGCTTTTCAAGCACTCCATTGCGCACCAGATCAAGCGCACAGTTCAGCGCGGTCTGCCCGCCCATGGTTGGCAACAGCACATCGGGGTGTTCCACCTCAATGACTTTCTCGATCATCTGCCAGGTAATAGGCTCGATGTAGGTAACGTCAGCCAACTCCGGGTCAGTCATGATGGTTGCCGGGTTGGAGTTCACCAGAATGACGCGATAACCTTCCTCGCGCAGCGCCTTGCAAGCCTGCGCTCCCGAGTAATCGAATTCACATGCCTGGCCAATGACAATCGGCCCTGCACCGATGATCAGAACGGATTTAATGTCGCTGCGTTTGGGCATAGGAAATTGTTTGTGTGCTCGGTATCTGACGATTCAATCGGTGCGCCTGCGCTCATCGATCATCGTTACAAACCGATCGAACAGATAGTCGACGTCGTGCGGACCCGGGCTCGCCTCCGGGTGGCCCTGGAAACAGAATGCCGGTTTGTCACGGCGCTCAAAGCCCTGCAGACTGCCGTCGAACAACGAGACGTGGGTCACCCGTGCACTGTCCGGAAGGCTCGCGGCGTCAACGGCAAAACCGTGATTCTGACTGGTAATCATGACCTTACCGGTATCGACGTCCTGCACCGGGTGATTGGCGCCATGGTGGCCGAATTTCATCTTGACCGTGCGAGCGCCGGTCGCCAGCGCAAGCAACTGATGACCAAGGCAGATACCGAACAGCGGCATGCCCGCATCGAGCAATTCGCGAATTGCGCCGATAGCGTAGGAACACGGTTCCGGGTCGCCAGGTCCATTTGAAAGGAAAACACCGTCGGGTTTGAGCTCCATTACCGCGCTGACACTGGTCTGAGCCGGAACAACGGTGATGCGGCAGCCACGTGAAGCAAGCATGCGCAGGATGTTGCGCTTTACGCCGAAATCGTAAGCGACAACATGCCGCTGCGTTTGCCCCGAACGACCGTAGCCGGCTCCAAGCGCCCACTCCGTTTCCCGCCATTCGTAGGGCTCTCGGCAGCTGACGACTTTCGCGAGATCCATTCCCGCCAGCCCCGGAAAGGCCCGGGCCTTGGCCAGGGCTGCTTCCTCGTCAATGTCACCGGCCATCAAACAAGCGTTCAGCGCACCTTTTTCACGGAGTATCCGTGTCAGTTTTCGTGTATCGATACCGGAAATAGCCGGCACATCGTGTTCGGCCAGCCAGTTCTCCAGCTTCCGATCCATTCGGAAGTTGCTCGGCTGCACCGGAAGTTCCCGGATCACCAGTCCCGCTGCATTGATCCCGCCAGACTCCATATCCTCCGGATTGATGCCGACGTTACCAATATGCGGGTAAGTCAGCGTCACGATCTGTCGCGTGTACGACGGATCCGTGAGGATCTCCTGGTAACCGGTCATGGCGGTGTTGAATACGACTTCGCCGCTCTCACTGGTCTGCGCGCCGATAGATATGCCGCGGAATACCGTGCCATCTGAAAGCACGAGCACGGCGGGTCTATTTAATGGCGCAGACAAGGCAACTCCCAGGCAAAACTAGCGAGGCAAACCACTCATCAGGCGGGGCGTTGAGCGGGCTGCACGTACGAAAGCGGGAGGGGCGAACCCCTCCCGCTTCGGAATTTGCGCAATTATAGCCCTGACCCCGCCGCCGCTTCAATGTCAGACCGGCTCCTGGTCCGATTTCAACGAATAAACACCGGCGCCCGCATACTCAGGCCTGCTCAACTCAGACCGAGCACGTCCTGCATGTCGAACAAGCCGTTGTCCTTTCCGGCCAGATAGCGCGCAGCCCTCAACGCCCCAAGCGCGAAGGTGGCCCGGCTGGAGGCTTTATGGGTGATTTCAATACGTTCGCCAGTGCCGGCAAACATGGCTGTGTGATCACCGACGATGTCACCCCCGCGCATCGTGGCAAAACCAATTGTTGAGGGCTTGCGCTCGCCAGTGACACCTTCGCGGCCATATACGGCGCACGATTTGAGGTCTCTGCCAAGGGCATCAGCGATTACCTCACCCATTCGTAGCGCCGTTCCGGATGGCGCATCGACCTTGTGCCGATGATGCGCTTCGACAATCTCGATGTCGTAACCTTCGGCGAGAACCCTGGCCGCGACATCAAGAAGCTTGAACACCAGGTTAACGCCGACACTCATGTTCGGCGCCAGCACCATCGCGGTGCTCTTCGCGGCCACATCTAGCCGCGACCGGTGTTCCTCTGTCATGCCAGTCGTGCCGATAACCATCTTGACGCCGTGGCGGGCGCAGATTTCCAGATGCTGCATTGTGCCTTCCGGACGAGTGAAATCCACCAGCACGTCGCAGCCGGGAATGACCGCCTCCACATCAGCGGAAATATGAACACCGTTCGGCGCGCCGATCAACTCGCCCGCATCCTTGCCAACGAACGAACTGTCCGGGTGTTCCAGAGCGGCCTTGAGCCGGAAGTCCGAAGACTGCGCGACGGCTTCGATCAGCGCCCGGCCCATTCTTCCGGCACTGCCGGCAATCGCAATATGTTGTATGGACATAGTCAAGAAAACTCCAAAGCCAGGTGACCTATTGTGATTCGGCGTTGTCCTGTAATTGCACGCCCTCCCCGACAAGCACGACGTCGCCGCCGATACGAACCAGCTTGTTGTCAGCAAACTCGAGCGTAACCCCGCGTTCCCGGTCGACATCTCCGGGCTTACCGGTCAAATAAACGTAATCCCACCGGTCCGGGTGGAACGGATCGATCACCAGCGGTGTTCCCATGGCAAACAGAACCTGATCACGGGTCATTTCCATTTTCAGCCTGGACACCATTTCCTGATCCACGTAATTGCCCTGCTGCACATCGATTTTGTACGGCACCAGAAAGCAGCCCGATATCAGCAGCGGAATCAGAAGAAAAAGGAATCGCATAATCTATGGAGAACGCGCTTTGGCCTCAAGGGCCGACGCGGTAGGCAAGCCAATCCAAAGCCGATATGATAAGTCATTCAACCATGCGTGTTGTCAAATGAAAACGCCTCAAGACCTGAAGAGTATTGGGCTGAAGGCGACGCTGCCCCGGCTAAAAATTCTCAACCTGTTCGAGAACAGTGATGAGCGCCATCTGACAGCCGAGGATGTCTACAAGCTGCTGCTCAACGATGGGATGGAAATCGGGCTGGCGACCATCTACCGGGTACTGACCCAGTTTGAGCAGGCCGGGCTGCTGATCCGCCATCATTTCGAGTCGGGAAAAGCTGTATTCGAACTCGATCACGGTGACCATCATGACCATCTGGTGTGCATTCAGTGCGGGCACGTCGAAGAGTTCTACGATGAGGAGATCGAGCGTCGTCAGTCCCGGATAGCCGAGGAGCGGGGTTTCAGCATTCAGGAACACTCGCTCCATCTCTATGCCGACTGCCTGCGGCCGGACTGCGACAACAAGAAGCAGACTGGCGACTAGACAATCGCGCGGGGCTAGACCCAGCGCCGCAATCAATTGTCTGCAAGATCAGACGTTGGCGAGAAGCTCGGCGGCATGCTTGCGGGTCGTGTCGGTTATCTTGACGCCACCGAGCATTCGCGCAATTTCTTCAATCCGGTCTTTGTCGGCGAGCAATTCGACGGTGCTCAACGCGCTTCCGCCGCGCATCTGCTTGGCAACACGCAACTGCCGGGCGCCATTGGCTGCGACCTGCGGCAAATGCGTGACACACATTACCTGATGGCGGTCGCCCAGCGATCTGAGCATGCGACCGACAATTTCTGCAACGCCGCCGCCAATTCCCACGTCAACCTCGTCAAATATCAGCGTCGGCACCTGCGCGATTTCCGTTGTTATCGTTTCGATCGCGAGCGATATTCTCGACAGCTCCCCGCCTGAAGCAATTTTCGCAAGTGAGCGCGGTGGCGAACCGGCATGTCCTGCGACGCGGAACTCTACTTGCTCGAGCCCATACGAAGCGCACTCATCGAGGCCGGTCAGAACGACCTCGAAGGCCCCACCCTGCATCGCTAGCGTCTGCATTGCTTCACTGACTTTTCGAGAAAGCTTGCGACCCGCTTTGGCTCTCCTGGAAGACAGCTCAGCGGCAAGTTTCAGACAGGCCTCGCGCGCTTGCGTCTCACGCTCCTGCAGCGCCTGGGCATCAAGGCTGGTCGCGAGGTCGTCCAGGCGCTCCTTCGACTCGTCGAGCAATCCCGGCAGATTCTCGGGCTTGGTCCGGTATTTCCTGGCGATCGTGTGAATGGCTTCAAGCCGGTCATTGACTTCACGCAGCCGTTGCGGGTCGACTTCAAGTCGCTGCTGGTAATGCCTCAGACTGTAGACTGCTTCCTGAAGCTGAATCTGCGCGGACTCGATCGTGTCCAGCATTTCGCGCAAATCGGGGTCGTAGTCAACGAGTGCGGCCAATCTTGAGTGCACACTCGACACGGTCGCCAGTGCTGCCGCGTCATCGTCAGACAACATCTGCATGGCATACCCGGCCGCTTCGACCAGGCTCGCCGAATGCGCCAACCGCGTTTGCTCCGTGGAGATCTCACGCCATTCATCGTTGCGAAAGGCCAGCGTCTCGAGTTCGGCGACCTGCCACTCGAGTTGCTCACGCTCTCGAGCGACTGCTTCCGCATCACCCAGAGCTGCGGCGCGTTTGTGCTTTGCTGCCTGCCATGCTCCCCAGGCTTCAGCTACTTGTCGCGCAACCTGAGTCGCACCAGCGTAGGCATCGAGCAGGCTGCGCTGGGACTGCGGCCTGGATAAGGATTGGTGTTCGTGCTGGCCGTGTATATCAACGAGTTGCTCGCCGAGCATGCGAAGCTGCTGGATTGTGACCGGCCTGCCATTAATCCAGGCTCGCGAACGACCGGACGAGTCGATTACCCGCCGCAGCAAACACTGCGCATCTTCAGCAAGCTCGTTCTCATCCAGAAACTGCTGCGCAGAACCAGTGTCCGACAAAACGAACTCGGCACTGATATCGGACTTGTCACAGCCTTGCCTCACGAGGCTGGCATCCGCGCGCTCGCCCAGCACCATGGCCAGTGCATCGATCATGATGGATTTTCCCGCCCCGGTTTCACCAGTGAGGACGGTGAATCCCTTATCGAACTCCAGGGCGAGACGATCGACCAGCACGAAATCGCGAATGTCGAGGCGGCAAAGCACGATATAGGGGGCTAGAGCGTTTCGCTCCAGTGAAGCTTTTCACGGAGCATGTGATAGTAATTGTGTTCGGGAGGATGCAGCAGGCGAATGGGATAAGGACAGCGGCGAACGATAATCCGGTTTCCAACAGCCAGTTCATAATGGGAATGGCTGTCGAAGTGCACGCGCGCATCCACCGTTTTGTGCATGGTGATTTCGATTACGGAATCGCCACCGACAACAATTGGCCGGTTGGACAGAGTGTGCGGGCTGACCGGAACCAGACCGATGCAGTGCAGGCCCGGATGCAGAATAGGACCGCCGGAAGACAGTGCATAGGCCGTGGATCCGGTCGGGCTGGCCACGATAAGACCGTCAGACCTCAGGTTATAGACAAACCGGCCGTCAATTTGCACCTCGATCTCGATCAGGCTGCCGTCGGCACCCTTGTTGATGGACACATCATTGAACGCCAGTACCTTGCGCCCCGGCTGGTCGTCGAATACCACTTCCGACTCGAGCAGCATCCGGGCCTCGGTCACGAAATCGCCGTCGAGAATGGAACCGATGCTGTCGGTCATGGTCTCCATTGAAAGGTCGGTCAGGAACCCGAGCCTTCCCTGGTTGACGCCAACCAGGGCAACATCGTACGGCGCAAACGTGCGGGCAATATTCAGCATGGTGCCATCGCCGCCAATGACGACCGCGAGTTCGCATGTGGCGCCGATTTCGTCGAGACTGGCAACCGCATGACCGTGGTGGCCAATATGTTCTGCGGTGAGTGTGTCGAGTTTGACCGCCACATCGCGTTGCGCCAGAAAACTCGCAAGCTTGAGCAAAGGCTCCGCGATTTCAGGACTCTTGTACTTACCGATCAGCGCAACAGATTTAAATAGACTCATTTGTGTTGAATTAAAGCATACTTCGCGAAAGCCTCCTGCGATCACCCTGGTTGGCGGATAAAATGCCAGGCAAAGCTTTGTAGAATAACCATCATGCTGAGTGAACGAGCAAGGATACTACTCAAGTCCCTGATCGAGCGTCATATCTCGGACGGCCAGCCGGTCGGCTCCCGTGCGTTGGCCCGATTCTCGGGCCTCGACCTTAGTCCAGCCAGTATTCGCAACATCATGGCAGACCTGGAAGAAATGGGATACATCGCCAGCCCGCATACGTCGGCCGGGCGCATACCCACACCGCGCGGATACCGGTTTTTTGTCGACACCCTGCTGACGGTCAGACCCCTGGACTCCATGGAAGTGCATCAGGTCGAGGGGCAACTGCAGCCTGACAGCACCCGAAAGCTGGTTACGGCCGCTTCACATGTCCTGTCTGACCTGACCAGCTTTGCCGGCGTGGTCAAGACGCCGGAGCGCACCGGGATAGCGTTCCGGCACATCGAGTTCGTCAGCCTTTCCGAGAAGCGCCTTTTGCTGATCATCGTCACTCCCGACGGCGATGTGCAAAACCGCATTTTGCTTGCGGACCGGGCTTACAGCGCGAGCGAACTCATCGAGGCAGGCAACTTCCTGAATCGCCACTACACCGGACTGACGTTCGACGAGATCAAGGCACGCCTGCAGGACGAACTCGAGCAACTGCGCGAGAGCATGTCCGAGCTGATGACGCTGGCGGTAGACGCCGGCAGGGAAGCCGCAAACGAAACCGGCGAAGGTTACGTTTTGTCCGGGGAAAACAACCTGCTGCACAGTCAGGATCTCTCGTCGAACATGCAAAGCCTGCGGCGCCTGTTCGACATGTTTGAGCAAAAAACCGGCATCCTGCAACTTCTCGACATCAGCGGTCGCGCTCACGGAGTACAAATTTTTATCGGTGGTGAGTCCGGCCTGGTGCCGCTGGATGAGTGCAGCGTCGTCACGGCGCCGTATGAAGTGGATGGTCAAGTGGTCGGCACCGTCGGCGTGATCGGTCCGACCCGCATGGCGTATGAGCGCGTGATCCCGATCGTTGACATTACCGCGAGACTTCTGTCCGGCGCGTTGTCGAAACATTGAAGCGTCCAAGTAACAATCCGAGGACCTGATCCCGGTCAGACAACCAATCGGGGAACAGAAAGCATGGCTTACGCGAAGGAACCCGCATACAAACATGGCAACATCGCGCGCACCGGGGTGTTGCTGGTCAATCTCGGCACACCTGCTGCGGCGACGGCGAAAGCCGTGCGTCGCTATCTGAAACAGTTTCTGTCCGATCCACGGGTCGTGGAAATCCCGCGGCCGATTTGGTGGCTGATACTCAACGGCATTATCCTCAATACGCGGCCCAGGAAATCAGCCGAAAAATATGCCTCAGTGTGGACTGGCGACGGCTCTCCATTACGCGTGCACACGGAAAAACAGGCATTACTTCTCAAAGGTTATCTTGGTGATCGCATCAAGAGTCCGCACGCTGTCGCATGGGCGATGCGCTACGGCTCGCCTTCGGTTGAAAGCGTCATGAACGAACTGCGCGCAGCAGGGTGTGACCAGATTCTGGTATTCCCTCTATATCCGCAATATGCGGCAAGCACGACTGCAAGCGTGTACGACGCCGTATTTTCCGCAGCCGGCAAAATGCGCAATGTGCCGGCGATCCGCTTGATCAAGCACTTCCACGATCATCCTGCATATATTTCAGCGCTCGCCACCCAGGTCGGCCAGCACTGGATGGAAAACGGCAAACCGGACAAGCTGGTTCTGTCGTTCCACGGAGTGCCCAGATTCAGTCTTAACAAGGGCGACCCATATCACTGTGAGTGCCACAAGACCGCCAGGCTGCTGACGCAGGAACTCGGTGTCGACGAGGACCTCGTTATCACCACGTTCCAGTCGCGGTTCGGACGTGCCGAGTGGCTAAAGCCTTATACGATTGACACGATGAAACAGCTTGGCAAGGCGAAGACCGGGCGAATTGACGTTTTTTGCCCTGGATTTGTTTCCGACTGCCTGGAGACCCTGGAAGAGATTGCGATCGAGAACAAGGCGGTTTTCCTTAAAGCCGGGGGCAAGTCGTTTCACCATATTCCATGCCTGAACGAGCGTCACGAATGGATTCAGGCGATGGCACGCATCGTCGCCGACAATCTGCACGGCTGGGCAAGCAGCGACCATGACATGGGCAAAACCGAGCGCGAGGCAAAACTAAGCGCCTCGCGCGCCAAACAACTCGGGGCAACCAACTAGACCCAAAGCCTCCAGGCGCCGGGTCCCCGCTACACAATCAGATCAGGCTGACCCCGTTCTTGCGTCCATAGTCGGTACGCTCGTTGTGATCGCGACTTGCTGCCTTGTGTTTTTCGAGGATCGCGATGGCGGCCTCGTTGGCAGCAATGGTCAGCGCCTCGCAATCCTTGGCCGGGACGAGATTTTCCAGGGCGGCCTCGATTTTTCGGCCGGCATCCAGCGCCTGTTCCTTGTGGAACGCTTCGTTGCGATCGACCGCCTTGAGAAGCGCACTCCATCGCTTGCGCAGCGCTTCTGCTCCCTCTTTCTCATCCCGCCAGCGCGGCCGGATCGAGGTCACACCCACCATGACGGAGATTTTCTCCATCTGGCACACCCCACCGAGCATGTTGTGCCGGAACCGCCACTGAACATCCCATTTAGTAAGGGAGGGGTGATTCCGTCCGTCGGGACCGGCTGGCCCCTTGTTATTCATCTGCGCTGTCAGCACCAGCGCCGACGTGCCCTCGATGTAGTAATAGCTCGCGCCGACTCGCGCCGCAGGTTCGGCACACACGGATACGGCACACAAGGCTAACGCAACAAACAGCAAATTCGAACTTGCCTTCATATCATTCTCATTCATTCATGATCAGCCCGCCAGGCGGTCACCTACGATGCCACCCCCGCGGAAAGCACGAGTATAAGGGTCCGGAGAGTCGCGATCAGAGAAAAAGACAGGACTTGTTGCCCGCAGGCCTTGAAATTCCCGGATGAACCCCCAATAAAACTTGGGTTAAAAGATTGGAGGCATGCATGCAGGAACAGGATCGGACCATCGGCCCGAGCGCCGAAGACAAATCGCCCATTGAGGAAACCGGCCGCACCGGGTCTGAACAGGCGACGAGCAGTCGGCCTGAGCCAGAGGTCATGCCCAGCGCTGAAGAGCTCCTCAAGGCTGCCGAACTGGCCGCGCAGGAGCACCATGACGCCTGGCTCAGAGCCAAGGCCGAAACGGAAAACATGCGCAAGCGGGCACAAGTGGATGTGGCAAACGCTCACAAGTTTGCGCTGGAAGGCTTTGCACAAGAGCTATTGCCGGTGCGCGACAGCCTGGAAGCCGCCCTGGCGAGCCCCAACCTGACGCTCGAATCCCTGAAAAGCGGGGTGGAGTTGACCTTGAAACAGCTCGCCACTGCGTTTGAAAAGGCAAACATCAAGGAAATCAACCCGTTGGGCGAAATGCTCGACCCCCACAAGCATCAGGCAATGAACACCGTCGAGTCGGAAGCCACGCCCAACAGCATCGTCAGCGTGTTCCAGAAGGGCTATGAGTTGAACGAGCGCCTTGTCAGACCGGCCCTGGTCAGCGTCGCCAAGCCAAAAGGCTCTTGAAAAAGCCCTGCCGCACCCTGACTTAGTCGTTAACAGAACATTACAGATCATGAATCAAAAGGACATACCATGGGAAAAATTATAGGAATTGACCTCGGCACTACCAACTCCTGCGTGGCGGTGATGGAAGGCGGCCAGGCTAAAGTTATCGAAAATGCCGAAGGCACGCGCACGACGCCATCGATCGTTGCCTATACCGAGGACAACGAGGTACTGGTCGGTGCGCCGGCAAAGCGCCAGGCGGTAACCAACCCGAAAAACACACTGTTCGCGATCAAACGCCTTATCGGTCGTCGTTTCAAGGATGCAGAGGTGCAGAAAGCGATTGAGCATTCACCGTTTGCCATTGTTTCCGCAAAGAATGGCGACGCGTGGGTAGAAGTCCGCGGCAAGCAAAGCGCGCCGCCGGAAGTATCCGCGCAAGTGCTGGTGAAAATGAAAAAGACGGCCGAAGACTATCTGGGTGAACCGGTGACTGAGGCCGTCATTACGGTGCCGGCCTATTTCAATGACTCACAGCGCCAGGCGACGAAGGACGCCGGACGCATCGCCGGGCTCGACGTCAAGCGCATCATCAACGAACCCACTGCCGCAGCGCTCGCGTTCGGCATGGACAAGAAACAGGGTGATCGCAAGGTCGCCGTGTACGATCTCGGTGGCGGCACGTTCGACATCTCGATCATCGAGATCGCCGAAGTGGAAGGCGAGCACCAGTTCGAAGTGCTGTCGACCAATGGCGATACTTTTCTCGGTGGAGAGGATTTCGATCAGAGGCTGATCGAGTACCTCGCGGACGAGTTCAAGAAAGACCAGGGCATCGACCTGCGATCCGATGTGCTTGCCCTGCAGCGTCTCAAGGAAGCCGCCGAGAAAGCCAAGATCGAACTCTCCTCCAGCCAGCAGACAGAGGTAAATCTGCCGTACATCACCGCGGACGCATCGGGGCCGAAGCATCTGGCGGTTAAAATCACGCGCGCCAAGCTTGAGAGTCTGGTCGAGGACCTTGTAAACCGGACAATCGAGCCATGCCGCACAGCGATCAAGGATGCTGGCATCAAGGTTTCCGACATCGACGACATCATTCTGGTCGGTGGCATGTCACGCATGCCCCAGGTGCAGGAAGTCGTGAAAGAGTTCTTCGGCAAGGACCCGCGCAAGGACGTCAACCCTGACGAGGCGGTGGCTGTCGGCGCGACTATCCAGGCCGGCGTGCTGCAAGGCGATGTCAAGGATGTGCTGCTGCTCGACGTAACGCCGCTGTCACTCGGTATCGAGACGCTTGGCGGTGTCATGACCAAGCTGATCCAGAAGAACACGACCATTCCGACCAAGGCACAGCAGGTGTTTTCCACGGCAGAAGACAGTCAGACCGCGGTGACCATCCATGTGTTGCAAGGTGAGCGCGAGATGTCGCGTGATAACAAGTCGCTGGGACAATTCAACCTCGCCGACATTCCGCCATCGCCGCGCGGCATGCCGCAAATCGAGGTGACATTCGACATCGACGCCAATGGCATCTTGCATGTCTCGGCCAAAGACAAGGCCACAGGCAAGGAGAACAAGATCACCATCAAGGCGAACTCTGGTCTGTCGGAAGAAGAAGTCCAAAGCATGGTGAAGGACGCCGAAGCACATGCCGAAGACGACCTCAAGGCCCGCGAACTGGTGGACACGCGCAACCAGTGCGATGCGCTGGTACACACCGTCAAGAAGACGCTGTCGGAGCATGGTGACCAGGTCAGTGAAGAGGAAAAAGGCCAGATTGAGCAGGCGCTTAAGGACGCGGAAGAGGCGCTGAAGGGCAACGACAAGGATGATATTGAAGCCAAGTCCCAGGCCCTGGCGGCAGCATCGCAGAAAATCGCCGAGAAAATGTACGCCCAATCCCAGCAAGCTGGCGCTGAGGGCGCATCGGGAGAAGCGGGTGGCGAAGCAGAGGGTGCCCAGCAGGCCAGCGCGGACGAGGATGTCGTCGATGCCGAGTTCGAAGAAGTGAAAGACAACAAGAAGTCAGCCTGACACATTACAGCTAATCCAATCAGTCAGCCGCGAACGACACGCTTTCCGCCAGGGCTTTTGCTCCTGGCGGAAAGCGTTGTAGTTTGGCGCTGACGCAAAACCGTTCAAAAAATGGCCAAACGCGACTATTACGAAGTGCTCGGTGTCAACCGGGATGCACCCGACCCCGAGTTAAAAAAAGCCTACCGGCGACTGGCGATGAAACATCACCCCGACCGCAACCCGGACAACGCCAAGGCCGAGGAGCAGTTCAAGGAAGCGAAAGAAGCCTACGAGATCCTCTCCGATCCCGAAAAACGGGCCGCCTACGACCAGTATGGCCATGCAGGAGTCGATCCGTCTGCGGGCATGAGTGGCGCCGGTGGTGCGGGCTTTGGCGGCTTCGCTGACGCATTTGGAGATATTTTCGGGGATATTTTCGGCGGTAGTGGAGGCCGTTCCCGCTCCAACGTGTACCGTGGTGCGGACTTGCGCTACAACCTGGAGGTGTCGCTTGAAGAAGCGGCCCGCGGCGCCGAAACACGCATTCGCATCCCGACAATGGATGAGTGCGACACCTGCCATGGTTCAGGTGCCAAGCCCGGAACAGAGCCGGTGTCCTGCCCGACCTGCAACGGTCATGGTCAGGTGCGTATGCAGCAAGGTTTCTTCTCGATCGCGCAGACCTGCCCGAAATGCCACGGCAACGGCAAGGTTGTTCAGGACCCGTGCGGATCATGCGGCGGCCAGGGGCGTATCAAGCGTCAGAAAACCCTGTCTGTGAAAATTCCGGCAGGCGTCGATGAAGGCGACCGTATCCGGCTTTCCGGCGAAGGTGAATCCGGGGTAAACAGCGGGCCCAGCGGCGATTTGTACGTCGTGATACATCTGCGCTCTCACGACGTGTTTAACCGGGACGGCAACAATCTGCATTGCGAAATGCCGATCAGCTTTACCAAGGCAGCACTGGGTGGCGAGATCGAGATTCCAACACTGGACGGATATGCAAAGATCAAAATCCCGTCCGAAACCCAGTCCGGCAAGGTATTTCGTTTGCGCGGAAAAGGGATCAAGGGCGTGCGCAGTTCGGTAACCGGCGATCTGCTTTGCCATGTGGTGGTCGAGACACCAGTGAATCTGACCTCACGGCAGAAGGAATTGCTCGCGGAGCTCGAAGATATTAATCAGAGCGATACTTCACAGCACAATCCGCGAGCGAAGTCCTGGATGGACAAGGTCAAGGATTTCTTCGAGACCTGATGATCAGCTACGCTTGCGGACCGGAAACTGCATCCGCACTGTTCGACAGCTGAAACAACCGGAAAGTCGTCAAGCGCGAATAGCACCTGGCAGGTTGGCACCAATCCGTTGGTGCCGGGCGGAGCACATCAGGTGCGTCGCCAGGTCGTGCCGCCGGGTCCATCTTCCAGCGTCACGCCTTGCGCGAGCAAGGCATCACGGATGCGATCAGCTTCGCCAAAATCGCGCCCCTTGCGGGCCGCATTGCGTGCCTCAATATTTTTTTCGATTTCGTCTGCAGACACACCTGCGTCATCCCCCGACTGAAGGAACGCACCGGGATCGCGGCCGAGTAAACCAACCACGGCGGCGAGCCCCCGGAGCAGGCGAGCGTGTCCGACAGAACGTGACCGGTTGACTTCGTTGGCGAGTTCAAACAACACCGAAAGTGCCTCCGGGGTATTGAAATCATCATCCATGGCCTCGGAAAAACGCTTTGCGTACGGCTCTTGCCAGTCGATAGCGTCGTCTTCGCCAATCTCTATGCCCCTGAGCGCGGTATACAAGCGAGTCAGACCCTGACGCGCATCGTCCAGGTGCTGATCTGAATAGTTCAGCGGGCTACGATAGTGCGCGCGTACGATAAAGAAACGCACCACTTCCGGATCGTATTTCGCGAGAATCTCGCGCACAGTGAAGAAATTACCCAGCGATTTGGACATCTTCTCGCTGTCAACGCGAACAAATCCGTTGTGCATCCAGTAATTGACAAAGGCGTGACCATGGACGCCCTCGGACTGGGCAATCTCGTTCTCGTGATGGGGAAACTGGAGATCCTGACCGCCACCATGAATATCGAAATGTGCACTCAGAAAGCGCTCACTCATCGCCGAACATTCGATGTGCCAACCCGGGCGTCCCTTTCCCCACGGCGAATCCCAGGCGGGCTCGCCCGGCTTGGCCGCCTTCCAGAGTACAAAATCCAGCGCGTCCTGTTTGTTACGATCCACATCGACGCGCTCCCCGGCGCGCAGTTGCTCGAGTGATTTCCCGGATAATTTTCCATAGCCGTCAAACTTGCGCACCGAGTAATACACATCACCACTGTCGGCGCGATAAGCCAGCCCCTTGTCGACCAGAGTTCCGATCAGGCTCAGCATCTGCGGTATGTTCGCCGTGGCGCGCGGCTCGTAATCGGGTTTACCCACACCCAGCGCTTTCGCATCTTCGTCCATGGCAGCAATGAAACGGCCGGTCAACTGCTCTACCGATTCACCTCTCTCTTGCGCACGCTTGATGATTTTGTCGTCAATGTCCGTGATATTTCGTACATACTTCACTTTGTAGCCATGGCTTTCCAGCCAGCGGCGGACGACGTCAAACACGACCAGAACGCGTGCGTGGCCCAGATGACAGTAGTCGTATACCGTCATGCCGCACACGTACATTCCTACCTCACCGGGCGTTATTGGAGTGAACGGCTGCTTGCTGCGGGTCAGGGAGTTGTAAATGGTTAGCATGACTTGGTACTCAGGTAAACGGGCCGCGGCTCGATATATGCTCCGGCTTTCAGCATTCCGGTTAGAACGACCACGAAGGGCTTGAATGCCCATCAATTAAAATTGTCGCCAGGACAATGTTATTGGTAGAATCTATCATTATTTACAACAACCTAGCGGCTTTATTTCGCGCGAAGTATAACAGATGACCCGAACCCGTTATTCGCCTTTCGGCGCAGTTATGGTGCTGCTACTCGTCATGTGTTCACCGGCTCTGGCCGATGATTACGACGATGCGGTGCGCCTACTCAAGCAAGGCAAGACCTCGGCCGCGCTGAAAAAAGCTGATGCCGCCATTGCCGCCGACAAGAATGACGCCCGCTCGCGTTTCCTCAAAGGCCTAATTCTGACCGAGCAAGGCAACACGAAAGAGGCCATCGACGTGTTCACATCACTTACGCGCGATTACCCGGAATTGCCCGAACCGTACAACAATCTTGCTGTTTTGTACGCTGCTGCAGGCAAATACGAACAGGCGCGGGAGTCTCTTGAAATGGCCATCCGCACACACCCCAGTTACGCGGTCGCCCATGAGAACCTCGGCGACGTCTATGCCAAGATGGCCAGCCAGGCATATGACAAGGCGCTCAGCCTGGACAGCCGAAATCAGACGGCGCAAACAAAACTGTCCATGATCAGGGAATTGTTCACTGGCTCGGCTCCGCTGGAAGGCGTTCAGACTGCGGTCGCATCAAACACGGCACCGCCCGCTGCAACAACACCTCCACCCGCAACAACACCTCCACCCGCAACAACACCACCCCCTGCAACAACGCCTTCACCCGCACCGGCGGTTACCGCCGCGCCCGCCAAACCGGCTGCTCCATCGGAAACAAAACCGGAAGTCAGCCAACGAACCGCCGTGATTGCCGCCTTGGGCAACTGGGCCGAAGCCTGGTCAAACCAGGATGTCGATGCCTATCTTTCCCACTACGCACCCGGTTTCACCCCCCCCGGCGCGCAAAGCCGCAGCAACTGGGAAAATCAGCGCCGGACCCGCCTGACACGGCCGAAGTCCATAGACGTTTCCATTAATGACCCGAAGGTATCGTTTTCCGGGGAAAGCAGCGCAAAAGTCCGCTTTCAGCAGCGCTATCAGTCCGACACTATTGATTCGACCGGCTACAAGACACTGACCCTGACCCGATCGGCTGGCCGCTGGCTCATCGTCAGGGAGCAATTCGAGAACTGATGAAAGTGAACAACGGCTCACGATTCGCCGACACCCAGGCTGGTTCGCGCCAGCACCTGCTGCAAGCGGTGGTCGCGATGCTACTGGCGGCATCATCATATGTCTGGGCGATTAACTTCCTGCCTAGCCGCGAGACCATTCAGCGGCAGTTCTCGGTGCCAGAAGAAATGCTGGTCAAGGCGCTCATCGAAGTCAGTGAGAATCGCATCGGCTCCGCCCTCGAGCAAATCGAATCACTGCTTTCGGTGAGTCCGAATTTTCGCCTTGCTCAACTCGTCAAGGGCGATCTGCTACTGGCGCGCAGCCAGCCAATTGACACGCTTGGCGCCGGGGCATCCAGCAAGAATATGGCAACCGACCTGCGAGCCGAGGCGCGGGCACGCCTCACCCGTTACGCCATTCAACCGCAAGCAGACCTGGCACCCAAGTATGTCGTGGAGCTTCCTGCCTCGCAAAAATATGCCCTCGTGCTCGACTCATCCAAGTCAACACTGTTTGTATTCGAGAACCGCGCCGACGGACTGCGATACGTCGCCGACTACTACATGTCGGTCGGCAAGAACGGCACTGACAAACTGCGCGAAGGTGACAAGCGCACGCCACTCGGCGTGTATCACATCACCAGCAAGCTGACGCCGGAAAAGCTGACCGATTTCTACGGAGTTGGCGCCTTTCCGATCAACTACCCGAATGAATGGGATCGTCTGCGAGGACGCGACGGTTACGGCATCTGGGTGCATGGAACGCCATTTGACACCTACAGCCGGCCGCCGCGTGCCAGCGATGGCTGTGTTGTCCTCGCGAACGAAGACATGGCTGAGCTTGATCAGTACGTGAACCCCGGGTCGACGCCTGTCATCATTGCCGACTCAATCGAATGGAGCCGGCCGGAGGACATCCACAAAACCCGGCAGGAGCTGACCAGCCAGCTCGAGCAATGGCGCCGCGACTGGGAGAGCCGCGAAACAGAGGCTTATCTGACACACTATTCCGAGCGTTTTTCCGCCAACGGCACCAGCCTGAAACAATGGTCAACCAGAAAACAGCGGGTGAATGCAGCCAAAACATGGATCAAGGTCGGCATCTCTGACCTGTCCATCGTTCTCTACCCGGGAGATACTTCCCTTGCAGTCGTGAGCTTCCAGCAAAAGTACGCCAGCAATAATCTTGATAACATCATGCTTAAGCGTCAGTACTGGATTAACGAGGATAATCGCTGGAAGATTCTTTACGAAGGCACTGCCTGAGTTACACGCTGCGGGGCACAGCTCCGCGCATCCGATTTCACCATTCAATTTCCGTAAGAGGCTGGAATGAAACAACTCTTTATTGCGTTGTGGGCAATGATGTTCTGCGTCACAGTCCACGCTGCGAACCCGCAAGTCGAACTCAAGACAAACAAAGGCGTTATCGTCATCGAACTGTATCCGGACCAAGCACCCGAAACGGTAGACAATTTTCTCGGTTACGTTAACGATAAATTCTATGATGGCACCATCTTCCACAGGGTCATTGCCGGATTCATGATCCAGGGCGGCGGTTACTCGCAAGACTACGAACAAAAGGAGACTGGCAACCCGATCGGGAATGAAGCAGACAATGGGCTGAAGAACGAAATCGGGACCATCGCCATGGCGCGTACCAACCATCCCCACTCGGCAACGTCTCAGTTCTTCATCAATGTCGCAGACAATGCGTTTCTCGATTACCGCTCCCCGACAGGCCGTGGATACGGGTACACCGTGTTCGGAAAAGTTGTCAATGGAATGGATGTAGTGAACAGGATCGGAACTGCGCCAACCGGCAACGCCGGACCGTTTCCCAAAGACGTGCCACTCGACGCGGTTATCATTGAGCAGGCAACGTTAATCGGAGACTCGGAATGAGCACGCAGGTCAAATTAACCACGTCGAGCGGCGACATCGTCATTGAGCTCGAAGACACGAAAGCACCTGGAACGGTAGAAAATTTTCTGGCCTACGTCGATAACGGTTTCTACGATGGAACCGTTTTTCACAGAGTGATCGACGGCTTCATGATTCAGGGCGGCGGATTCGAACCCGGCATGAAGCAAAAGCCTACCCGCGATCCAATTCCCAATGAGGCGGACAACGGTCTCAAGAACGACGCCTACACCGTCGCGATGGCGCGCACAGCTGATGTCGACTCTGCCACTGCGCAGTTCTTCATCAATGTCGGACAGAACGATTTCTTGAACTTCTCCACCCCCAACCCGGAGGGATTCGGTTATTGCGTTTTTGGCAAAGTCGTCGAAGGCCGTGACGTAGTAGACCAGATCAAGGGCATGGAAACCGGTTCAAAAGGTTTTCATGGTGATGTCCCGCTGGAAGATGTCGTTATCACAAGCGCCAAACGCATCTGAAGTCCTGGCTGGCGGTGCTCATTAGCCGTGACGACCAGTTTCTTTATATCGGACCTTCATCTCGCAGATGAACGTCCCGGAATCACTGAAACGCTGCTCAGATTTCTCAATGATTCGGCGCCAGGGGCGGAGCAGCTTTTCATCCTGGGCGACCTGTTTGAGTACTGGATCGGCGACGAAACTCTGGATGCGCCTATGCCGGCACAGGTGGCAGCAGCGCTGCACACGCTCGGAACGCGCGGCACCAAGGTGTTCTACCTGCATGGCAACCGTGACTTTCTGATCGGCAAACGATTCGCCAGGGACGCAGGCCTGCAATTGCTGCCGGATCCGTACGAGTTAACGTTGTACGGTGTGCCAACCTTGTTGATGCACGGCGACACGCTCTGCACCGACGATGTTGAATACCTGAAATTTCGCGAAGTAGTCAGAAACCCTCGCTGGCAAGCGGATTTTCTCGCCAAGCCGGTCGCCGAGCGCATAGAGCTTGCCCAGACGGTGCGCGCCGAAAGCGAGCAGGCCAAGAAGGTCAAGTCAATGACCATCATGGATGTGTCAGACAGCGCCGTCGAAGCGGTGCTTCGCGAGCACGCGTATCCTCGCCTGATTCATGGCCATACCCACAGGCCGGCAGTCCACCAGCACGTTGTCGACTCGCATCAATGCGAGCGAATTGTGCTTGCGGACTGGTATGAAAAAGGCTCCTATCTTGAATGCTCCGGCACCGGCTGTCGCAGTGTCGAGCTTGCTTGATGGAACCGGTTGCACTTCAACCGCAGTTCAGGGCCGCGGATCGTCGCCACTAGATCTGCGACAAACCACGGTCCAGATCGGACTTGATATCGGCGCTTGCTTCAAGGCCGACGGCAAGCCGCAGCAAGCCTTCGTTGATACCGGCTGCACTTCGAACTTCCGCGGACAGTTTCCCATGCGTCGTGCTCGCCGGATGCGTGATGGTGCTTTTTGCATCACCCAGGTTGGCGGTGATGGAAATCATCTTCGTTGAATCAATCACCTTCCACGCCTCTTTTCGCCCTCCCTTGATCTCGAAAGAAACGACGCCACCACCTGCGGATTGTTGACGCATCGCGAGGTCATGCTGCGGATGTGACGCAAGCCCGGGATAGAAAACCCGCGCTACGCGCGGATGCTGCTCCAGCCAGAGTGCGAGTTGCTGCGCACTCTGGGAGTGCGCCAGCATTCTCAAGCGGAGTGTTTCCAGACCCTTCAAGATCACCCATGCATTGAACGGGGAAAGCGCCGGGCCAGCGCTGCGCAGAAAACCAGTCATGGGGGCCTGAATGACCTCTCTTTTTCCCAATACCGCTCCGCCCAGAACACGTCCCTGACCGTCAAGATATTTCGTGGCGGAATGCACCACCAGGTCGGCACCTTGCTCAATGGGCCGTTGCAAAGCGGGCGTGCAGAAACAATTGTCGACTGCGAGGAGCGCTCCCGATTTGCGGGCAACTTCAGACAGCGCGCCGATATCGATAATCTCGGTCAAGGGGTTCGATGGTGTCTCGACGAAAAACAGGCGCGTATTTGGCCGCACTGCGGCCTGCCACCGATCCATCCGCGCCGGCTCGACGAACGTCGTTTCAATGCCAAACCGTCTCAGTAAATTATTGAACAACTGAACGGTCGCACCGAACAGACTTCTTGAAGCAACGACATGGTCACCGGCACTCATCAAACTCATCACCAAACCGAGAATCGCCGACATCCCCGAGGATGTCGAGACGCAAAACTCTGCGCCTTCCAGGGCAGCAAGCCGTGTCTCCAGCATCTGCACCGTCGGATTGGTATATCGCGAGTAAACCATCCCTTCTTCTTCGCCACTGAATCGACGCGCAGCCTCTGCGGCACTGTCGAACACGAAACTCGACGTCAGATACATCGCTTCCGAATGCTCGTTGAACTGGCTGCGTGCCGTCCCCGCGCGCACTGCCTGGGTTTCAAAATCGTATTCGTTACCAATCATTTCGTTCTTCTCCATCAAACGGCGCGCATCCCGCCATTGATCTCCCACAACAGGCATCACAATCCGGCCGCCCTGGGGCCGGGCACAAAAAAACCCGCTTGCTGGCGCTAAGCGGGTTCGTCTTGCGACGCGCTTTAGCAGTATTTATTACGCGCCCGCAAGCTGTTCATCAAATCGGCGCAATAATGCAAGTTACGAGTTGTCGGCCACATTGTCAATACGACACCAAAAGTCAGTCGCTCGTGGCAAGGTTCAGATCGAGCTGCGCCGCGTTTTCCTCGCGACGGGCGAGCTCTCTATCATTACGAAGTGCCTCGATACTGGCCAGATACTCCGGCGTGATGTCACCCGTTACGTATTCGCCACTGAAACAGGAAGCCTCGAACTGCTCTATCGCCGGATTCACCGAACGGCAATCTTCGACAAGCGCGTCCAGGTCCTGATAAATAAGCCGGTCCGCGCCGATCTCACGGGCGATTTCCGCATCACTCCTGCCATACGCAATCAACTCACTCGACGTGGGCATATCGATACCGTAGACGTTCGGGTAACGCACCGGGGGAGCGGCCGAGGCAAAGTACACCTTGCGCGCCCCGGCGTCGCGCGCCATTTGCACGATCTCGCGGCTGGTCGTTCCACGTACGATCGAATCGTCAACCAACAGGACACTCTTGCCCTTGAACTCCATTCCGATCGCGTTGAGTTTTTGCCGGACCGATTTCTGCCGAACTTCTTGTCCCGGCATGATGAAGGTTCTGCCGATATAGCGATTCTTGATAAATCCTTCTCGATAGGCCACGCCCAGGCCTTCGGAAAGCTCCATTGCCGACGGGCGGCTGGAATCAGGTATCGGCACCACCACATCGATTTCGAGATCCGCGTGCTCGCGCTTCATCTTTTCCGCAAGACTGGCGCCCATGCGCAGTCTCGTCTCATAAACCGATATGCCGTCGATCACCGAATCAGGGCGCGCAAGATACACATACTCAAAAATGCACGGACGGTAAACCGTCCGGGTTGCACACTGCCGGCTGCGAAAACTGCCGTTGAAATCGATGAATACAGCCTCACCCGGTGCCACGTCCCGGACCAGTTCGAAACCCAGCGCATCAATTGCCACACTCTCCGAGGCCACCAGGTACTCCGGGCCCTGCTCGGTCCTTGCCATGCCAAAAACCAGTGGCCTTATCCCATACGGGTCACGAAAAGCAAGCAAGCCATAGCCAGCGATCATTGCAACCACCGCATATGCGCCTTTTACGCGCCTGTGAACGCCAGCGACCGCCTTGAAAATCGCCTCCGCATCCAGTTTGTAATCGGAGCAAGCCTCCTGCAGCTCGTGAGCCAGAACGTTGAGCAGGATCTCCGAATCAGAATTGGTGTTGACATGGCGAAGGTCCTGACGAAACAACTCTTCCTTGAGCTGCTCTGCGTTTGTCAGGTTACCGTTATGGCCAAGTACGACTCCGAACGGGGAGTTGACATACATGGGCTGCGCCTCGGCAAAAGAACTCGCCGAGCCAGCCGTCGGATAGCGGCAATGCGCAATGCCGGCTTCGCCTGACAAGTAGCGCATATTGCGGGTGCGAAACACGTCGCGAACCAGGCCGCCACCCTTGTGCATCTGGAAGTTGTCGCCATCGGCGGTGACAATGCCGGCGGCATCCTGGCCGCGGTGCTGCAGAACCTGCAAACCGTCGTAGAGCATCTGATTCACCGGCGATTTGGTTACCGCACCAAGAAGTCCACACATGTTTGTTTCTCCAGGCCGGTCCGCTAGTGATTAACGGACTTCAGAGGCTGCACAAGAATTATTCGCATCACGGACTCATCTGCTCCTGAACGGCGGACGGCAGCCTTGGCTGCATCCATGACGCCATCGTTTCGAGCGGGTACCTGAAAAAAGCCTCTCGCCAATAGGCTTCCCGTGGTAGCGGCGTAAGACTCGCAACAAGCACCAGCACGACAGCTACAAGCACTCCCCGGGCCAGACCGAAAAACGCGCCAAGCGCACGGTCCGTACCTTTCAGCCCGGTCATCTTGACGAGTTTGGCCACCTGGAGTGATAACAAACTGAAGAGCATTACGCTCGCAACCATTACCAGAACAAAGCTGAACCCGATGCGAATCTTGGGGTGTGATATGAAATCGGATAACCACACCGCTACAACCGGTGCGCCATATTTGGCGACAACGAAAGCGCCAACCCACGAAAGCAGTGACAATACTTCACGAACCAGACCCCGAACCACGCTGATGAACATCGACACAACCAGAATCAGCAGGAACACGTAATCGAATACGGTCATTTCGGGAGAGGCCCTAGCGCAACCGGAACGCGTTACCGGAGTGCACCTGTTGCACCACCATCACTCGCCCGACCTGACGATGTCGGGTTCCCCGTATGTCAGCTTACGCGCTTTGAGCCGATCGCGCGCCTCAAGAGCCTCTGCGCGGGTAGGATAAGGGCCAACGCGTACTCGCGTGCGCTTGCCACCCGTGGTCGTCACCGTCTCCGTATACGCATCGAAGCGGTTTTCGCGAACCTTTTTCGCCAACCGGTCTGCGTTGCCGGCATCGGAAAACGCGCCCAACTGGACAACGTATTCCTGCCTGGACGACGACCTGGTGGCCTGCTTGGTTTTGGGTTTGCTTTCAACCGGCTGTTTAGCCACTACTGGCGCCGGTTTCGGAGCGGCACTCGTCTCCGGTTTCGAAACTGAACCGGGCGCTTGCGCCGCCTCCGGCTGCTCGTCAATCGCTCTGAATCGCAGCGGTTCGGCAGGAACTACGGCTGGCTCCTCCGTCCCGGTCGGCAGTTCGGTTGCGACCGGGGGAGGTGGGATATTAATCGCAATATCCTCCGATATCGGTTTGGGCTCGTTGTCGAGAATCATCGGCAGAAAAACGACAACAGCCAATACCAGGGCAATCGCGCCAACAAGACGCCGCCGGGCCCGCTTTCTAAACTGAAGTTCTTCGTTGCTGATTGCCTTCGCCATGACTTATGCCGATCCGATCAGCACCTGGCCTGTGAATTCAATGTGTCACTCGATTCCAAGGCTTGGCTTACCGTGTAGAACGATCCGAAGAGCAGGATTCTATCATCCTCCCGTGCCGCCTCCCGCGCTGCGGCAAGACCGCTCGCGACATCTGCGAACACATCCACCGGTACTTTTGCCTGCTGCTGCAGGAGAATGTCTTTGACCGTCGTCGCCGTTGCCGCTCTGGCAACGGGCAGGTCACATACGAACCATCGGTCGACCTGGCCAGACAGTGCCAATGTGATCTCCCCTATCTGTTTGTCCTTCAGTACCGCAAAAACGGCAAACGTACGGCCCGACCCCGGCATTTGCCGGATGTTGTTGGACAGGGCACGTGCCGCTGCCGCGTTGTGCGCAACGTCAAGAATGACGAGCGGCTTTCCTGGCAGCACCTGAAATCGCCCGGGGCAGTGGGCATGAATCAGTCCATTGCGCAGCGACCCCATGTCAACCGGAAGGCGCGACTGCAGAAGCCACACGCACTCCAGGGCAGCAGCCGCGTTGTCGAGCTGGCAAGAACCCCTGAGCGCCGGGAACGGCAAACCGGTCTTCTTCCCCGCGCGATTCCAGAAATGCCAGGCCGTATCGGCGTTTGCGTGACCGAAGTCGCGGCCGATCAGATGTAAATCCGCACCCACGGCGCGCGCATGGGCTACAAGCGAAGCCGGCGGATCTTCGTCGGCGCATACCGCAGGAATACCACCACGAAAAATGCCGGCTTTCTCCCGACCAATCGCCTCCCGGTCGGGGCCCAGAAATTCGATATGGTCAACACCGACACTGACAACGACCGAGCACGCGGGCTCGAACGCGTTAACGGCATCGAGTCGCCCGCCCAAACCGACCTCAAGTACAGCCAGTTCGACCTCACGGGTGCAAAAAATGACTTGAGCCGCCAGCGTGCCGAACTCAAAGTAGGTAAGCGAAATCTCACCTCGCGCCTGGTCGACGCGCTCAAAGGCGTCAACAAGTTCCTCGTCACCGACTTCACAGCCATTCACTCTGACGCGCTCGTTGTACTTCATCAGATGCGGAGAGGTATACAGCCCGACGCTATAGCCGGCCCGGCAATAGATTGATTCGAGTACGGCACAGGTAGAGCCCTTGCCGTTGGTTCCGCCCACCAGAACGCAGGGGAAATCCGGTTTCAAACTCAAGCGGTCGCGCACCGCAGCGACCCGTTCCAGACCCATCTCGATTTCTACCGGATGAAGGCGCTCAAGCCGGTCAAGCCAGGCGGAAAGAGTTCGGGACATGTGATTGGCGCTACAGAAAGGTTCGCACGGCGTTCACAACGCCCGGCAGGAGTCGGTCCAGGCGCGAACGGGAAAATTCAGCCCGGCTGTACCCGCATCAACAACGAGATCAGATTCGCCAGCTTGTCGCGCATGTTTCGCCGATCCACGATCATGTCTACGGCGCCGTGGTCAAGCAGGAATTCTGCGCGCTGAAACCCCTCCGGCAAAGTCTGCCGCACGGTTTGCTCGATAACGCGTGGGCCGGCGAAGCCGATCAATGCACCAGGCTCGGCAATAATGACATCGCCAATTAGTGCAAAGCTGGCGGACACACCTCCCATTGTCGGGTCGGTCAAAACCGAAACGAATGGCAGTTTTGCGGCTGACAACCGGGTGAGTGCCGCCGTCGTCTTGGCCATTTGCATCAGCGAGGTCAATCCTTCCTGCATGCGCGCACCACCACTAGCCGAGAAACACACGAATGGCAGATTGTTTTCGCAGCAGGTATGCACGCCGCGGACAAAGCGCTCGCCAACTACCGAACCCATTGAGCCACCGAGGAACCGGAACTCGAAAGCGGCGCAAACGAGTGGCACTTCCTTGACACTCCCCTGCATCACCACCAGCGCGTCCTCTTCACCCGTATCTTTCTGCGCCTGATCGAGCCGGTCTTTGTAACGCTTGCTGTCGACAAACTTCAGGAAGTCCCGCGGCGCAACCTCGGCACCGATCTCATACCGGCCTTCCGGATCCAGCATCAGATCCAGCCGTTCACGCGCCCCGATGCGGTCGTGGTTTCCGCATTTCGGGCACACATTAAGGTTCTTTAGAAGCTCGGCACGGTAGAGAACCGTTTCGCAGCGTGAACACTTGCTCCACAACCCCTCCGGCACCGCTTTTCTCGCGCTGCCCGAAGCCGCTCGCTTGATCTTCGGCGGAAGAAGTTTTTGCAGCCAGCTCATGGCAGTGTTGACAGCGTCTTCGTCATGCAGCGTCCATTGCCTTGCGGATACCGCGAATCAACTCGCTCACGCGCGTGACTACGTCCTCGGGGGCAGACTCTTCAATTTCCTGAACAAGGCGGCTGCCTATGACAACAGCATCCGACAGATCGGCAACGGCGCGCGCCGTCTCGCCATCGCGGATGCCGAATCCAACCCCGATCGGCAGTTTCACGTGTGCACGGATCTGCGGGACTTTTCTGGCCACCTCGGAAAGATCAAGATGAGATGCTCCAGTCACGCCCTTGAGTGACACGTAATAGACATAGCCTGTAGCGGTTCGCGCCACTTCATCCATGCGCGTCTCTAGCGTCGTTGGCGCGAGCAGAAATATCGAATCCAGACCACATGACTTCAGTTCGGCCGTTAACCCGGAACTCTCTTCCGGAGGATAGTCAACTACCAGCACACCATCCACCCCGGCTTCGCGAGCTTGCTGCGCAAAAGACTGGTAACCCAAAGCCTCGATCGGATTGGCGTAGCCCATCAGCACAACCGGCGTGCTCTGGTCGGTCTGACGAAACTGCGCAACCATCTGAAACACGTCACGCAGTCCCACGCCCTGCTTGAGCGCGCGCTCACTGGACCGCTGGATGGTCGGCCCATCCGCCATCGGGTCTGAAAAAGGCACCCCCAGTTCAATGATGTCGGCGCCAGCTTCAACCAGCCCGTGCATGATGGCAGGCGTTATTTCGGCATTTGGATCACCTGCGGTAACGAACGGAATCAACGCTTTCTTGTTGACCGAGCCCAGCTTTTCAAAAGTTGCACTGATTCGCGACATATTGGTCTGTTGCTTTGTTAACGCGGTTATTCAAAGTTGCATGGCCAGCGCCCGGTTTTCGCGGGATCAGGCTGCTCCGGGTCCTGTCGGCCGGAGCCATTCTCCACGTCGGGTCAGCGACGTTACAGCGTAATTCCGGAAGCCTCGGCAACCGTGTGCATATCCTTGTCACCCCGGCCGGAAAGGTTAACCAGCAATACAGCATCTTTAGCCATCGTGGGGGCAAGTTTCATTGCATAAGCAACCGCATGGGCCGATTCCAGCGCCGGCATAATGCCTTCTGTAAGCGTGAGTGTGTGAAAAGCCTGCAACGCCTCCTTGTCATCTACCGCCACGTATTCCGCACGTCCGCTGTCCTTGAGCCAGGCGTGCTCGGGACCGACACCGGGATAGTCGAGGCCGGCCGAAATTGAATGCGTCTCCGTAATCTGACCGTTTTGATCCTGCATCAGGTAAGTGCGATTGCCATGCAACACACCTGGCTTGCCGGCGCAAAGCGGCGCAGCGTGCTTGCCGGTTTCGATCCCATAGCCCGCTGCCTCTACGCCAATGAGCTGCACTGCCTTGTCTTCGATATAGGGGTAGAAAGCGCCCATCGCATTTGATCCACCGCCGACACAAGCAATGATTGCGTCGGGCTGGCGACCGGTTTCCTCCGGCATTTGCGTGCGCAATTCGCGCCCGACGATTGAATTGAAATCGCGCACCATCATTGGGTAGGGATGTGGGCCAGCTACCGTGCCAATAATGTAGAACGTGCTCTCAACGTTGGTCACCCAGTCGCGCATCGCCTCGTTCAGCGCGTCCTTGAGCGTTTTCGAACCGCTTTCTACCGGTACAACGGTCGCGCCGAGCAACTTCATCCGGTAGACGTTGCTTGCCTGCCGTTTGACATCCTCTGAGCCCATATAGACCACGCACTCCATCCCGTAACGCGCAGCCACGGTCGCCGATGCAACGCCGTGCTGCCCGGCACCGGTCTCGGCGATCACACGCTTTTTGCCCATATGGCGGGCCAGCAGCGCCTGTCCTACCGTGTTGTTGATCTTGTGCGCGCCAGTGTGGTTCAGATCTTCGCGCTTGAGCCAGATCTGCGCGCCACCGGCTTTCTCTGTCAGCCGCCTGGCGAAGTAAACCGGGCTGGGTCTTCCGACATAGTGCTTCAGTTCGTATTCGAACTCGGCCTGAAACTGCGGATCCTCGCGCAAGCTTTCATAGTTCTCCCGCAATTCCTCAAGCGCATGGACCAGGGTTTCCGCAACAAAGACGCCGCCATAGGCACCGAAGTGACCGTGCTCGTCCGGGAGATTGTAGGCTCGAAGAGCCTCATACATCTGCATCTCTAACTCCTCGAATGAAGGCAGCCATCCTGGCTGCATCTTTCAAACCCTTGCCAACCTCCACGCCGCTACTCACGTCAACAGCCCAGGGGCGCACACGACGTATTGCCTCCGTCACGTTTGACGAATCGAGCCCACCCGCCAGGATAACCGGCAGGGGAAGCCCAGGCGGAATCAAACTCCAGTCGAAAGTGGCACCGGTACCACCTCTGGCACCTTCGACGAATGCATCAAGCAGCAGGCCTTTGGCGGCAGCATAATCGCTGGCGTATTGTAGCAAATCCGTTTCGGGCCGAACCCGCAAGGCCTTGATATATGGGAGTGAAAATCCGCGGCAGAATTCAGGTGTTTCATCGCCGTGAAACTGCAACAGAGCCGGACCGACCTCCCTGATCGCGGTTTCGACTTCCTCCGTGGACGGGTTGACCATTAACGCCACCGGTGTAACAAAGGGCGGCAATGCTTCCACAATAAGGCGCGCTTGCTGGCTGGATACGAAGCGAGGGCTTTTCGGATACAAAACGACGCCAATGGCCTGAGCGCCGAGGCGCGCGGCATCCAGAGCGTCCTCGACGCGGGTCAAACCACAAATCTTGACCGGTGTAGCCATTTCCAATCCCGTCGTCAGTTCATTCCGATGTCGCCAGCAGGACACTTGTGGGCGCGTGAGGCGGAAGGTCCGGCAATCCCCAATGAGCAGCGTATTCGACAGAGTTCAAATATAGACCATTCGGGGAGAAGGTCGGAGCCGCCCGCGAACGGTCTCGCCCTTCCAGAATGTCGGCAATCCAGTTGGGCTGTTGCCGGCCACTTCCCACATAGACCAGCGCTCCGACAATGTTTCGAACCATATGCTGCAAGTAAGCATTCGCCGTAATATCGAAACACACCAAGTCGTCCCGGCGGAAAACGAGTAGATCATGAACCGTTCGGATGGGACTCTTTGCCTGGCAATCCACTGAACGGAACGCACTGAAATCGTGTTCGCCAACCAGCGTCTGCGCCTCTGCCTGCATCAGTTGCGTGTCCAGGTGGGCATGGAACCAGCCAACATATTGCCCGAATAGTCCAGGGCGCTGAGCTCGGTTCAGGAGGAAATACCGGTAGCGTCGGGCGATTGCGCTAAAACGGGCATGAAACTCGGCACTCACTTCGCGGGCCCAGATTACGGCCACAGAGCCGGGAATCAAGGCATTGACCCCGCGGACCCATGCACTCAGCGGGCGCACCGCTTCGGTATCGAAGTGAACAATCTGGCAGACGGCATGCACGGATGCATCGGTCCGGCCAGCACATACTGTCTTGACCTCTTGAGCAGCAACCTCGCTCAGCGCACGCTCCAGCGCATCCTGCACGCCGCAACCGTCAGGTTGCGTTTGCCATCCGCAGAAAGCCGCGCCGTCGTATTCGATTCCGAGCGCTACGCGCATTTGGGAAAGTTAGCGGCTGCCGCTGACTCAGCGCTCGCCAGGGTAAAACGGCGAGCGCAATAAAACCGGGTCAGTCGAGCGACGCAAGAACAGACTCGGCCGCGGCCTTTTGTTCGGAGTCACCTTCTGTAACGACTTCCTGGAGAATTTCCCGAGCACCATCCTTGTCGCCCATCTCCTGATAGGCCTTGGCAAGATCGAATTTGGTCTGGACTTCGTACCATTTTTCGTCTTTGTCGGCTGATTCGGAAGCTCCGTCAAGATCGAGGCTGATACCCGACAAGTCAAGCGCAGGCATATCCGATGACGACGAATCCGGTTGGGTCTTGTTGTCGTCCTCATCACCGCTGGATCCCAGCGAGATGCCCTCCATATTGAACTCCAGCCCGGCGTCCTCGGCATTATCGCCCCCGGCGCCCAACACTGGCTCTTCGGGGTCATCAACGTCCGTGCTCATATCCATCGTTGCCTCGTGGGCATCCGGTGCGCGGGTGCTGTCGAAGTCCGGCAATTCGGCGCTCAGGTCCAGGTCGGTAGCGGTGAGGCCAGCGTCTGAACTCAGATCGAGGTCTGTCTCTGTCAGACCGGCGTTTGATCTGATCTGAATCGTAGTCGGATCATTGTCGATATCAAATGATCCATCAATGGTTGCGTCGGGATCCACCACTGGTGAACTGTCGAATTCTGACTCCGCCGACGGATCAAAGTCTGGGGCAGAGCCGGAATCGGAGTCTTCTCCAAGGCCGACTTCAAAATCAAGGCGATCGGTTGTCGATGTCATGCCCGCTGCGCCGGCAGACCCGGCCCCGGCTGCTGACTTGCCATCCGCATAACGCGAATTTTCGGGGTCAAGCGAATAACCGAGAGCCACGACGCGATCCCAGATTTCTCCCTCACCATCGGTGCCCTGCTGTACCTCGCGTGCAAGCGCCTCAAACGCGACCTTGTCTCCGCGTTTGGCATAGATTTCCAACAGCTTGGCATGGATGTCGAAGCGGGCAGGATGCGATTCGAGCGCTTCTTTCAGAAGGTCCTCGGCCTGCGCGTCACGGCCATAGGCCAGGAAGATCTCCGCCTCTTCAAGCGGGTCGACCTCATCGCCATCGCTGTGGCCGCCCGTTCTCGCCCCGACATCGGTCCGTGTCGGAGAGAAGGCTGTGGGTGAACGCACCTCATAGTCTTGCGCTTCGTCTAACTCGGCAGGCGCAACCTCTTCAGAACCGGATTTGGCTTCACGCTTTCGGCCCCTGAGCTTGACCAGCCCGAAACCAAGCAACAACAGTACGACCACGGGCACTGCCAAGAGAGCCGGCTGCTCCATTACCTGATCGATCAAGCTTGGAGCTGGTGGTGGCGGTGGCGGCGCCCGGCGTTGCTGCGGCGCGGCGGGTGGTGGCGCCTTTGCAGGCTTGCTAGCGGGCGCTTTGGATTGCGGCGCGGGCGTACCAGGCTGTCCCGCAGTGGCGGCAGCGGTCGGCGCCTGTTCTGGCGCGGACGTTGCGCCAGCAGGCTGTTTTGCAGCAGCGGGGGCCTCGGCCGGCTGCGACTCGATCGCAGGCATTTTCTCAGGCGCCTGGTTGGCTGTTGCGGTCGCTGCCTGCGACTGCAATTGCGCCATATCCTCATTCTTGAATTCCGCCAGCTTCTCCAGATCTTCGATAATCTTTTCCAGACGCGCGACCCGCGCGTTCGATTCATCCAGCGCGTTTTCGCTGGCGGTCAACTGTTCTTGCAGCGCGCGGACATTGGCCTGGTCGCCACCGCGTCCGCTGGCTGCTGCCGGCTCACCCTTTGACAGCTTTACAACTTCGGGTGACGTGGCCGCTGCAGCAGGTGCCTGATCTTCAATTTTAGGCGTGACAGTGCCAGCCACGGATTGTTGTGCCGGTTGCTCGGATGCAGGCTGTTGCATCGCGGCGGCCGCGACGCGATCACGATATGCATTCCAGTCGGAATACTGAACGCGAACCTCTTGCCGGGCTTCCTGCGGCGTTAGTCTCGAATACTCTGCCGGGTCCGGCAGGCGGATGATTTTTCCGGCGCGCAAACGGTTCATGTTGTCGCCCGAAAACGCCTGCGGATTGTTACGGAACAACACAACCAGCATTTGCTCCAGCGTGACGCCATCCGGTTTCGTAGCAAGCGCGATTTTCGATAGCGTGTCGCCCCGGATTACACCGATGTCGGACTCCGAACCGTACTCGCTAACCGTCCCCGTATCGGTCGAAGCCGATACTTCTGGCGCTGAAGTGAACAACGTGGGATCGGTCCCGCCAATCGTTTCAACAGGCCCCGACTCAATCGTCTGGGCTTGCTCCATCTCGGGAATCGTGGCTTCTGCCGGTTCGGCAGCAGCAGGCTCTTCAGCCGCGGCCTGGGTCGTCGCGGCAGATTCTTCAGCGGGGGCTTCAACCGCCATCTCATCTGGCAATGGTTGCGGTGTAGGCGCTTCAGGCACCTCGGCCGGCCGGGTCTCGGCACCACGCGCGGCTTTCTCCGCCTCCGCAGCCGCGACAGCCTCTTCGACACGGCGCTTTTCGCGCTCGGCAACAATGAATGGCGGGTCGATGAAGGCCGTGTACTCACGGGTGACCCTGCCAGATGACCAGGTCAATTCGAGCAACAGGTCGACCACCGGTTCGTTAACCGGCCCTGAAGAGGTGACAGTCACCGAAGGCTCGACGCCGTCATCCTTCTTGAGGGTTACAGATAGCTGTGAAACGATCCCGGTATAAACGAGCCCCGCGGCCTCATATGCACTTGGGGAGGCAAGACGCGCCTGAAGCGAGCGGACCTCATCGGGTTTGGCTGATACAGATACTTCTGCACGCAGCGGTTCCCCGAGTACCGACTTCACTTCCAAGCGCCCGAGACCAGCGGCGTAAGACTGCAGGCTTGTCACGGCGATGAACGCGCCGACGACCACTGCACACGTGGAAATCCTTCTCAAAGCGCCCACCCTGAATGA
>DATKYN010000138.1:0-19153 GCA_035528435.1 Burkholderiales bacterium
CAGGAATATCCGGATGATTTCGCCAAAACCCAGGGTCACGATCGCCAGATAGTCACCACGCAGGCGCAAAGTCGGCGCCCCCAGCATCACGCCGAACAAGGCCGCTACGCCTGCGCCGATCGGAAGAATCATCCAGAACGGGAGATGCAATCCAAACTGCGGTGACGCCAGCAACGCCCACGTATAAGCGCCTACCGCGTAAAACGCGATGTACCCCAGATCCAGCAAGCCAGCGAAACCAACGACGATGTTCAGGCCCAGTGCCAGCATCGCGTAGATCAGCGCAAAATCAACGATACGTACCCAGGTCCGCCCAAAGGCACCGTCTACAGCAAACGGCAGCACTGCAAGGCCGACCCCGATCAGCGCATAACCGACCCATACTGCTCGACGATCGCGTTTCAGTTGCGATAACCAGCTGCGAAGTTTCCTCATCACGCGCGCTCCGCCACTCTCTCGCCCATGATGCCGGTAGGCCGAAAAACCAGCACCAGGATCAGGACCATAAAGGCAAACACATCCTGATAATGACTGCCGAGAAAGCCGCCGGTAATGTCGCCAATGTAACCGGCACCGATACTCTCGATCAGACCGAGCAACAGGCCACCCAGCACGGCGCCACCCAGGTTGCCGATTCCACCCAGCACTGCCGCGGTAAACGCCTTGAGCCCAAGCATGAATCCCATCGAATAGTGCGCGATGCTGTAATTTGCAGCCACCAGCACACCCGCAACCGCACCGAGTGCTGCGCCGATCACAAATGTGGCCGAGATGATCTTGTTTACGTTCACCCCCATCAACCCCGCGATGGTCTGGTTTTCCGAGGTGGCGCGCATTGCACGTCCCAAACGCGTGAAATGCACCAGCATCAGCAATCCCGTCATCAAAGCCGCAGAGACGACAATGATGATGATTTGCAGATCGGTGATATTGGCGCCAGCAATAGTGTGCGGCTCAGCGGAGAACAACTGGGGAAACGTCTTGTACTGACGCCCCCAAATCACCATCGCCACGTTTTGCAGCAAAATCGACATGCCGATCGCCGTGATCAGGGGCGCCAGCCGCGGCGCATTGCGTAACGGCCGATACGCCACACGTTCGATCGTGTACGCCAGCGCCATGCATACGGCGATCGCAGCGGCGATCGCCAGTGCGATGATCAATGCTGGCGGCAAACTCGCTGCCGGCCCCATGAGCAGCGTCATCACGGTCAAGGCAATCATGGCTCCGATCATCACCACTTCGCCATGGGCGAAATTGATCAATCCGAGAATGCCGTAGACCATGGTGTAACCCAACGCGACCAGGGCATAAACGCTGCCGAGAACCAGGCCATTCAATATTTGCTGTAAGAATATGTCCATGTGTCTGATTCGCCCAGCGCCGCACCCAGAGACGCTGCCAGCGAATGATGTAGCCAAGAAAAACGGCGCCCGCAGGCGCCGTCCGTGATCATCGCCAAGCCATCATTCATTGTGGCTCAGGCCCCGCCTCCGACGGTTTCGATGTATTCCCACTGTCCGTTCGACACTTTGTAAAGGCTGATACTGCCGCCCTTGATGTCGCCTTTTTCATCGAACCGGACATTACCGCTCACACCCTGGTGATCTATTGCCGCAAGCACCGGCAAATACACCGCCGGGTCGATGGAATCAGCTTTTTGGATCGCTGCGATCAGCGTATTGGTCGCATCGTAAGCGTAGGGTGCGTAAATCTGGATTTCCTGATTAAACGTCTTGATGTATTTCTCTGTAAACGCCGGGCCACCGGGCATCTTGTTCAAAGGCACACCGGGTGAGGAGGCGTATGCACCTTCGGCAGCCTCACCGCCGAGAGTGAGAAACTGTTTCGTCTGCGATCCGTCCCCGCTCAGAAAAGTCGCCGTCAGCCCGAGATTCCTGATCTGTTTCATCATAGGCCCGGTTTGCGAATCCAGGCAGCCGCAAAAAACCAGATCCGCACTCATTCCCTTGATGCGGGTCAGAATCGCGGTGAAGTCGGTTTTCGTCATATCCGTAAATTCGCGGGTGATGATTTCGGCACCCGCCGCCTTGGCTGCGAGCTCGAACTGGTCAGCCAGACCTTTACCATAAGCCGAACGATCATCAATGACAGCAATTTTCCTGGCGCTCAGATTATTGGCGGCAAAATTGCCCAGCACCACACCCTGCTGGGCGTCATTTGCCATCACACGAAACGCTGTGTTGTAGCCCTGATTGGTGTAATCAACATTGGTTGCCGAAGGGGAAATCTGGGCAATGCCGGCATCGAAGTAGATTTTCGAAGCGGGGATCGTGGTACCGGAATTGAGGTGGCCAATCACGCCAGCGACCTCAGCGTCAACAATCTTCTGGGCGACGACCGTTCCCTTTTGCGGATTACCCTCGTCGTCCTCCGATATCATTTCGAAGCGGACTTTTTGGCCGCCAATGACCAGCCCGGCAGCGTTCGCTTCTTCGATCGCCAGTCGAACGCCATTCTCGTTGTCTTTGCCCAGGTGAGCTATCGGCCCTGTGAGCGGTCCGGCATGACCGATCGTGACTACGCGCACCATTTCGCCGTTTTCGTCAGTTGTTTCCTCGCTTTTGCCACAGGCACCCACCACCAGCAACAACGATACGCCGAGAACGGTTACAGACAATTTCCGGGAAATATCTACCAAGCTTTTCATCTTCATTCGTTTATCCCCTCTCAGGCCACGACGTGCGCTGGTGAATGACCAGCGGATTATCAGTCAGGGCTTGGATGACTGTCAATTTTGAACCGTAAATTCATTGGGTTGCAGGGCAAGCGACGTACAAAAAAGCCGGCGCATAGCCGGCTTTTTTTGTACGTCCTGCAGTTGCGGTCAGAGCGCGAGAATCCACTCCACCAGCATCTTCGCCTCGTCCTGCGACACCGGATTCGGTGGCATCGGGATCGCTCCCCAGTTACCGCTGGTGCCATTAATTACCTTCTTCGACAAGTCAGCCACCGCGCCACTGTCGCCCTTGTATTTTTTTGCCACTTCCTTGAAACCCGGCCCGACCAGCTTCTTATCGACCATATGACAGGTCAGACAATTCTTGGACTGGGCCAGTGCCTGCGCATCTGCCGCGTTTGCCTGTGCCGTCAACCCCAGGGTCGCGGCCGCCACCAATACCATCATGCCATTCTTCATCATTTTTGCCTTTCCTGACTCTGGTTAATTTCCGAATCCGTTATTCTAACGGCGTTTCGCATGTCAGTGCCGTTTGCGCATGCAATTCTCAGCGCGGATGAACCACTTCCAGCGGCGCCGCCAGAAGCGCGCGCAAATCGGACAGTTCCTTTACCGGCTCGAGACAACTAACGCCCTGACACAGGTATGCGTTGACACTGGTACACGAGGCAGGTTTGTCCAGAACCGGGGGCAATCCGCTAATTGTCGTATCCAGCGCCAGCACCATCATTCCGGTACCCGTCACGTCAGCAAGGTCATCGCGCCATCTCACTGTTTCTTCAGGCGAGCCCCGCAGAATCAACACTTTGGGTGGTACCAGCGATTCGGAAAGCGCCATATTCATGGTTGCGAACCCACCCGGGCGTTGCGACATCAGTGGCGCGAACAACTGCAGGGCTCGTTCAGCAGAGTCCAGATAGCGGGACTCACCCAGCAGGTATCCCATGCGCAGCAATGCAAGCGCTGCAACTGCATTGCCTGCTGGCATTGCATTGTCGCGGCCCGGTTTGGGTTTGAGGATCAGTTGCTCGTGCTCCTTCCCAACAAAATAGAAGCCGCCGTCCTGCGGATCTTCAAACTTGCTCAATAACGATTCACACAGCTCACGGGCAAACTCCACATCCGCCACACGAAAATCCGTCTGCATCAGTTCGAGCAAGGCAAGGACGAGATAGGCGTAATCATCAAGGTAGGCATTCAGATGCGCGGGACCATCCTTGCAAGTCGCCAGCAAGCGATCTCCTTCGAGCATATTTTTGGATATAAACCCAGCGGCGCGGCGCGCTGAATCGAGCCAGTCGTCGCGGCCAAGCAAGCGTGCCGCGCGCGCCATACCCCGTATCATCAGGGCATTCCAGCTAACCAGAATCTTGTCATCGCATGCCGGGCGCTCGCGTTGCTCGCGAACCGTGCGCAGTTTCTCTCGAGCACGATCAAATAGCGGTTGCGCACGGTCAGACTGAATTCCGAGCTGCGACGCTGCGACATGTAGCGGCTGCGACACATGAAAATGCCAGTGGTACTGCTCGAAGTTCGGTTCGCCGTCGAGTCCGTAGTGTGCACTCAAGAGCGCAAATTCTTCTTCATCCAGCAGCTCCCGAACGCGCTCTCGCGACCAGACATAAAAACGGCCTTCTGCCCCCTCTGAGTCCGCATCCAGTGATGAGTAATAGCCACCTGCTTCCGATTGCATTTCGCGCATCGTCCACTCCGCGGTTTCCTCGACAACACATCTGAACTGCGGTTTCCCGCCCAGTCGCCAGGCATCCGCGTAAAGACCAAGCAGCGGACCGTTGTCGTAGAGCATCTTTTCAAAGTGCGGGATCATCCAGTACTCGTCAACGCTATAGCGACAAAACCCGCCCCCCAGGTGGTCGTAAATGCCGCCGGCAGCCATCCTTTCCAGACTCAACAATACGTGGTCTCGCAGCCGTGGTTCACGTGCGGAAAAATAAAGGCAGAACTCCAACTCCGCCGGGTGAGGAAACTTTGGCGCACCACCGAATCCACCGTTCCGGGAATCGAAGCTACCGATCAGCTCGGCTATCGCCGAGCTGATCGGGCCGTCATCCAGTACCTTGGTCAGGCTTTTTCGTGTCGGCTGTGTCTGCTGAAGAGCCTCCAACAGCGACGTGTTTTGCTCGTCGATCTGTGCCCGTTGCTCGCGGTAAGCGGTTGCAATCTGCTCCAGCAGGTCGATGAAGCCGGGCAACCCGTATCGAGGCGTTTTCGGAAAATAGGTACCACCGAAAAAAGGCTTCTGGTCGGGTGTCAGGAACATGGTCAGCGGCCAGCCGCCGCCGCGACGCGTCAACAAAGCGTGTGCGCTCTGGTAGATCTGATCGAGATCGGGCCGTTCTTCGCGATCCACCTTTATGTTGACAAACAGTCGGTTCATCACGGCAGCCACCTTGGGGTCTTCAAACGACTCATGCGCCATGACGTGGCACCAGTGGCAAGCCGAGTATCCGATCGACAAAAGTATCGGCTTGTCGGTTGTGCGTGCTTCGGTCAATGCTTCCTCACCCCACGGATACCAGTCGACAGGATTGCCCGCGTGCTGTTGCAGATAGGGGCTGGTTTCGTTGGCGAGGTGGTTGGCGCTCATCGGCACGAACTCTCCTGCGGCTGCAGATTTTTTCCGAAACGCGAAAGAAATTTCATTTTTTTACTAACGCGATACGCAAGAAAGCGTTCAACGGCAAATCGACGCATGGTCAGACTTTTTCACGGACACCGCCCTACAAGCCGAGTTCGCCCCACATCGCGTCTACGCGCGCTTTGACCCCGGCGTCCATTGCAATCGGTTTGCCCCACGGCCGCGATGTTTCTCCGGGCCACTTGTTGGTCGCGTCGATCGCCATCTTCGACCCGAGACCTGACACCGGGCTGGCAAAGTCCAGGTAATCAATTGGCGTATTCTCCACCACCAGCAAATCCCGCGCAGCGTCAGTGCGGGTCGAAATAGCCCATATCACCTCTTTCCAGTCGCGCGCGTTCACGTCCTCATCAACAACAATGATTAACTTGGTATACATGAACTGCCGGAGAAAGGACCAGATGCCGAACATCACCCGCTTCGGATGCCCCGGATACTGCTTGCGCATACTCACGACCGCGACCCGATACGAACATCCCTCCGGCGGAAGGTAAAAGTCGACAATTTCCGGAAACTGCTTCTGCAATAACGGCACGAACACTTCGTTCAATGCGACGCCAAGCACCGATGGTTCGTCAGGCGGCTTGCCGGTATAGGTAGAGTGATAAATCGGGTTGCGGCGCATCGTCATGCGCTCGACGGTGAACACCGGAAAGGAGTCTTCTTCGTTGTAATAGCCGGTGTGATCACCAAACGGTCCCTCTACGGCGGTCTCCCCCGGATGAATCACTCCCTCGAGAACGATTTCCGCAAAAGCCGGTACGCGCAGATCCGATCCCGCGCATTTTGCAAGCTCGGTACGCGAGCCGCGCAGCAATCCTGCGAACTGATACTCCGACAGCGCGTCCGGCACCGGCGTCACCGCACCCAGAATGGTTGCCGGATCAGCGCCCAAAGCAACTGCGATCGGGAACGGTTGTCCCGGATGCGCCTCACCATGGTCCCTGAAATCAAGCGCGCCACCGCGGTGTGCAAGCCAGCGCATGATCACCTTGTTGCGGCCAATCACCTGCTGCCGATAGATGCCGAGGTTCTGCCGCTTCTTGAGCGGCCCTCTCGTTACGGTAAGTCCCCAGGTGATCAGCGGGCCGGCGTCACCGGGCCAGCAGGTTTGCACCGGCAACCGTCCGAGGTCGACGTCATTGCCTTCGAAGACGATCTCCTGGCAAGCGGCACCTGACACCTCTTTGGGCGCCATGTCCCACAGAGCCTGCTTCAATAACGGCAACTTTCCAAACGCATCGCGCACGCCCTGTGGCGGCTCGGGTTCCTTGAGAAACGCGAGCAGCTTGCCAACTTCGCGCAATTCGTCCGTCGAAGACCGCCCCATCGCCAACGCCACCCGCCTGGGTGTGCCGAACAGGTTGCCCAGCACCGGCATATCATGACCCACGGGATTGTCGAATACGATGGCGGGCCCGCCTTGCCTGAGTACCCGGTCGCAGATTTCGGTCATTTCCAGTACTGGTGACACGGCTGCGCCAACACGTCTCAGCTCGTTCTGCTTTTCGAGCGAATTCAAAAATTCGCGGAGGTCTCGATACTTCATAAGCGATAATCGGCAATCCGTCTTTGCTGTAAACGAAAACTTTTTCGCGGTACCGGAAAGTCCGGCACAACAGCCACGCAGCTCCAACGTCAGCTGTTACGTGAAATCGTCGCGGTTCAGGATACGGCTAGCATACTGTAGTCGGTCACCATTGCGGCGAACGCTACGCCACCGACCCAGTTATTCTGGCGAAAGGCGCGAAAACATCCCTCGCGCGATCGATCGCGAATCATCGGGTACTGCGACGACGCCAGCATCGCGGTCAGCCCTAGCCCTGCGAAAAAATACGGACCAAGTCCCTCTATCCACCCGGCCAACGCAAGCATTGCGATGAATAGCGCATGGAACACCATTACCAGCGCAACATCGTAACGGCCAAACAGTATCGCCGAGGTCCGGATGCCTATCTTCAAGTCATCATCGCGATCGACCATCGCATACTCGGTGTCATAGGCGACCGCCCAGAACACGTTTGCAAGCAACACAACTACGGCGGCCAATGGAACCTGTCCGGTTTGCGCCGCATAGGCCATCGGTATGCCGAATCCGAAGGCCACGCCGAGGTAGGCCTGGGGCAGCACCAAAAAACGCTTGGTGAACGGATAGCTCGCTGCGAGAAAAAGCGCCGGGAATGATAATGCTACGGTGAGCCAGTTCAGCTGCAAAACCAGAACAAATGCGATGGCTGAGAGAAGCGCTGCGACCACCAATGCCTCCCGGGGTCTGATGATCCCGGCGGCCAATGGCCTCTCACGCGTTCGCTTTACATGCGGATCAATATTGCGGTCGGCGTAGTCATTAATGGCACACCCGGCCGAGCGCATCAGAAACGTTCCCGCCACAAAGATCAAAACGATACTCCAGTCGGGTCTGCCATCAGAAGACAGCCACAGCGCCCAGAGCGTTGGCCACAACAGCAGCAGCGTCCCAATGGGCTTGTCCAGACGCACCAGCCTGGCGTAAGCCAACAGTCTCGAGGGGAAGTTCATAACTTGCCAGCGCGCGCCAGTGTGCTCCCTGGAGCCGGTCCTGAAAACCCGCACAAGCCAGAATCCGGATTCATTTTCGAATCAGCCTTGCCGCATGCATATATCGACACCACTTCTTCATTTTCTGTAGCCCGTTCCGAGTCAAGGTCGACACTGAATCAAACACGTACCGGCATGAACCGGCGAATGTTGTCACACGCGCAAATAATCCTGCCGCCCGCCAAGCCAGCGCGCCAGATGCAGCTCGACCAGATCTGGCCTCGAAGCAACCAGTACGGCAGCAACGTCACGCGCTGCTTCAAGTAATTCAATATCCCGTTCCAGGTCTGCAAAACGCAGCATCGGTACGCCTGATTGCCGCGCACCAAGAATTTCTCCCGGGCCGCGCAAGCGCAAGTCAAGCCGCGCCACCTCGAAACCATCGTTGTTTTCGTAAATAATCCTGAGCCGTTCCCGGGCAATGTCCGATAGCGGTCCCTGAAACAACAGAATGCACGCACTTGATCGCGCGCCACGCCCGACCCGGCCACGCAGTTGGTGCAGCTGTGACAAACCCATGCGCTCTGCGTGCTCGATCACCATCAGCGACGCGTTGGGCACATCAACGCCGACCTCTATAACGGTCGTGGCAACCAGCAGCTGGATCTGCCCCGACTGGTATGCATTCATGACGTCCGCTTTCTCGGCAGCTCGCATCCGCCCGTGCACCAATCCGGTTTTCAGGTCCGGAAACTCTCGCTTCAATCGCTCATAAGTATCCATAGCGGTTTGCAGTTGCAGCGCTTCGGATTCTTCAATCAATGGGCACACCCAGTAGGCCTGGCTACCGCCGGCGCAAGCTTCCCGCACTTTGGTCAGCACCTCATCACGACGTGAATCGGCCACCAGCTTGGTCACCACCGGCGTGCGCCCCGGCGGCAATTCGTCTATCACCGACACATCGAGATCGGCGTAAAAGCTCATTGCCAGCGTTCGCGGAATCGGCGTCGCGCTCATCATTAACTGATGGGGTTGTGTCTTTTCATCTCCGCCTTTCATGCGCAGCATGAGCCGCTGGCGCACTCCGAATCGATGCTGCTCGTCAATAATCGCCAGACCAAGATTGCGGAATACCACCTGTTCCTGAAACAGCGCATGCGTGCCAACGCCGAGCTTGATGTCTCCGGACGCCAGATTGGCCAGTGTTCGCTCGCGCTCCTTTTTTCTGACACTGCCCGACAGCCACGCGACATCGATACCCAACGGTTTGAGCCAGTGCAAGAATTTCCGATAGTGCTGCTCGGCAAGAATCTCGGTGGGTGCCATGACCGCAACTTGAAAACCGGACTCGATTGCCTGCAGGGCCGCCAGTGCGGAAACAATCGTCTTGCCACTGCCGACATCACCCTGTAACAGACGCTGCATCGGTTGCGATCGCGCGAGGTCCCCGCGTATTTCGTCAAGCACCCGAAGCTGGGCGTTGGTCAGACTGAACGGCAGCGTATCAACAAGCTGACGTGGCAGCACACCATGCTTGCGTAGCGGCTGCGCGCGAATTCGACTACGCCGCTGGTAGTGCAGGCGCATTGAAAGCTGCTGCGCCAGTAGCTCGTCAAATTTCAACCGCTGCCATGCCGGGTGCGACCGCTCCTGCAAAGCGATGGCGCTGACTTCTGGTGGTGGATTGTGCAGCAGCCGGACGGAAGCCTCGAACGAATGTAGCTTGAGATGTTTGCGTGTGCTTTCCGGCAACGTTTCCGACAACTCCGTTTCGCGCAACGCACGCGCAACGGTTTTTCTGATGCTGTCCTGAGACAAACCCGACGTGGTCGGATAAACCGGCGTCAGCGAATCAGGCAACGGCACGTCGCCGCGCAGCGTCCGATAGCGCGGATGAACCATTTCCGCCCCGAAAAATGCCTGGCGGATTTCTCCAATGACGCGAACCCGGGTTCCCTCGGCCAGCGCTTTTTGCTGGCTCGGATAAAAGTTGAAAAACCGCATCGTAAGCGTTCCACTCGCGTCTTCAATACGGCACAGCAGTTGCCGACGCGGGCGAAATTCGATTCTCGTATCGATCACAGACCCTTCGACTTGCACGCTGGTGCCGGCTGGTGCCTGTGCGATGGGAACCAGCGCGGTTTCGTCCTCATACCGCAACGGCAAATGCAACACCAGATCGGTGAGTCTGTGTACGCCCAGTCGCGCCAGCCGTTCCTGAATGGCAGGGGTAGCAAACGCAAGTGAATCAGCTGCCGTAGTTGCCGGCGCTTTTTCCGAGACAGCACTCTCCTTCGTTCGCGCCGTTTTCGACTTGTTCTGCCTGGCAACCGGCCTGCCCGACGTAGTTCCCTTTTTCGAGGCAGCCGTTTTCTCGGCGGGCGTTGCCATTTACGGTTTACGGCCCGTTCGTGCCAGCATACCCACCGTGATTCAGTCGCCGTTATCGAACGAGGATGGCATCAATCTCGATCAGCGCTCCCTTGGGCAACTGCGACACGCCCACCGCAGACCGCGCCGGATAGGGTTCCGCAAAATACCCGGCCATGATCTCGTTCAGCTTGGCGAAGTTCGCCAGGTCGAGCAGATACACAGTAAGTTTCACCGCATCGTTCAGATCGCCTCCGGCGGCCACGGCGACCGCTCGCAGGTTGGAGAACACCTGATGCGCCTGTGCCTCGAACTCGCCAGTCATCTCCATAGTTTGCGGATCAAGGCCGATTTGACCAGACAGGTAGAATGCGCCACCTGCCTGGATTGCCTGCGAGTAGGTGCCGATGGCCTGAGGCGCGTCGGCAGTCTGAATTCGATGCTTGGTCACAGAGAACTCCCGGGTATAAAATGCTGCGCTACAGCATTAAGCAAATCGAAAATTAAACAAATCGAAAGGTCGCCGCTCCTCATACAGCAGGCGCGGCACTGCTTTGACTTCTTGTCTTCCTGATCTCCGATCATAACCGATGGTTATTTCCGTATCGTGTTGCCGGCAAAGGGCTCCAGGCGCTGATGCATCCTGACCGCTACTTTGTTACCGCGGGCGTACCCGCTGCGATCAGATGAACACCTCGGGTAAGGACGCGGCGAAACAGAGTACGTTTGCGCTCACGATCGCCGCCACCGGCGTCGTCTTTGGCGACATCGGCACCAGCCCTCTATACACCATGCGCGAGGCGTTCAGCCCTCGATACGGACTGGCCGCGAGCCCTGACAACGTTCTCGGCGTGCTCTCGCTGATCTTCTGGGCGCTTATCATCGTCGTCAGCGCCAAGTACGTATTTTTCATGATGCGCGCCGACAACCGCGGCGAAGGCGGCATGATGGCCTTGCTGGCGCTTGTGCTGCGGGCCACGAAGCAGGGCTCGGCAAAACGGCTTCTGCTGATTTCGCTTGGCCTGTTTGGCGCGTCAATGTTCTATGGCGATGGCATTATCACGCCTGCCATATCGGTGATTTCCGCGGTTGAAGGCCTCGAAGTCGCCGCACCCGGCCTCAAGCCCTTCGTGATTCCACTGACGATTATTATCGTCATCATGCTGTTTCTGTTCCAGCAAAAAGGCACAGCGAGTGTGGGCGCAATCTTCGGCCCGGTTACTGTTGTGTGGTTTGCTGTTTTGGGACTACTCGGCGCCGCAAGCATCGTCCAGAATCCGGGCATCTTCGCTGCGCTCAGCCCGGTATATGCGGTGCAGTTCTTCGTCCAAAACCAGTTTGCCGCGTTTCTCGCAATGGGTGCAGTGGTCCTGGCTATCACCGGCACCGAAGGCATCTACACCGATATGGGGCATTTCGGAAAGAAACCGATTCGCATCGCCTGGAGCTTTTGGGTGTTGCCGGCGCTGCTGTTGAATTATTTCGGGCAAGGCGCTCTGATCCTGCGTGATCCGGCAGCACTTGAACACCCTTTTTACAAATTGGCACCAGCCTGGGCGCTATACCCGCTGATCGGACTGGCGACAATGGCAACCGTCATTGCCTCACAGGCGGTCATCTCCGGGACCTATTCGCTTACGCGGCAGGCGATACAACTGGGCTATTGCCCGCGCATGGATATCTTCCACACCTCGGAGAGCGAAATCGGCCAGATTTACATGCCGTGGATCAACTGGTCGCTTCTGGTCGCCGTCATCCTGCTGATTCTCGGCTTCGGCTCATCGAGCAATCTCGCCAGCGCATATGGTGTTGCGGTCACCGGCATGATGGCAATCGACACCATCCTCGCCTTCGTGGTGGTGACGACCCTGTGGAAATGGTCGAAGTGGATCGCCGCGCCGCTGGCGATTGCCTTCCTGTGCATCGACCTCATGTTTTTCAGCGCCAACTCGGTCAAGCTGGTGCACGGTGGCTGGTTCCCGATTCTGATAGCGGTGGTGCTGTTCGTCTTGTTCACGACCTGGTATCGCGGCCGGCAGGTATTAATGCATCAGCTTGCGCCGGGCGCAATTGGTATCGAACCGTTCATACAGAGCATTACCCAACATCCTCCAACGCGCGTTCCTGGCACCGCCGTGTTTCTGACCACGGCAACCGAAGGCGTACCGCACGCCCTGTTACATAATCTGAATCACAACAAGGTGCTGCACGAGCGCATCTTGCTGCTGACGGTACTCACCGAGGAAGTGCCGCATGTGGCGGATGCAGAGCGCATCGAAGTGACACCCCTGTCGGGCGACTTCTTTCGAGTGGTTTTGCGGTATGGCTTCAAGGATCAACCCGACGTGCCGAAGGCTCTGGAACTGGGCAAGGCGCACGGGCTGGAAGTGAACATGATGGAAACGTCGTTCTTTCTTTCCCGCCAGACCCTGGTTCCGAAACTCGGTAAGGATATGGCCCTGTGGCGCGAAAAAATATTTGCACTCATGTCACGCAACGCTTCCAGTGCAACGGGATTCTTCAACATTCCCGCCAATCGCGTCGTTGAACTCGGCACCCGGGTTGAACTGTAATTCGTTGCGTCAGGCCGACCCGTGGCGGCTAGGCCCCTGAATCCCGGGACATTCGAGTGTTCGCCGTAATCCAGTCGGCCGCTTCTCCGCAACGGTCCCGCATTTTCCGGCCATGCCCGAAACCCGCCATTTTGCCTTTTTGGCATTGTCTTGATCTAGTTCAAGGCCAGCCTGGCTCGCTGACGGATAATTGAGGTTTTTTCCGCGCTGTCGTAGGCAGGTCGCAGGAAACACCAGAATCACACGTTTTGAAGGAAATTCGTAATGGCCACATCAAAGTCCAATGGTGCTGCGAGCACCGCTGCAACCAAGCGCAAGAAAACAACGTCTGCCACGAAACCGCTGACTGCCCAAAAGAAAACGCACCGTGCCCGCCGGGTCAATGGCGGTGATACGGCAAGAACACTGACACCGGAAGGTATCGAAGGGTTTGTTGTATCGGAAGCCGTGAGCTCAGCGCAGCAAGCCAAGGTCGTCGCGGCGCGCGATATCGTTGAACACGCCAGCAGTGGTGACATGCCGGCGCTGGCCGACTCGCTCGCGGCCATCATGGAAGGCGCTTCGCCGGACGACGCGGGCGCGCTACGAGCAGCCCTTATCGAAGGACTCGATACCGCAGATGCTCGCCTGCCGCGCAGCCCGGACGACGAACTGGCTCCAGGTTGGCGCGAAGGGGGTTATCCATACAAGAACCTGATGAATCGCAAGCGTTACGAGAAGCAGAAATACCGGCTTCAAGTCGAATTGCTCAAACTACAGGCATGGGTCAAGAATACCGGCCAGAAAGTTGTCATTCTTTTCGAAGGGCGTGACGCTGCGGGCAAGGGTGGCGCGATCAAGCGCTTTATGGAGCATCTCAATCCTCGCGGCGCCGGTGTTGTCGCGCTTGAGAAGCCCAATGAGGCCGAGCGCGGTCAGTGGTATTTCCAGCGGTACATCAAACATCTTCCGACAGCAGGTGAAATTACGCTGTTCGATCGCTCCTGGTACAACCGCGCCGGCGTCGAACGTGTAATGGGTTTCTGCACTCAGGACGAATACAGTGAGTTCATGCGCCAGGCCCCGGAGTTCGAACGCAATCTGGTTCGCAGCGGCGTCCAACTGATCAAATTCTGGTTCTCGGTGAGTCAGCGCGAACAGCAACGTCGCTTCAAGGAGCGCAAGGCACATCCGCTCAAACAGTGGAAGCTGTCGCCGGTCGATCTGGCGTCGCTGGACAAATGGGACCAGTACACCGAGGCCAAGGAAGCGATGTTCTTCTATACCGATACGGCCGATGCGCCATGGACGGTGATCAAGTCCGATTGCAAGAAGCGCGCGCGGCTCAACGCATTGCGCTACGTGCTGCATAAGCTACCGTACGACAACAAGGACGTCGATGCCATCGGGCCGATGGATCCATTGCTCGTTGGTCGCGCACACGTTGTCTATGAGTATGGCGAAAGGCAGGGCGGGACCGCCATTTTGTAGTACGCGAATGGGTGTAGGCGGATGACATTGGTGTTAGTTGCGTGGCGACCGGGGAGCTGGTCTGCAACGTTGCCCGTGCACCGCCCTGAATTTCAGTCTCGCCAGCGAAAAGGTGCCTTAAGCCGGCGGGCGTTTCTTTGGAAACCGGTTCTCACATCGCTTCCGCGACCGTGGACTGCTCAGGGGCGATCGTTTGCGTCCATCGATTTGGCGGATCATGCAGCCAGGCATGAATCCTTTCGCCCACAAGGTTTTTTGAAACGGGCCAAGCGTGTAGAGTTTGGGGTGCGCAGGGCAGCCGTTTGAAAGGCTTAACCTTGAGCATTATTTCTGGGGACCGCGAAAGATCAAAATAACGGGCGCGGCCCCGGAAACCTGGCTGCAAAATACCTGGAAGAACTCGCGAGGGGAGTGCTCTACGATGGAATACCAAACACCAACCAGCGCAGAGGAAGCGGCAGGTCTGCTGTCTCGCGAAGGCGCCCATGTGCTCGCCGGCGGGACGGATCTGCTGGTGAAGCTGAGGGCGGGCGCGGTCGCGCCACGCCTTGTCGTTGATCTGAAGAGCGTGCCACGCCTCCGTGGCATAGAGCACGACGCCAAAGGTTGGCGTATTGGTGCCGCGACAACGTGCGCCGAGATTGGAGAGCATGCCACGCTCGGCGCCGCCTGGCCGGGAGTCGTCGAGGCCTTGCAGCTCATTGGCTCGACGCAGATTCAGGGACGCGCAACGATCGGCGGCAATTTGTGCAATGCCTCGCCTGCCGCCGACAGTGTCCCCGCCCTCATTGCAGCGGGCGCCTTGTGCGAAATCGTGGGCACTGGCGGCCAGCGCGAAATGGCAGTGGAGCACATCATCACCGGGCCGGGACGTAACGCGCTCGAAACCGGTGAATTCATCCTGGGATTCAGATTGCCCGATGCCCCTGATCGCGCCAGCGACGCCTATTTGCGCTTGATCCCCCGCACCGAAATGGACATTGCCGTAGTCGGCGCCGGTATATCGCTTGCACTCGACGCGCAAGGCGTTTGCACCCGGGCACGTGTGGCTCTCGGGGCTGTCGCAGCAACGCCGTTACTGGTCGGTGACGCAGCCGCTGCCCTGATCGGAACGCGGGTCGACGACGCCGCGCTGGAAGCCCTGGATGCAGCGGCGAGAGCGGCATGCAAGCCGATCAATGATAAGCGCGGTACCGTAGCCTATCGCGTCAAAGTGGCAGGCGTACTTGCCCGACGCGCTGCACAGATCGCGTTCGAACGCGCAAAAAACAGGGCGTAGCAAGCGAAACGAATAGGACGAGCGCACAGTATTGGAACGGGGAGAGCAACGATGAGCAAGCAACATGTCACGACGACGGTGAATGGCGACAGTGCGGAGTTTCTGTGCGCCACAGAGCAAACACTGCTCGACGTATTACGGGATGAATTATTCCTGACCGGCAGCAAGGAAGGCTGCGGCTCGGGTGATTGCGGTGCATGCAGCGTGATTCTCGACGGACGTCTGGTTTGCGCCTGCCTTGTGCTGGGCGTGGAAGCCAACGGCCGCGAGATCGAAACCATCGAAGGAATGGCCGACGGAGAGAAGCTGCATCCACTTCAGCAGAAATTCCTTGAGCACGCCGCTTTGCAGTGCGGAATCTGCACACCGGGAATTCTTGTGGCAGCCAAGGCCTTGCTGGAGAAAAACCCCGATCCCACTGAAACTGAAGTGCGCTACTGGCTGGCCGGTAACCTGTGCCGCTGTACCGGATACGACAAGATCGTGCGTGCCGTGCTCGATGCGGCGGCAACCATGCGCGGCACGTCGGCAAAACGCGTGGCCGGCAATGCGCAGATGCAGGGCGCCTGAAGAAACGACAAAAGACAAAAAGGAGTGCGGCGATGAATGACATGACGAACCCGAATCTCGTAGAACGTGAACTGAAGATCGTCGGAACACGCCCGTTGAGACCCGATGGTGTGGACAAGGTAACGGGAAGAGCCAAGTTCGGTGCCGATATGCACTTGCCAAATATGCTCTTTGGCCGGGTCCTGCGCAGCCCCCATGCCCATGCCCGTATCAAGTCGATCGATGCGTCTCGGGCCCTTGCCCTGAAAGGCGTCAAAGCGGTGGTCACCTCCGCCGATCTGTGCGATCTGCCATCGGAATTTATCCCCGCCGGCGAAATGATGGTGAACTTCAAGGACATGACGCGCAATGTCATGGCGCGCGAAAAGGCTCTCTATGAAGGACATGCGGTCGCCGCGGTCGCGGCAGTGAGTGACGCGGTCGCGGCGCAAGCGCTGTCGCTGATCGAAGTGGATTACGAAGTGTTGCCACATGTAATGGATGTGAATGAGGCTATGCAGGCCGACGCGCCATTACTGCACGATGATATGTACACCATCGGTGTTGAACCGACGCCTGAAAAACCGTCCAATATCGCCAAGCGCGTCGAGTTCGGTTTTGGTGACCTGGAGGCCGGTTTTGCCGAAGCCGACGTCATCGTCGAACGCGAATTCACAACCAAGCCGGTGCATCAAGGCTACATCGAACCGCACGCCTGCGTGGCGAGCGTTTCCGAGGACGGCCAGGCGGAATTGTGGTGCACAACCCAAGGCCAGTTCATCGTACGCGCGTTTTGCGCCAAGCTCCTGGGAATGGAAGTCTCGCAATTGCGCGTCACCGCTTCGGAGATCGGCGGTGGATTCGGCGGCAAGACCGTCGTGTATCTCGAGCCACTGGCACTGGCCCTGTCACGCAAGGCCTGCCAGCCGGTAAAAATGGTGATGTCCCGCACCGAGGTCTTTCAGGCGAGCGGCCCAACTTCGGGTGCCAGTATCTGGGTGAAAGTTGGGGCCACCAAAGACGGGCGCATTACCGCCGGCGATGCGCTATTGAAGTACCAGGCAGGGGCTTTCCAGGGATCCCCGGTGCAGCCCGGCGCCATGTGCGCCTTCGCACCATACGATCTGGATAACGTACGTATTGTCGGTTTCGACGTAGTGGTCAACCGTCCCAAGGTCGCGGCCTACCGCGCACCCGGCGGACCGATAGCGGAATTTGCCGTCGAAAGCGTGATCGACGAGGTCGCCATGAAGATCAGCATCGATCCGGTTGAATTCCGCCTCAAGAATGCAGCACAGGAGGGCACGCGCGCGCCTTACGGTCCGAAGCTGGGGCCGATCGGCCTGGTGCAAACGCTGGAAGCCGCGCGAGCGCACGCTCACTACAGCGCGCCGCTTAAAGCGAATCAGGGCAGGGGAGTAGCCTCCGGATTCTGGTTCAACATCGGGGGGGAGACCTGTGCGTCGCTCAATCTGGGAGAGGACGGCAGTGTCGCAATGGTGGTCGGGACACCCGACATCGGTGGTTCGCGAGCGTCGCTTTCGATGATGGCCGCCGAAGAGCTCGGCATCCAGCTGGAACACGTGCACCCGATTATAGGAGACACCAGCGCATTGGGATTCAACTTCCTGACCGGTGGCAGTCGCGTGACGTTTTCCAGTGGCATGGCCGTTGTGCAGGCAGCACGCGACGTCATTGAACAATTGCGCGACCGCGCCGCAAAAATCTGGGAAGTGCCACTAGAAGATGTCGAATGGGTGGAGGGGCATGCGCGCTGCACCGGACCGGGTGAAGCGCGATCGCTCTCGCTGGCGGAGCTGGCGCGGACAGCCGGTAAAACCGGCGGACCGATTATTGGCAATGCCGCTATTAACGCGACCGGTGCCGGACCCAGCCTGGCCACACACCTGGTCGACGTCGAAGTCGATCAGGAAACCGGCAAGGTCACGATTCTGCGCTACACCGCGATTCAGGATGCCGGCAAGGCGATACATCCTGCTTACGTCGAAGGCCAGATGCAAGGCGGCGCAGTGCAAGGTATCGGCTGGGCGCTGAATGAGGAATACATCTACGACGACAAGGGCCACCTGCTGAATCCCGGGTTTCTGGATTACCGTATCCCGGTGTGTTCCGATGTTCCGATGATCGACACGGTAATCGTCGAAGTACCGAATCCACGCCATCCCTATGGCGTGCGTGGCGTTGGCGAGACGCCGATTATCCCGCCGATGGGCGCTATCGCCAACGCGGTTTCCCACGCCACCGGGGTACGCTTTACCGACTTGCCGATGTCTCCGCCGCACGTTCTGGCGACCATCGAAGCGCAGCAGGGCAAATAGGGCATCCGCAGCATTGGCCCGGCTCGTCCTCGACGGAACCTTGCGACAACTGGCTGGAGGGGATTCGGTTGTAGAGGTTGATGCGCAGAACGTGAAACAGTTACTGCGCATACTCAGCGAACGCTATCCCGAGCTGGCGCCCCACCTTGAGCACGATAGTTTTGCGGTCGCCATTGACGGTGAAATATTTCAGGATGTCTGGTTCGCACCGATCGGACCAGATAGTGAAATCCATCTGATTCCCGCAATTCGCGGCGGCTGAGTCTGATCAGACCGTTTCCAAAAACACGCTGGGCTTGCGGTCTTTTGGTGCCCTGCCCCTAAAGTCTCCACGCGCGTATTTCAAAAAATGGTAATTCCGCACATTCTTGCTGCGGCACGCTTCGCTGCGTCGGCAGCAGTCCATCCCTAAAGTGTAGGCACTCGCACGGTTAAGCATTTCAGCGAGACGACTTCTAACCCATTAATGACTTCTCAGGAGAAATAACCATGATCATCAAATCCACCATCGCCGCCGCCCTTCTCGGACTTTCCATGAACGCCTTCGCCGCTGTGAGCGATCTGTCAAACGTCACGCACGGTTCGCAAGCAGGTCAGGAGCTGAAAGTTGGCCAAATCAGCGAAGCGAAATGGAGCGATCGCAATGCCATGAACCCGCGTAGCGATTCCAAGCCTTTCGCGAAGTCCGCTGCAAAC
>DATKYN010000139.1:0-4639 GCA_035528435.1 Burkholderiales bacterium
TGCATCCGGCGGCGCCATCGGTGCGATGCATGGCTTGCCGATCCCGGTAAAGGACAGTGTCAATACGCGCGCGCTTCCGACGACGAGCGGAACCGGAGCGTTGCGCAATTTTGCGCCACGCGAAAACGCAAAAGTTCTCGAACCTCTACTTGCCCAGGGCGGCATCATCATGGGCAAAACGAATCTTCACGAATTGTCTTACGGCTGGACCAGCAACAACGGAATATATGGGCCCGTGCGCAATCCCTACGACCCGATGCGGGTGCCCGGGGGCAGCAGCGGAGGCTCGGGTGCTGCGGTGGCAGCGCGCATGGCACCACTTGCAATCGCCGAGGACACTCTGGGATCAATTCGAGTTCCCTCCGCCATGTGCGGCCTTGCAGGGTTGCGGCCAAGCTTCAACCGATATCCGGGCGACGGCATCATGCCGCTGACGGTTAACAAGTTTGATCAAGTCGGTCCGCTCTCGCGTTCCGTAGCAGACCTTGCGTTGTTCGATTCAGTTGTTACCGGAGTGACTTCGCCTCTTTCGGCAACTCCGTTATCGGAAGTGCGCATTGGCATCTCACCCGAATATTTTCTGACCGGCCTCGATCCCGAAGTCGATCGCATCACCAGCGAAGCGTTCCTGAAGCTGCGCGCTGCTGGCGCGACGCTGGTCTGGGCGGATATTCCTGAAGCGGCGAAGGCGGCGATGGGAGTGGCGATCACGATCATAACGTACGAGACCATGCCCGCCATGTCCGCATTTCTGGAACAACAAGGCACAGGTTTAACTTTCGACCAGATGCTCGAACAATGCAGCCCGGGTATGCAGCAGACGCTCAAGGCTTTCGCGCTACCACCCAATCGGCCAGCCCGGGATGTGTACGAATCCATGCTTGCCAAGCGGCAGGAGATTAGAGAAGAGATTCGTCTTTATTTCCAACGTCAAGGCATCAACGCATTGGCATTCCCGCCGATCATGATTCCGCCGCCGCGCATCGGTGAGGATGCAGAGGTGAGCATCAGCGGCGAGAAAGTCCCCCTTTACATCACCATGGCGCGCAACACAGCACTTGGGAGCTGTGCCAGCATGGCGAGCCTGGTCCTCCCCGCAGGGGTGACCTCGAGAGGCCTACCTGTTGCCCTCGAATTCGACGCACTGAATGGAAATGATCGCGCCTTGCTTTCGCTGGGACTATCCCTCGAAAAAGCATTAGGTCCGATCCCTGCTCCGAAGGTGTGATCCTCATCCACGCGAAGAAGGGCCCAAATAGGTGGTGTCAGACTCAAATCATCAAAACCGGTGGGGACAATACCGACTCTGGCCCCATCTATTGGATGCAGCAAAAGACAAGGTCTGAGCCCGTGTTGTTGTGAGCCCGTGTTGTTGGGCTCAGGCCAGCACCAAGCTTACAGCTGTCTCAAATCCTGCCTTGACGGGAGCGCCAAACCTGCCTTACGCAAGCCTTCAACCACATGATCCGAATGCTCCGCCAAGAACCACATATCAAGGAAACGATAGGGGTTCTTTTCAAAACCCGGGTTGAGCCTCCGAAGCTCGTCTAGTTGTGCTTTCGCTAGGTTGCGCCGACCCAACTGTCCATAATTCATTGCAAGAGCAACATTGGCATACCAAAACCCTGGCATGTCGATTCGTATCGCCGCCTCAAGAGCTTTCTCATAGTCTCGATCCCAATAGTGGTCGTAGACGATTGGAATCCAATACCAGCCTGGATGCGATGGATTGAGTGACATTGCCTTGTTCATCAATGCCAGCCCACGGTCTCTCTTGCCTGCATATACCAATCGCACTGCGAGAGAAGCCACCACCTCGGTATTGTTTGGATTTAGCTCGAGAGCTTTGTCTGCCTCCTGAAAGAAACGATTCCACTCCTTTCGGAAGAAGTGGACGTTGGCTAACGAGAAATGCGCCCACTGACTCGCCGGATCGAGCTCAACTGCCTTTCGGGCTGCAGCATAAGCCCAATCGAGCGGGTCAGGTGGCCCATCAAATACGGCCCAGTACTGATCAACATACGCGTACGCGAGATTGGCCCAAGCGTCCGCATAACCGGGATTTCGTTGAACAGTTTGGGTCAAGCACGTTTTTACGACCGCATGTTTGTCTGGGGTAAGAAAGCGTTGGTACTCGTATGTTTTTAAAACGCAGTCATAGTCCTCTAGAGTCGCCTTGCTCTTAGCGCGCACTTTCTGCATGTCCGCCCGATTAACCGCGCCGTGGATATCCCCAATACGCGCTACGACCTGATTAGTGATTTCATCCTGCACCGAGAATAGATTCTCGGGATCGAGCTGTCGATCGTAGGTTTCCGCCCACACGTGCGCTCCATTTTTGGCATCGAGGAGCTGGGCAGTTACGCGGACAATGTCTCCAGCGCGGCGTACGCTTCCTTCCACGACATAGTCCGCGCCGATCTCCTTCCCGATCTCGCGCACATCTCTTGCCTGCCCCTTGAATTGAAACGTCGAATTCCGGGCAAGAACACGAAGATTGCGGAATCTAGACAACCCGGAAATAATTTCTTCTGAAATACCTTCGCCGAAGTAATCCTGATTCGGGTCGCCGCTCAAGTTTTCAAAGGCTAAAACTGCAATTGCCGGGCCGGTGGGTATGGCAAGCGCCGGGTCCAGCGTTATGGTCGAGGCTTCCATGAAAAACTCACGAAACTGCACTGCTAAAGCGACCGCAACCAGAATGACTATCAGCGCACTGCCTGACAGGATCCAACGGTTTCGGTGTTGGTAGAATCCTGGCCGAGTCGATGACAATGCTTCTTTCCCGGAGGACACTCGATACGTTCGTACCGGTCTCGGAATATTCTTGACCCGCTGCTCGCCCATGTCCTGGAACTGCGCCTCAAGCTTGCCTTCGACAGCTTCTCGCACGGCGCCTGATACGCAGATACTTCCGGGCTCAGCAAGGGATTGCAGACGAGCCGCAATGTTCACCCCGTCGCCGTAAAGAGCTCCCTCTTCTTCGATAACATCACCAAGATTGATGCCGAATCGAAACAGCATCCGACGGTGCTCGGCAAGCGTACTGTTCCGCTCGGCCAGCTCGAGTTGCACTTCCAATCCACACGCTATCGCCTCGACCGCGCTTGTGAACTCCGCCAATATGGCATCACCAGTTGAATCGACTACGCGCCCACCGCGAGCTATGACGTGTTCTTGAATGAGTCGGCGAAACTCGTTGAGCGTCGCCAATGTCGCAGGCTCATCGTCGGCCATTAGCCGGGAGTAACCGAACACGTCCGCACTCAGAATGGCTGTTAGCTTGCGCTTAGTTGTCATCCAAATCGAAGACCAATATCAGACCAAGTGTACGTAAGGGTACCCGAGTCTGAAACACATATCTGCATACTGCACTCGCGCCGCTATAAATTCACTAACAAATCCTCGGCAACTGCGCGCCGCTCAGCATGTCCAGCACGCGCTGCCCGCCAATCGCGGTCTTCGCAGTGACGATGCCGGACGCGCTCGGGGATACTGTCGCGATGACGCGGGCATCCCGGCACACATCGATCGCTTTCAGGATTTCCATGGCCTTTTCCTGTTCGGCCGCCGGCACAAAGGCAATGAACCTGCCTTCATTCGCCACATAAAGCGGATCAAAACCGAGAATCTCGCAAGCGCCGCGCACTTCGTCCGAAACGGGCACGGCTGCTTCATCAATGATTATCTCCACTCCAGCCGCTTCAGCTATTTCCACCAGACTGGTCGCAAGGCCGCCGCGCGTCGGATCGCGCAGACAGTGCACGTCAATGCCGGCTTCGATCAGAGACAGCACGGCATTGTGCAGCGCGGCGGTATCGCTTTCGATCGGATGTTCGAATTCCAGGCCTTCACGAACCGACATCACAGCCATGCCGTGCCGGCCGATGTCGCCGCTGAGAATGACGACGTCTCCGGATTGGACGGCCGAGGGTGAGATCGGCTGGCGGGCTTCGACCACGCCGATGCCGGTCACGTTGATGTAGATGCCGTCGCCACTGCCCTTGTCCACCACTTTGGTATCACCGGTGACGAACTGCACGCCAGCCGCTGCAGCAGCCTTCTGCATCGATGCCACCACGCGCTGCAGATCTACCATCGGCAGCCCTTCTTCCAGAATCAACGCGGCACTGAGATACAACGGACGCGCACCGCACATAGCGATGTCGTTGACAGTGCCGTTGACCGCAAGTGTTCCGATGTCACCACCCGGGAAGAAATACGGGCGAACGACGTAAGAATCCGTGGTGAATGCCAGCCGGGCGCCATCGATCTCGATCACTGCGCCATCGTGGCGCTGGTCAAGAATTGAATTGCCGAACGCCGGCAGCATGATTTGCTCGATGAGCCGGTGCGTGAGCGCGCCGCCGTCGCCATGGGCGAGGACAATTTCAGGATAATCCGAAACCGGAACCGGACAACTCGGGTTGAATTCGTCGTCGCCGGTCACGATTGCGTACCCGCTTCACGTGTGGCGGCATTCGCGATTTCATTTGATATCGCCGCCCGCTTGCGATGCTTGAAGTAGGCAGCACACGCACCTTCTGACGACACCATGGGTGCACCGAGTGGGTGTTCCGGCGTGCAGCGCTTGCCGAAACCGGGACAGTCCATCGGTTTGGCAATGCCTTGCAACACC
>DATKYN010000140.1:0-9108 GCA_035528435.1 Burkholderiales bacterium
CCTGAGGCATTGGACGATCTCCACCAGCGTATCCCTGACACCGAACCCGCCAGCCTTGGTAACCAGATAGATTGAGCGTCCGTTGCTTTGAAATGCAGAAAAGGGAATGCCCGGCATAAGGTTTCCGCAGACGTCGAGCACCGCGCATCGCGACGCTTCGAGAACCGCGATGGCGGTGTCACCGCCAGTCACGACAACCGCCTCGGATCCAACAAGCGCGGAAATTTCAAGCCCGGTCTGCGCGAGTCGGCGCGCCACCTCGACTGAGTCCGCAATTTCGGCTTCGGGATCCTCGACTGCCAACAGCACGATTTGCTTTGCGCCGATCGCGTCGCTGATTTCGCCAATGATGCCGTTGGGTGCTTCCAGCAACACGGTATGCGGCTGGCGACCGAGCTGCGCAACCTGTTCACGGCTGCGCGCCGCGCGCGAACCGACGACGAACACGATAGGCGCCGTCGTCGCCGTCAGCGCTGTCGGTGCGGCGCGTCGGTTACCGTCGAGACGGCGCGCCAGCACCAGGCCAAGCCCTGCCGAGCCCACCAGCAACGCGTCATTTGTCCGATCGGCCGCCTTGTTCATCAGCTCCGACATGTCATCATCACTGCCGGCATCTGCGATCACCACACCGCCGTCCGGTCGCGACAGTGCCTCACCCTGGCGCCACGCGCTGACCCGCTCCGGGCCGACGACTGCGCCGAACACCTCGCTCAGCGGTTGCAGCGGTGGCGCCGAGAGCGCGTCCCTGGCAAACCCGGTGTGCGCGAGAGGTACGCCATCGACGTGCACCACGCCATCGACCACGGTTCGCCCCTGCGCCGGAAACGCCGGGGCAATCAGCGCCGTCTTGCGCCGGAACACATCCATCAGCGCAAGCGTTTCGGATACCACGTTGCCGCGCAGTGTTGAATCAATTTTTTTGAACACGAAATCGAAACGCTGGTCAGAAAATCGCCGAGCACAGCGTTGCACGTGCCTGGCTGCTTCACCCGGCGGCAAGTGGCGCGAATCGGTATTGACCGAGACCACCCGCGCATCCAGTACCGTCGCGGGGTCGCTTTCGAGAGGATCGGCGACGACCTTTGTCGCGACCCCTTGCTCGGCGAACGGCCCGGCGGTATCGAGCGCGCCGGTCAGATCATCAGCGATGATCAGCACGCGCGCAGAAGAAGAGTGCTGCGCCATGTTTATCCAGCCCGGCCTATAGCCAATCCGCTCATTATCCAGCCTTGCCATCCGCCATGCGTCGCGCGTACGCAATGGCAAACTTCATGTTGGTGTTGTTGGCAATACCCTTCCAGGCAATATCGAACGCAGTCCCGTGATCGACAGAGGTGCGCCGGATCGGCAGCCCGAGGCTGACGTTCACTGTTTCGTCAAACGCGATGAGTTTGGTCGGGATATGCCCCTGATCGTGATACTGCGCAACCACCAGATCGAATTCACCCTTCAGTGCGCGATAGAACACCGTGTCGCCGGAGATAGGCCCCTGAACATCGATGCCCTCTTTTTTCGCAGCCTCAATAGCCGGGGCAATCCGGGTCGATTCCTCATCGCCAAAAATTCCGCCTTCACCACAGTGAGGATTGAGTCCGGCAACTGCAATGCGCGGGCGTTCATAACCGAGCTCGCGAAAATGTGCGTGACCGGCGCGAATCGTCGCTAGCACACGTTCCATGGTCGGCTTTTCCGCAGCATTGCGCAGCGACATATGGGTTGTGACGTGAATCGCGTTGAGTTTGTCCCCGGCCAGCAGCATGAACGACGACTTGGCGCCGGTTAAATGCGCCAGCAGCTCCGTGTGACCGTCGAAATGATGTCCGGCAGAATGCATCGCTGCCTTGTTCAGCGGCGCCGTCACGATTACGGAGATATCTCCGGCGAGACACAACCCCACGGCTTTCTCGACGTAGCGATAGGCCGCCTCGCCTGCCGCGGCGGATTCCTTACCGTCGATGATCTGATCCTGTTTCTTGGTTTCTACGTGGATGACAGGCACTGCGCCATCGCTGGCTTCCACGCCCTCGACAAAGCGCAGAGCCGTGCCGCGAATCGAGTCGGCACGGCGAAGCAAATCGAGATTGCCAATAACCGCTGACTGACTGCGCGCTTCGGCGGACATTTCGCCGAGCGTTGCCACGATGATCTCCGGCCCGATGCCCGAGGGATCGCCCATCGTGATTCCAATTTTGCTGCTTTTCACGGCCAATAATCCTTTCGTTCGAATATCCGATCAGCACCCCGGCTGATCCACAGCTGGCCGCTAAACCAGGCGCGCCAGCGGGCTAATTTCAGTAACAGTTGTCACGACGCCGATTCAAGCGCTTCGGTGGAGCACGCGATGCGAACGTCGGAACCCACTGCAAGAGTTCCTCCTGCGTTCTCAATCAGAGCCGCCGCCTCCTCGACCAGTTCCACATTTCCGCGCTCACATCCGAACGGCGCATCTTCAAGGCCGACCCGGACGTGTCCGCGCTCCATTACTGCGCGCGGCACCAGCGGCAGCACATCCACATCCAGCCCGGCAATCATCCAGTTGCAACCTGGTGCTACCTGATCGAGCAGATTCAGATACGCCGTCAACCCGTAGTCCTCGGGAGGAAAGCCGAACGCGAAGCCGCGTGAAAACATCAGTCGATAGATCGGGTCCGGGCAACTCTCGCGCCAATGCAAGCTGGCCCCGAGCCGCGCAAATCCCGGCTCATAGATTGCGAAGCTGGGGTGAAAACGATACCGTCGTGCAAGCTCGAGCCCGTGACGAATATGCTCTTCGCTATTGGCGTACACGAATCCCGGTGTATCCGTCTGCAAGTCATCGTAGTGGGCAAAATTGCAGGAACCGGGGTCCACCACTGCCCATTCGAGCAACCCATTCGCGGCAAGCGCCTCAATGTGCGCGTAGCGTTGCTCGGCGGTGCTGGACCCATCAACCTTGTTCAAACCCGCTGCCGGGACGGTCGGATAAACGATGGCATCGACTTTCGAGCGAATACCTTCAATGATGCGCGCGTAGATTTCAGGGTCATCCTTTTGCTCCCCGGTTTTCTCGTCATAGGCGTGCACATGGACGATCGACGCACCCGCTTTCACGCAGGCAATGCCCTGGGCCACAATCTCCTCGGCGCTGATCGGGATCGCCGGTTGCCGCCTTCTCGTCCAGGGCCCGTTCAATGCCACTTCGAGCCAGGTCTTTCCAATCGCTTCGTGCATGTCTATCCTCTGAAAACAGGCCGTATCAGGACACAATTTCAACGTTGAGTTGAGCCACACCTTCGACCTTACCCACCAACTTGTCGCCCGGCACCACGGCCCCGACACCAGCCGGCGTGCCAGTGAATATCAGGTCACCCGCCTCGAGCCGGTAATACTGCGAGAGAAAGGCGATGGTATCCGGCACACTCCATATCATGTCCGACAAATCGCCCTGCTGTCGCAATTCGCCGTTCACCTGCAACGTAATACTTCCGGAAGGGTGATGACCGTGGCTGGCAACAGGATAAACAGCTGTCACGGGTGCAGACTGATCGAATGATTTGCCGAAATCCCACGGCCGACCCTGCTTCTTGGCTTCTGCCTGCAGGTCGCGGCGGGTGAGGTCCAGTCCGACAGCGTATCCGTAGACGCAATCGAGCGCTTCGTTCGCGGCGATGTTACTGCCACCGCGATGCAGAGCGACCACCAGTTCTATTTCATGGTGCAGATCCGCCGTACCCGGGGGATATTTCACTGCGCCGCCGCCCGGCACGATCGCGTCCGCCGGTTTCATGAAAAAAAACGGTGGCTCGCGGTCGGGATCGCGACCCATTTCGCGGGCATGCGCAGCGTAGTTTCGCCCGACACAATAAATGCGCCGGACGGGAAAGCGCGCATCGCTACCCGTAACAGGGATAGATGCGACCGGACCCGGTTCGAATACGTAACTGTCAGCTAAAGTCATCTGGATAACCTGAGTCAGTACGGAGTCCGCTGAACAAGGATCGTTGCACCAAAGACATTTGGTGCGACCGCCCCAACGGCCCCGTCAGAAACCAAATTTAACGGGCCAGCCGCAAGCTTGGCCAGCGCCAGCCCGCAGCCCAAAAAAGGCTGCGATTATGGCATACCCACCACGCTTCACGCGGCTCAGGAAAGGCTGATGGCGATGAAGCGCCCCGGAGTTGCGGCCAGGCTTGCCTGTCATTGCCAGTCATGCGCCGGGCGCTGTCAAGAGCCGTATCGTAAGATCGCCATGCACCAGGCTGCGGCACGCGAGGATAGTCCCTTCCTCGCTCTCCCGCCCTGACAAAGCCGTATCGGAGTGCGCCAACGTCCTCACCTTGCCGCTGACGAGCCGACACTTGCACGCACCGCACTCGCCGCTCTGGCAACTGTAGGCAAACCGTACACCCCGGGACAACAGGGCCGTCAACAATATCTCATCCTGCTCAACCGTAAGCTGACGGCCCGGATCTTCAATAGTGATCACAAATTTCATCGCCCGAATTTCCAGTCGCGGCGACTCGCGCCAATACGCATTCCCGCGTATCGCCGCCGAGACCGCTGGTCGCGCCATGCAAGGCTGCCGCAGCAGAGCAGACCCCGGTTCATTCCAGATCACGCACCGTGCCACGGCGCGCCTTGACCGCGGCACGCTTTTTCTTTGCATCAACGCGTCTGCGCCGTGCGGCAAAGCTGGGTGCTGTCGGTTTACGCACCTTGGGCGGCTGTGCTGCTTTTTGCAGCAGTTCGACAAGGCGGCGCAACGCATCATCACGGTTGCGCAACTGGGAACGAAAACGCTGCGCCTGAATGACCAGCACGCCATCGGTGGTCAAGCGATCGCCAGCAAGTCGACCGAGACGTAACTTCACGTCATCCGAAAGACAGGACGTTCGGGCGACGTCAAAACGCAGCTCCACTGCGGTCGATACCTTGTTGACATTCTGTCCGCCGGGACCGGACGCGCGCACAAATTGCCATTCAAGCTCGCTCTCGGATAGCGAAATGTTGCTATCAACGTGTATCAAACGCACCCTTTCAAAGTATCCACAAGATTTAGACAAACGTCGCGGCTGCGCAGATCGCAATTTGTGCGGCGCACCAAAGCGCGATTATTAAATAAGATTATTAAATAAAAACAAAAAAACTCTTGCCTGCTCACCCCCTCTGCTCTTGCAAAGACGGCATCTAGCGACTACATTTGCACGGGGTTTCTCCTGTCGTTAACAACTGGACCGGAAACAGTCAGACAGTTTACTGGTGAGTAACGATAGCGGCACCGGAGGATCTAATCCTAATTATGGGCCAGAGCCCATTTTTCGATAACACAACGGGAGAGAGTTATGAAACGTTGGACTAGCGCAGGCGCCGTCAAGGCTATTTCTGCCGCGGCCTTCGTCGGCTTTGCTTCTCAGGCGATTGCAGCAGACGTCACCTGGGACAGACTTGTAAATGCCGACAAGGATCCGAACAACTGGGTCATGTATCACGGTAACTTCACCGGCTGGCACTTCAGCGGTCTTGACCAAATCAACACCGGAAACGTCGACAGCCTGAAACTCGCGTGGCAACACACACCGGGATCGAGCAAGCGCGGCATTCAATCGTTCCCGCTCGCCGTTGACGGCGTCGTCTACTACACCAGTTCTTCCGGTGCCGTGTGGGCGCTGAACGGCGCCACCGGCGCACCGATCTGGCACTATCAGGCCAAGATCGATCAGGAACGTGCGGAAGGTACTTTCTACAACCCGTATAACCGCGGCCTTGCCATCGGTCACGGTCACGTTTACACCGCCACCACTGACGGTCGCATGATTGCTCTCGACAAGAACACCGGCGAAGTTGCCTGGGATAACGAGATCATGTCGGTTGCCAAGGGTAACAAGGGCTTCACCGGCGCACCGCTCATCGTCAAGGACAAGGTAATCGTCGGCGCAAACGGTGGTGAACTTTCCGGCTGTTGCGGACCGATTTTCGCCGTTGACGCAATGTCAGGTGAAGTCGTATGGCAATTCGACACCATTGGTGGCGATCAGCGCTCACGTGATTCCTGGGGCAACGACTCCTGGAAGATCGGCGGTGGCGGTGGCTGGATGACCGGTTCTTATGACGCCAAGCAAAATACCGTTTGGTGGGGTACCGCCAACCCGGCACCTGACTATGACTATATCGGCGAAGACTGGATGAATGCTGGTCCGCGTCCGGGTCTGAACCTCTATAGCTCTTCGGTTGTGGTGCTCGATGCCGATAGCGGTGAACTGTCAGCCTACTTCCAGGAAATGCCGCACGATGCCTGGGACTTCGACTCTGCCGTCGGAGAGTTCATGCTGATGGAAAAAGGCAACAAGCGCTATATGGTCCACCCGAACAAGGGCGGCATCATCTTCGTTTACAACCCCGACTCCGTCGGTGGCGGTAACGAGCTCGAAGTTGAAAATGCCTACATGATTGGTGAGACATACAACTACATCAAAGGCGTAACCAAAGATGGCCGTCTGGTTGGTCGTCGCGAGCTGCCGGAAGGCAAGCACACCGACGTCTGCCCGGCAATTGACGGCGCGATCTCCTGGAACACCGGTGCGTTCAACCCGAATCTTGGGCTGATGTACAAGATCACCCAGGAATGGTGCTTCGACATCGAAGTGGTCAACCCGGAGCGTCCGGATGACTACTCGGGTCAGGCCTACTTCGGTGCGAGCTGGACCGCCACGGCACCCAAGCAGAAAGCCGATGGCACACCGGTCAACGCTGCCTACGGCACCCTGCAGGCACGCGATCCGCTGTCCGGCAAGATGAAGTGGCGCGTTGAGTTCAAGTACCCGGTACTTGCTTCAATTATGGCCACCAAAGGCAACCTCGTATTCGTACCGGGCGCCGATGGCATGTTCAGTGCGTTTGATGCCCGCAACGGCAAGTTGCTGTGGCAAAACAACAACGGTATCGGTCACCACGGTGGCTTGATTTCCTACATGGTTGGCGGCAAGCAGTACGTTGCTGTTGTAACCGGTTGGGGTTCACACGTATCGGGCAACTATCCGGGACTGTTCGGTGAGCCGTTCACGTCCATGCCCACCGACGCCGGCACGCTGATGGTGTTCTCACTCTGATTGAAAGGCCTTAAAACCTTTATTGTCAGAGAGCAGTAAATTGATAGGGCGGGGTTAATCCCCCGCCCTATTTTTTGGCATTGGGCGGAGTGTGTCTTCGCTGGAATCGAGCCGCGACATCCACGATGTTTGTAAACGATTCTTCAAACTGGACGTTATAGCAGGTAAGGGTCGGGGCAACCGGCCAGACAGAATTCGGGAGGTTTTGGATGTATCAATCAGCCAATCTGGCGCGTTTGTTTACGTCGCTGGTCACTCTGGTGGGAATCATTGCCGCACTGCCCATGGCTGCGGCCGCTGCGGAGGATCCAACTGAAGTCGCTGCGGCGATCGTTGATGAGAAATACAGCGAACACAAGATGGACGTAAAACGGCTGTTTGCATCGCGCTGCAGCTGGTGTCATCAAGGTTACGGAATGAAACAGGCTGATGGCCCCCGCCTCGCCGGAACTGACCTTTCACGCGAGAAGGTGAAGGATCGGATTGCGCGAGGCAAGTCACCGATGCCGGGTTTCAGAAAGCAACTCAAACCGTTTCAACTAGACGCACTGACAGACTACGTCAAAGCGCTTCCCGCCGACTAGTAATCCGCGCGATAGCCAAAAAACAAAGCGGCCAATTGGCCGCTTTTGTTTGAAGCAAACGGACGGTTAACGACGTTTCAGCTTGAATTTGATCGGAAATCCCTCGTACTCGCCTTTTCCTTTGAGGACTTTTCCGTCGCTGATCAGTTCCGTGGTCGCAACGAATACGCCGGGGCCTGCCCCCGACGCACTAAATCCGAAACTGTCCTCAGCTTTTTTGACTTTGGAAAGCTCCACGGTCTCCTCACCAAAGTTATCCAGATTCGTGAATTCAATGACGCCGCTGCCGTCTGTTTCGATTAGAAGAATCATCGTGCCGCTCGTCATCCCCCGGTACCAAGGCCCTTCCCAAGAGCCACTAAAACCATCAGCCGCCCCCGCAGGCAAGCAACTTGCCCAGAATACTGCCGCCGTTATCGCCAGAAAACTTCTTCTCATACATTCCCTCCAGGTAGATTCACTTCCGACTGCGGATTTGCGTTTCGCATCCTTAATCAGACATCGCAGCACCGGGCAAGTTTGCCAAAAAAGCCCCGCCCGTGCGCCAATACACCCTTACACATATCGGTTCATCGCGCCGGCCACCGTATAATCTGACTCTTCTCGAGCACTTTCCGCACAATACATCTCAACTCGCATGAATTTTTGCAGTAATTGCGGAGCCCGTACAGTAAACCGGATACCGGATGGCGATACCCTGCCACGGGCGGTGTGCGACCAGTGCAATACCATTCACTATCAGAACCCTCATCTGATCGTGGGTTGCGTTCCTGAATGGGAAGACCGCATTCTGCTGTGCAAGCGCGCTATCGAACCGCGAGTGGGCCTTTGGACGGTCCCGGCCGGCTTCATGGAAAACGGCGAAACAACCGCAGCCGGTGCCATGCGCGAAACGCTGGAAGAAGCAAACGCCCGCGTCGACATTATCGCGCCGTACGCGCTATACAACCTCCCGCACATCAACCAGGTTTACTTGCTGTTCCGGGCGAGGCTCCTCGACCTGGACTTTTCCGCCGGATCAGAGACTCTGCAAGTCAAACTGCTGGGCGAAAATGACGTGCCGTGGGATGAACTCGCGTTTGCAACCGTACGGCATACCTTACGGCACTACTTCGCCGATCGACGAAGCGGCGATTTCCGGTTTCACATGGGCACAATCGATCCAATGCCCGCTACCCCGGATTCGTCGCACCCGGTTAACGCGGTGAATTCTCCGGGCAAGTAACGCTTGCACGCAGGCAGAGACCGGGCCCGTCCATTCATCGGGCCCGCCCAAACGACTACCAGCCGGATTCCTTCTCTGGCGAGCTCGAAATCTTGTGTATTGCGAGATCTGCGCCCATATACTCTTCTTCGGGATTCAGGCGAATGCCCATGGTTTTTTTCAGAATGCCATAAACAACTGCGCCACCCAGTAACGCAACGGCCACACCGGACAC
>DATKYN010000141.1:0-77932 GCA_035528435.1 Burkholderiales bacterium
TTTTCATGTCTTCCATGAGCGAGCCGTCCATCATCACGCTGGAAAAACCGGAGCGGATGGATCGTAGACACACGGCCGGAGACCCGCCGTGATCCTGGTGCATGACGATGGGGATGTGAGGGTACTCTTCGATGGCCGCGAGGATGAGGTGGCGCAGGAACGGTTCGCCGGCATAGGCTCTGGCACCGGCCGATGCCTGCATGATGACCGGGCTGGCGGTTTCATCGGCCGCCTGCATGATTGCCTGGACCTGCTCCAGATTGTTGACGTTGAACGCCGGTACGCCGTAGCCGTTCTCGGCTGCGTGATCGAGTAGTTGCCTCATCGAGACCAGTGCCATGGTTGCAATTTCTCCCTGTTAAGAATGATTAGGGGCGACGGTCCTCGCCCACTTTTACGATTTTCATGGTGTTGGTGCCTCCGCTCGATCCAATTGGCTCGCCAAAAGTGACGATAATCAGATCACCCGGGGTAACGACACCGGCATTAACCATTTTGTCTTCCGCTTCCTTGAGCATGACGTCGAGCTCGTGGCCGCGATAATCGATCATCAGCGGGAAAACGTCACGGTAGAGACTGAGCCGGTAGCGCGTCGTAATCTCGGTCGTGAGCGCGTATATCGGTACACCCAAATTGTGACGGGATATCCAGAGCGCCGTGGACCCGGACTGGGTCAGCGCAGCGATCGCCTTGACCTTGAGATGATAAGCGGTAAACAGGGCAGCCATTGCGATCGACTGGTCGACACGGGTGAAGACCCGATCGAGAAAATGCGTGTCGAGCGTGACGTCATCGGTCTTTTCCGCTTCCACGCAGATACGCGACATCGCTTCGACCGTTTCGACCGGATACTTGCCGGCAGCCGTTTCCGCCGACAGCATGACCGCATCGGTGCCGTCCAGAACGGCATTGGCCACATCCGATACTTCAGCGCGCGTGGGCACAGGACTGGTAATCATCGACTCCATCATCTGCGTCGCCGTAATGGTGAGCTTGTTGTGCTCACGTGCGGTCCGGATCAACTTCTTCTGCAATCCCGGTACCGCCGCGTCTCCGACTTCCACTGCAAGATCACCGCGCGCGACCATGATGCCATCGCTCGCCCTGAGCAGATCGTCCATTGCATCGACTGCTTCGGCACGCTCCATCTTGGCGATGATGACGGCATGGCCACCTGCGGCACGCATCAGCTCGCGCGCCATGTACATGTCTGCACCGCTCTTGGGAAACGATACGGCGAGAAAATCGGCTTTCATTTCCACCGCCGTACGAATGTCTTCCATATCCTTGGCTGTGAGCGCCGGCGCCGTCAGTCCGCCCCCTTGCCGGTTGATGCCCTTGTTATTCGACAGCACGCCGCCAACTCGCACAGTGGTGATGATCTCAAGCCCCGACACCTTGCGCACATCCAGAACCAGACGCCCGTCGTCGAGCAACAACACATCGCCGGTTCGTACATCCTTGGTAAGTTCGCGATAGTCAAGACCGACACGTTCCTGATTACCCAGTTGGCAGCCAGCGTCCAGAACGAAGCTATCGCCCTTGTTCAGGGTGATCTTGCCGGAATCAAATTTTCCGATCCGGATTTTCGGCCCCTGAAGATCGCACATGATACCGATCGTGCGCTCCTGGGATTGCGCTGCCTCGCGCACCACCGCCGCCCGCTGCAGATGTTCCTCGCGCGTGCCATGAGAGAAATTCATTCTCACCACATCAACACCCGCCGCGACCATCCGCGTGATGACTTCCTTGCTAGTGGAAGACGGACCAAGCGTCGCAACGATTCTGGTTCTGCGATTCATGACTTGTTGAGCCTATTGCTCGGGCGGGGTTGAGGCACGGCGTTCGAGGATTTCCACAGCGGGCAATTCACGGCCCTCAAGAAACTCCAGGAAGGCGCCGCCGGCAGTAGATATGTAATTGATTTTATCGGAAATGCCATACTTCGCTATCGCCGCGACGGTATCGCCACCTCCGGCAATGGAGAACGCTTTGGACTCGGCAATCGCGATCGCGAGTGTTTTCGTTCCTTCGCCAAACTGATCGAATTCGAAGACACCCAACGGTCCGTTCCAGACAATGGTGCCGGCACTCGCCATCATCTCGGCCATCCGCTTCGCACTTTGCGGTCCGAAGTCGAGAATCATATCTTCGTCTTCAATCGCATCGACTTGTTTTACGCTCGCCTTGGCCTCGGCAGAGAACTCGCGAGCGCAAACCACATCCACCGGCAGCGGTACATTGGCACCTCGCGCGGCAGCGGTATCCATGATCTTGCGCGCCTCCGCGACAAGGTCTTTTTCAACAAGCGACTTTCCGATGTTCCAACCCTTGGCAAGCAAAAAAGTATTGGCAATTCCGCCACCGACGATGAGTTGATCGACTTTTTTCGCGAGCTCGTCGAGCACCGTGAGCTTTGTCGACACCTTCGAGCCGGCGACAATGGCGATGAGCGGGCGCGCGGGTTCGCTGAGTGCGCGCGACAAGGCCTCGAGCTCCGCACTCATCAACGGGCCGGCGCAAGCAACCGGCGCAAAGCGCGCAACGCCATGGGTGCTGGCTTGCGCGCGGTGCGAAGTCGCGAATGCGTCATTGACATAGACGTCACACAATGCCGCCATCTTTCGCGACAGCACTTCGTCATCACTTTTCTCGCCCTTGTTGACGCGACAGTTCTCCAGCATGACGACCTGGCCCGGCTTGACGTCGACACCATCGACCCAGTCCTGCCTGAGTTCCACCGAGGTATTGAGCAACTCTCCCAAGCGGGCGGCTACCGGAGCGAGTGAATCAATTTGCCTGAGTTCGCCCTCTTTTGGACGCCCAAGATGCGACATGACCATCACCGCCGCACCGGCGTCAACAGCCGCCCTGATACCAGCCAGAGATGCTCGTATGCGAGTGTCGTCGGTAATGCCGCCATCTTTGTCCTGCGGCACGTTCAGATCGGCGCGAACAAGCACCCGCTTGCCGCCTAAATCGAGATCATTCATGCGAAGAAACGACATGTTCGCAGTGCTTCCTCTGCCAGTTCAATGTACGGGTAAAAAAACACAAGGGCACAGGATCGTCACCCTGTGCCCTCCGAGACGCTGATGCGCGAGCCTACTTTGCTTTCATCAGCGCCATCGTGGTGTCGAGCATGCGGTTTGAAAAACCCCATTCGTTGTCATACCAGGAACATACTTTGACCAATGTGCCTTCCGATACCTTGGTCAGCGTCGCGTCGAATATCGAGGACGATGCGTTATGGTTGAAATCGACCGACACCAGCGGTGCGTCAGTGTATTCGAGGATGCCCTTGAGCTCACCTTCAGAGGCTGCCTTGACGACGTTGTTGACTTCTTCCGTCGTGGTAGCCCGTTTGGCGACAAATACCAGATCAACAACCGACACATTGATTGTCGGCACACGCATCGCATAGCCGTCAAGCTTGCCGTTCAGCTCTGGCAACACCAGGCCGACGGCGGCGGCGGCACCGGTCTTGGTCGGGATCATCGACATGGTGGCCGACCGGGCACGCCTGAGATCAGAGTGATAGACATCGGTCAGAACCTGATCGTTGGTGTAAGAGTGAATGGTCGTCATCAGGCCGTTGACCACACCGATGCTGTCGTTGACCGCCTTGACCATCGGCGCCAGACAGTTGGTGGTGCAGGACGCGTTTGATATGACCGTGTGCTTGCTGCTCAGTACGTCATGGTTGACGCCGTAAACGATGGTCGCATCGACATCCTTGCCGCCGGGCGCAGAAATGATAACTTTCTTCGCACCGCCAGCGATATGCGCTTGCGCCTTGGCCTTGCTGGCAAAAAACCCGGTGCATTCCAGAACGACATCGATGCCGAGGCTCTTCCAGGGAAGGTCTGCCGGGTTACGTTCCGCCAGGACGGCGATTTTGTCACCGTTGACCAGAAAGTGATCCTTTTCGACCGACACGGTGCCGGGGAATCGACCATGAGCGGTATCGTATTGCGTCAGATGGGCATTGGTATTGGCATCTCCCAGATCATTGACCGCAACAATTTCAATGTCATGCTTCTTGCCGCCTTCGTAATGCGCTCGAAGGATATTCCGGCCAATACGCCCGTATCCATTAATGGCCACACGAACCGCCATCGCTTAGCTCCCAGTTGATTAAAGTCAAATTTTACTTCACTCCCAACCCCGATCATAGTGATTGTCGGTCTCTTGTTACCGCAGGGTTTGCTTTTGTGGGGGCGCGCTCATACCCTCGTCAGGACAAGAAGCCGAAAAACAGGCTCGCCACCCCTTGCGGGCCGGCAATGCTGAGACGCAGCACACCCCGGTTGCAAGAGACCGGAACTGAGAGGAGCAGAACATGAACGGGCATACCTGGAAACTAACCGTATCGACATTCCTGCTGGCAGTGGCATTGTCTGCGTGCTCGAAACAGGAATCAGGGCAAGTCGAGGTGCTTCACTGGTGGACCTCCGGCGGCGAAGCACGCTCGGTCGCCGAATTAAAGAAAATGCTCGAAGACAGGGGCGACACCTGGAAAGACTTCGCTGTTGCTGGCGGGGGCGGTGAGACCGCAATGACGGTGCTCAAATCGCGAGTCGTGTCAGGCAATCCACCAACCGCTGCCCAGGTCAAGGGGCCCGGCATTCAGGAATGGGCACGTGAGGGTGTGCTGGCCAACCTCGACGAGGTGGCCCGGGCCGGTGACTGGGACAATCTGTTGCCAGGCGTGGTGAGCAATGTAATGAAGTACGAAGGCCACTACGTCGCGGTGCCGGTCAATGTGCATCGTGTCAACTGGATGTGGGCTAATCCTGAGGTATTTTCCAAGGCCGGAGCCGAGATACCGACCACATGGGAGGCATTCGCGATAGCTGCCGACAAGATCCAGAAGGCCGGTTTCATTGCGATTGCGCACGGCGGACAGCCGTGGCAGGACGCCACTTTGTTTGAATCGATAGCGCTCGGTACAGGTGGTGCCGAATGGTATCGGCAAGCCTTTGTTGATCTCGATCAGGGCGCTTTGAACAGCCCGACGATGGAAAAATCGTTCGAAACGCTGCGTATGGTTCAGAAATATATCGACAGGGACGCCGCTAACCGCGACTGGAATCTGGCAACAGCGATGGTCATCAACGGCAAGGCTGCCATGCAGTTTATGGGCGACTGGGCGAAAGGCGAGTTTACTGCTGCCGGAAAGACGCCGGGTACAGATTATGTTTGCGCCCCGGCGCCCGGTACTGACGGTTCATTCACCTTCAACATCGACAGTTTCATCATGTTTGAACAGAAGGACGATGCCGGAAAGACCGCCCAGGCGCATCTCGCAGAGGCCATCATGGACCCCAAATTTCAGGAAATTTTCAACCTGAACAAAGGTTCAATTCCGGTTCGCCTCGGCATGGACTTGTCCAAATTCGACCAATGCGCTAAAGACTCGGCAGCGCAGTTTGCTTCGGCATCAACAGAAATGAAACTGGTGCCGAGTTGGGCGCATGAAATGGCAATGCCGCCCTCCAACAAAGGCGCCATGTTCGATGTTGTCACGGCATTTATGAATACGCCCGACATGACGGCGAAAGCCGCTACCGGAAAGATAGCTGCAGCCGGCAAACAGTAAGCAATCTTTGCCGGGATGCGGCGCAGGTTTTCAAACTTGTGCTTCATCCCGGCTCCGTTAATCCACTGACCACAATCAGATGACGGAAACCGGAAGTGCCGGGGAACCGGCCCACCCGCAAAGGCGTTTCGCGGACTACCTCGAAAATGCCTTGCCTAAGATCGTGCTCGGGCCAACGCTGCTCTGTGCGCTGATCTTCGTCTACGGCTTCATCTTATGGACCGGCTGGCTGTCCTTTACGGACTCCAAACTATTACCGCGCTATGAGCTGGCCGGAATCGTTCAATATGTAACCCTGTTTCAAAATGAGCGATGGTGGACGGCGCTAGGGAATCTCGCGATCTTCGGCAGCTTGTTCATCGGAGTTTGCCTGGTCACCGGATTACTGCTCGCGATATTGCTGGATCAACGGATACGTGGCGAAGGCTTTCTGCGAGCTATTTATATGTATCCAATGGCGCTGTCATTTATCGTTACCGGGACCGCATGGCGCTGGATCCTGAATCCGGGCCTGGGGTTGCAGAATCTGGTCCGCCAACTAGGGTTCGAAAATTTCACGTTCGAGTGGATCGTCACTCCGGGAATGTCTATTTACACCGTCGTCATTGCCGGCGCCTGGCAGTCCACCGGATTTGTGATGGCGCTGTTTCTGGCAGGTCTGCGTGGCGTGGACGACTCGATCATCAAAGCGGCGCAGGTTGACGGAGCATCTCCGACACGAATCTATACCAGCATTATTATTCCGTCTCTGCGTCCGGTTTTCTTTAGTTCGTTAATTATTCTGTCGCACATTGCAATTAAAAGTTTCGATCTGGTAATGGCGCTAACCGGAGGAGGGCCAGGTTTTTCTTCTGACTTGCCGGCAACGTTCATGTACACGTTCGCCTTTAACCGTAACCAGATTGGCATGGGTGCGGCAAGCGCGATGGTGATGCTGATGACCGTCGTCGCGATACTCGTGCCTTTGATGTACGCAGAGACGCGCAGGGGGCACCATGGTCGATAGAAGCCATGTTTGATTGCGGCAATGGCTGAGCGACATCACACGCAAACAGTCGGATCGCACCTCGTGGGGCGCGTCCTGATTTACGCATTGCTTGCGTTGTTTGCACTGTATTACCTGATGCCGCTGTTCGTAATGATTACGACATCTTTAAAGACGCTTGATGACATTCGCACCGGTAATCTCATTTCGCTCCCCCACGAAATCAGTTTTGCCGCATGGGTAAAGGCGTGGAGCACGGCATGCTCCGGTGTCGCGTGCAACGGACTGAAGGGTAATTTCCTCAATTCAGTTAGTTTTGTATTACCAGCCGTGGCGATCTCTACGCTGATCGGAGCCTTCAACGGCTACATATTGACGATGTGGCGATTCCGGGGCAGCGACGTGCTGTTTACACTGCTCCTGATCGGCTGCTTTATTCCGTTCCAGGTTGTACTACTGCCAATGGCTCAAACCCTCGGCTACCTGGGAATTGCAAACTCGATCGCGGGTCTTATATTCGTCCACGTCGTTTATGGTTTGGCTTTCACCACGTTGTTCTTCCGCAATTTCTATGTAACGGTGCCGCCCGATCTGACGAAGGCAGCACGTATTGACGGCGCTGGGTTTTTCACCATCTTCTGGCGCATTATCCTGCCACTTTCCCCGGCGATTATCGTTGTAAGCGTCATCTGGCAGTTCACCCAGATCTGGAATGACTTCCTGTTTGGCGTCGTATTTTCTTCGGGCGATCGACAGCCGATCACAGTGGCGCTAAACAATCTCGTCAATACGTCTACCGGCGTGAAGGAATACAACGTCGATATGGCGGCGGCGATCATTGCTGGCCTGCCTACCCTGTTCGTCTACATTGTCGCCGGCAAATACTTCCTGCGTGGGCTGACTGCCGGTGCTGTTAAAGGATAGCTCCCAATGAGCGCGCTCTCGATAAGGGACGTCAAGAAACGGTTCGGGCCAGTCGAAGTCCTCAAGGGCATTAATATCGACGTTGAAGACGGCGAATTTCTGATTCTGGTGGGGCCGTCGGGTTGCGGAAAATCGACATTGCTCAACATGATTGCGGGTCTCGACACAATCTCCAGTGGAGAGATCGCGATCGGCGGCCGTGTCGTCAATCAATTGTCACCAAAGGACCGGGACATTGCGATGGTATTTCAATCGTATGCTCTGTATCCGAACATGACGGTCCGCAACAATATTTCTTTTGGATTGAAAATCCGCAAGATCCCGAAGGTGGAGCAGGAACAAATCGTCAGCCGGGTGAGCAAGTTGCTGCAGATTGAAGCACTGCTTGACCGGATGCCTTCGCAGCTTTCAGGTGGCCAACGTCAGCGTGTCGCAATGGGAAGGGCCCTGGCGCGCGACCCGGCACTGTTCCTGTTTGATGAACCCCTCTCCAACCTGGACGCCAAGCTGCGTGTAGAAATGCGCGCCGAGATCAAACTTCTTCACGAACGGCTCAAGGCAACCATCGTCTATGTGACGCACGACCAGATCGAAGCCATGACGCTAGGCGACCGGATCGCCGTAATGAAATCCGGAGAGGTGCATCAACTCGCGAGTCCGCAGGAAGTATATGACGATCCCGCCGACCTGTTCGTCGCCGGGTTCATCGGTTCGCCTCCAATGAACCTGATTCGCGCGCCCGTCGCAAGCCATGACGGCAGCGTCGGCGTTGACTTGCGTAGTGATAGTGAAACGGTTTTTTTCCGCGCGCCGGAGGCGATACACGAAGGCCTGGCAAAATGGATCGGCCGGGAAGTCATTGTCGGTATTCGGCCGGAGCAGATCAGTGACGAAATATCGCGGGGCGTGGCACAGGAGGCCCACGTCAAACGGCGAGCAAAAGTCGACGTCGTGCATCCGACCGGGCCGGATACGCTGATACTGATCGAGCTCAACGACACCCCGGTCACCTGCCGCGTTCATCCCGAAACGATGGTTCGTAGTGGACAAACGACGGAGCTCATGTTCGATTTGTCCAAGCTCGTTTTCTTCGATCCGGAAACGGAAAGACGGATTCGCTAGCTACGTTGAATGTTGCCGGGCCTTCAGTTCGAGTACGTCAGAAGAGTAGCCAGTCCTTTGAGCGCTGGAGTCTCGGCAACAATGACGTAAGTCGGTATGCCCGACAGATACGCACGATAACGTCCCTTGTCTTCGAACCGCTGACGAAACACCGAACCGTCCAGATAACCACCAAGCTTCGGCACAATACCGCCACCGATAAATATGCCACCGCGCGCACCCAGGGTGACGGCGACATTTGCAGCGGCGGTACCGAGGGCGCCACAAAAGATTTCGACTGTTTCCCGGCACCTTGCATCGCTCCCGTCGAGGGCCTTGCCGGTAATCTGTGCGGGTTCGAGCGCTCGCGGTGTTTCGCCGTCAAGCGCGCATAGCGCCCGAAAGATATTCGTTAACCCCATTCCGCTGAGCAACCGCTCGTTCGATACGTGCGTTCCGTAGTCTCGGCGAAGCAAGCGCAGAATCTGATCTTCCCGGTCTGTCATCGGACTGAATGCTACGTGACCGCCCTCACCCAGCAAGGGCACCCAGCGACCTGCGTCATGCACCAGCCCGGAGACACCAAGACCGGTGCCGGGACCAATGACGCCGATAGCGCTTCCGGCTACCGGCGCGCCGCCTCCGATCTGGCGTTTTTCATCGCCTTTGAGAATCGGCAGCGCCAGCGCCAGGGCGGTAAAGTCGTTTATGACGTGCAACCGCTCAAGGCCAAGCGCGTCACGCGTCGCGGACACTGAAAATGACCACGGACCGTTAGTCAGGCGAATCGTGTCTTCGGTAACCGCGGTTGCGACATCGAAAGCTCCTGTGCGGATAGCCGGCTTGCCGACAAGGTCAAGATAGTGGCGGGCCGCTTCGACCGGTCCGGAAAAGTCTGCACAGCGCAGATTGTGTTCTTGCTGCGGGCTTGTTTCGCCACGTCTGACCAGCCCAAAGCGCACATTGGTCCCGCCAATATCCGCCACCAATGCAAGATTCACTTCGGTCATCGCGGTCTACCGGCGCCGGTTCAGCCTTTCAGTGTGTCTTCAACCGCGGCCACAACCGCGTCGGCGGTAATGCCGAAGTGCAGGTATAACTCACCGCCAGGAGCAGATTCGCCGAAACGATCAATACCGACGACCGCGCCTTCCAGACCGACATACTTGCGCCAGAAATCCGTTACGCCGGCTTCAACCGCTACGCGCGGCAGACCAGCGGGCAACACGACGTCGCGATAGGCGGCTTCCTGACGATCAAACACATCGGTTGACGGCATCGAGACAACGCGAACCGCAATGCCCTTGTCGGCAAGAGTCCGCTGGGCGTCCATGGCCAGTGCCAGTTCCGATCCGGTGCCAATAATGATCGCGGCCGGCTGATCGACGTCCGCCAGTACGTATCCACCCCTGCATATCTGTTCGACCTGTTGCGTGGTTCGCTGCTGGTGAGGCACACCCTGACGCGTCAGCAACAGTGTCGTCGGGCCGTTCCTGCGCTCGATAGCCATTGCCCAGGCCACGGTGGTTTCCACCGCATCGCATGGTCGCCACACGTCCAGATTCGGGATTTGTCGCAGCGTTGTCGCGTGTTCCACCGGCTGGTGGGTCGGGCCGTCTTCACCAAGACCGATTGAATCATGCGTAAACACAAAGATGCTGCCCGCACCCATCAGGGCGGCCACACGAAGCGCATTGCGGCAGTAGTCAGAGAAGACAAGAAAAGTGCCGCCATAGGGAATACATCCGCCGTGCAGCACCATGCCGTTCATGATCGCTGCCATGCCGAATTCACGCACGCCATAAAAGACGTAATTGCCGCCCGGCTTGGTGATGGATTTCGAGCCAGACCACATGGTGAGATTCGAACCCGCCAGATCAGCCGAGCCACCAATCAGTTCGGGAAGTGATGGTGCGAATGCTTCGAGCGCGTTCTGAGAGGCTTTACGGGTTGCGAGCTTCTGTGCTTTCTCCGCGATGCCGGTAACAATGGCATCGCGCTTCGACTCCCACTGCTCTGGCAATTTGCCTGCCGTGCGCCGCTTGAACTCGGCAGCTTCGGCGGGAAACTTGCCCGCGTAGGCTTCCAGAAGCTGGGTCCATTCCGATTCCAGGGCAGCGCCCTGCGCTCTTCCATCCCAACCGGCATAGATATCGTCCGGAATCTCGAATGGCGGACTCGTCCAGCCCAATGCCTTGCGCGTGGCCGCCACTTCATCCTCTCCAAGTGCTGCGCCGTGCGCCGCTCCGGTGTTTTCTTTACCCGGCGAGCCCTTGCCAATCCTCGTCTTGCAACAGATCAGGGATGGCTTGTCGGTGACCGCGCGGGCTTGCGCGATCGCGCCATCAACCGCGTCGGGGTCATGTCCGTCGATTCCGTCAATTACCTGCCAGCCATAGGCTTCGAAGCGCTTCGGCGTGTCATCGGAAAACCACTGTCCGATATTGGCCTTGTCAGAGTCAATGGAAATACCATTGTCATCGTACAGAACGACTAGCTTGCCCAGTCCTAGAACACCGGCCAGCGAACACGCTTCATGCGATACGCCCTCCATCAGGCAGCCGTCACCGACGTAGGCATAAGTATGATGATCGACGAGATCGAAGCCGGGTCGGTTGAAATCACTGGCGAGAATCTTTTCTGCGATCGCCATGCCAACGGCATTTGCCAGACCCTGCCCCAGCGGGCCTGTGGTGGTTTCGACACCAGGCGTTACGCCGTATTCCGGATGTCCCGGTGTCTTCGAGTGCAGTTGGCGGAACGCCTTGATCTGGTCCATCGGCAATTCATAGCCAGTCAGATGCAGCACCGCGTACAACAACATGGAACCATGGCCGTTCGACAACACAAACCGGTCGCGGTTTGGCCACGCCGGGTTGGCCGGATTGTGGCGCAGATATTTTCGCCACAGGACTTCGGTGATATCGGCCATTCCCATCGGCATTCCCGGGTGTCCGGAATTTGCCTTTTGCACTGCGTCCATCGCCAGCACGCGGATGGCGTTGGCCAATTCAGTTCTGTTCGCCATTGGTCCTCTTCCAGGAAAACAAAATCCCGGAACGGGTGTTCCGGGATCGATCAGCGCCCGGCTTCTATTGGCTCCGGGATCCGCTCTATTCTATCTCAGGCAATGCCAGCCACACGGTGACACGGTCAATCGTCGGTTCGCCGTGGCGGCTTGAGCCCCAATTGTTTGATTTTGCGATATAGATGCGTTCGTTCCAGTCCTGCGCGGGTTGCCACCCGCGACATACTGCCGTTTTCCCGGCTGAGATGGTACTCAAAGTAGACCCGCTCGAAATCCTCTCTCGCTGCGCGCAGGTCTCGGTCCAGATTGAGACGCTCGTCGAGCACCGGTACTACGTCGTCAAACTCCGCCAGGGCATTGGTGACATCGCCAATACCGATTTCCGTTCCCGTAGCCAGCTGCAGACAACTCTTCACCACGGTCTGTAGCTGAACCAGATTGCCCGGCCAATGATAATTGCGCAGCATGTTGAGCGCTGCCATGGTGAATGTACGTGGCCGCGTGTCTCTTTCCGGCAGCGCTTGCAAAAGAATCAGTTCGATCAGCTCGGGTATGTCTTCAGACCGTTCGCGCAATGCCGGAAGACGAATAATGGTCCCTGCGAGGACAGCGTAAAGTCGTGCCTCGAACGTGGACGCGACAATGGATTCCGGCAACGACGCCGTTGTCGATGACAGCAGGCGCGCGCCGCTCGCTTCGAATTCCGCCATCATCGCCAACAGGGCAAACTGCTGTTCGCGTGAAAAGTCCTGAACGTCGCGCAGGTATATCGTTCCCTGCTGGGCCAAGCGGGGCAGTTCTTCGCGGCGTTCATCAAAATGACCAGGGCTTACGACTTCAACCCACGGATGTTCTTTTTTTGCCAGCAATTGCGCACATTGGTCGGCTCCGGCTCCCGGAGGCTCAACAAGTAATACCGAGCTTTGCAGTTTTCTTACACGCTCGAGTTGTTCCCGGGTCTGGCTCGCGGCAGCCGACTTGCCGATTGTGGCGAACACGGGCAAGGGCTTGTCGCTCGAAATGCCTTGCTCAAGCGCCATCCCAACAGTCGAAAGCAGTTTTTGCAAGGCGATCGGCTTTTCCAGGAAACCATAGGCGCCTATCCGCGTTGCCTCTACCGCAGTGTCAATCGTGCCGTGCCCGGACATCATCACAACCGGCATGGTCAACTGCCCGGTAGACGCCCATTCCTTGAGCAAGGTGACACCATCGCTATCGGGCATCCAGATGTCGAGCAACACCAGATCCGGTTTTGATCGCGATCGTAAGTCGCGTGCCTGTGATGCACTGTCTGCAAGATGAACCTGATGACCTTCTTCGCGAAGAATTTCGGACAACAATTCGCGGATGCCAACTTCATCGTCTACCACCATTATCTGGCTCATCGTTGCTCGATCCGCTATTGATTGATTGCCGCCTGGCGCGTGTCCGGCATGCCGGTTGCCCTGGCAAGCCGGATTTCAACAAGCGCGCCGCCGGATTCGGGATTCGAAACAGTGACGCTTCCACCGTGCTCCTCGACGATCTTCTTTACGATGGCGAGACCCAGACCGGTTCCCCGCGCCTTGCTGGTGACATAGGGTTCAAACACGCGCGCCATCATCTGTTCAGGGAATCCCGGACCATTGTCACTTACGGAGAGCACAACTCCGTCCGACGCCATCCAGGTGCGCACAATGATCCGCGGCTGGCTGACTTCAGCGACGGCCTGCTCGGCATTCTGCAGAAGGTTGTGCACAAGCTGTCGTAGTTGGGTCGAATCACCGGATATCGCCGGCAGATCGCGGCCAAGTTCGACGCTTAACCTCGGCCTCGACGCCTCGTACAGCTGGAGCACGTCACTAACGAGGGCGTTCAGATCGACCGGTACAAGGTCGGGCTCCGGAGACCGAGCGTACTCGCTAAACGCGTTCACCATGTCCTTCAATGCCGACACCTGGTTAACGATGGTATGCGTCGACCGGTTCAGGACGTCCGAATCCGATGCATCCAGCTTTTCAGCCAACCTGCGCTCCAGGCGTTCGGCGGACAACTGAATTGGCGTGAGCGGATTCTTTATCTCATGCGCAAGCCGGCGCGCGACCTCGCCCCAGGCAGCGTAGCGCTGAGCCTGCAACAGCTTTGTGACGTCGTCGAACACGACTACGTAGCCTTTTTCCTCGCCTTCCTGCAGTTGCGATCCACGCAGCAACAGCACCTGTTTGCCCGTTTGCGTATCGACATCGATCTGCTGCTCCCAGGTTGATTCCGCCCCGTCAACAAACCGCGATCGTGCCACTTGCCAAATATTCACCAACCGAGGCGCACTGGCGGTCCAGTTCTCGGCCCTTTTACCGATAAGCTGAGTAAGGTCTGCACCAAGAATCTTCTCGGCACTTCGATTACTCGCCCGCAACCGGAATAGCTTGTCGAAAGAAAGTACCCCAGCCGACAGGTTGGCCAGAATACTTTCCAGGTAGGCTTTCGCAGCAGAGAGCGCTTCCTGGTGGTGCTGAGCTGCCCTCTGAGCTTCGGAAAGCTGGTCGGTCATGGCATTGAAGGATTCAGTGAGCACACCCAGCTCATCGTGTCTGTGCACCGGCTGGCGCAAACTGAAATCACCTTGCGCGACAGCGCGCGTTCCTGCCGCCAGAAATCCCAGTGGCGAGGACAGACGGTTACTGAACAAGATTGCGAGCAGCAGAACCGACAGCAGGGCCAGACCAAGTGACAGGGTCAGCGCCAGTGTGTAGAGACGCTTCAGGCCATGGCGTGAAAGCGATAGTTCCTGGTAGTCGCGATAGGCTTCCTGAACCAGGGCCGCATCTCGCGCAAGCCTTTCTGATACCGGTTGCACGAGTTGCAGAATCTGGGTTTCGCCGCCCGGCTGATTGACCGGAACAGCCACACGAAGCCGCAACTTCGATGCGCCGTCTTCCTCGACGGCAAGATAGGGCTGCTGCAGCCGGACCTGTCGCAGCATCGATGGATTGGGAACAACCGGCATCAACTGCTCGGACTCCACACCGGAAAACGCGATTATGTTTCCATCCGCTGACAGCAACGCAGCTTCGTTTACTGCCGCCTTTTCGCGAAGCTCGTTGAGCGTGGAAACCGGCGTGACCATTTCGCCATCGGACAGGCTGACCGCCATCGAGTCGGCCTTTCGTTGCAATTCGCGCAAGCCGGTTTCGAGATTGACGCGACCCAGATTCAGGCCGCTCTCGAGAGCGCTATCAACACGCACATCGAACCATGATTCGATCGATCCCGCCAGGAACTGTACCGAGATGCCGTACATCACTACCCCGGGCAGCACCGAGACGATGGTGAAAACAATCACCAGGCGCAGAGTCAGCTTGGAACCGAATATGCGCGCTTTGAGCCGACGCCGCAGCAAGACCAGTTGAAAACCGACCAGCAACAGCAGTGCAACCACAATGGCAACACCGAACCCAAGCAGCCTGGGGAGATCATTTCCGACGTCAGTGGTGTTGGTGCTCGCAGTCGACAACAGATAGAGCATGACAACACCAAGGATAAGCGCAAGCCCGACCACATACCGCATACCCCGGGTCATCAAGGATCGGCGAAGTTTCTGCAGCGACCGGTTCATCGCCCGATCGTCCACCGGAACCAGGACGAGGACACATCCCAATCGTCAGAGCCGAGGGCATCTATCTGAAACGGCTTGGGAAGTCGGGAGGTATCTAGACGCATACGAAGCTGTGCTTCGTAGACCCGGTCTTCATCTAGTAGAGCTGCCTCGAAAACCGGTTGATCGGAAAGACCACCAAGGACCGACAGCGCGTTTTCCAGCGTGTTGAATGTCTGATGCAGAACTCCGTAACTGAGACGGTACTGGCGTGTCAGCGCGTTATAGCTCAGACGGTAAGTTTGTTGTAGCTCGACCAACCGCTTGTTCCAGAAATAAAGCGTGTACCAACGCGGATAGATCAGGGCAAACTCAACCAGGAAGTGCAGCGCGACACCACGGTTGAGTGCTTCTTCCACCGTTGGCGTAAGTCCAATGTTGAAACTCGCATTCAGGTAGTAATCACCGTTCTCGGGTGTAAGTTCAACCGACTGGACAAAGATACTGTCCGCCCTAGCCAGTGAGACACTCACCAGCAGCAATACGCCCAGCAACGAGCGTGACAGCCTAGACTTTTTCAAAAAGGGCGTGGAAAAAACCATCGTGTTCTTCGGTTGGAAGCAGCAACTCTCCTGCAGTACTTGCATGCCGCGACACCAGAGCTGCATCGGCATGGGTGGAAAGAAATTGCCTTACCTGATCCTGATTCTCTTCCTGAAAGACCGAGCAAGTGACATAAAGCAATTTACCACCGCCGGCGACTACCTGCCACAGCGCCTCCAGCAAACGCCTTTGCTGGCGTACGAAGCCGGCCACATCTTTTTCCCGGCGCAGCCACTTCACATCCGGGTGGCGCCGCACAACACCCGATGCAGTGCAGGGCGCGTCGAGTAGTACCCGATCGACCGGCTTACCATCCCACCAGGTGTCGAGTTGCGTCGCATCGGCACATCGCAGTTTCGCTTTAAGGGAAAGTCTTTGCAGATTGTCGCTGATACGGGTGAGCCGCTCTGCGTCGTGGTCCAGAGCGGTCAGACACACGTCGGCGAGTTCCAGAATGTGCCCGGCTTTGCCACCCGGTGCCGCGCATGCGTCGATCACAGTTTGCCCCGATCGCAAGTCGAGCATATTCGCTGACTGTTGCGCTCCGGCATCCTGAACCGAAACCAGGCCGTCGCTAAAACCGGGCAAGCGCTCAACCGCAAGCGGTACGTCGAGCAAAACCGCGGACGGGCCCACCACTCTGGCCTCGATCTGACTCTGCTCGAGCATGGAAAGATACTGCGCTGGCGTAACGCGGCGCCGGTTCACGCGCAACGTCATCGGCGGATGCGTGTTTCCCAACTCGAGCACGGTGTCTGCCTGCGCGCCGATCTGCGAGCGCAGTTTCTCTATCCACCAGCGGGGGTAGGATAATCTCGCGACATCATCGTGTTGCGCTGAGCGCAGCAAGTCCTCTCGCCTGCGCAGATACTCGCGCAGTACCGCATTCGCGAACGACTTCAGGCCCTGGCCGGCTACCAAATTGATCGTCTTGACGGCATGATCAACGACCGCGTATTGAGGCGCCCTGCCAAATTCAAGCTGGTAGAGTGCGACCAGCAGCAGGGCACTCACGATCGGTTCTTTCGGTTTGCGCGTGACCAGCTTGTCAAGCATGTAGCGCAGCAGGCCCAGATGACGCAGCGTGCCGTAGCTGTAAGCTTGCACGGCTGCCCTCTCCTGATCGGTTAGCACGCCTTTCCGACGGGACGCAAGGAGGGCTGACGTCAGGTTCTGCCCGGATAGTACCGACTGAACTGCCTCCGCCGCTGCCTGCTGTATTTTCTGCACCAGCCTGCCTCAGTCAGCGAAGCGCTGACCTGGCGCGATCGGAAATCCCCGCAAAAATGCTCCCGCCGGCAGTCGTTTGCCACCTGATCTTTGCAATTCGGTCAGCCGCAGTGCCGTGCCATCACCACAATTCACCGTGATGCCGGCCTCCGATACTGCGTCCACCAGCCCGGGGCAACCGGATGCAGCTTTGGCAAACTCGGCCGCCCATATTTTGACCACGTGTTGGTCGAGCCGCGAAAACGCGCCCGGAAACGGGTTGAAAGCGCGTATTGTCCGTTCGATCTCGCTGGCCGGGCGGTCCCAATGAATCAGCGCCTGGTCCCGGGTGATTTTGTGGGCGTAACTGGCGCCTTCCGTGGGTTGCGCTGTTGCTTTCAAGTTACCCGACGCGATACCTGACAGCGCTGCAACAATTGCGCGCGCGCCCAGTGCTGAAAGTTTGTCGTGCAGTGAACCCGCGGTATCACCCGGGGCGACAGGGATCGACTCTTTGAAGTAGACCGGTCCCGTATCGAGTCCTTCATCCATGCGCATGATGCTGATGCCGGTTTCGCTGTCACCGGCAAGCAACGCGTGCTGTATCGGGGCAGCACCACGCCAGCGCGGCAACAGCGAAGCGTGAATATTGATGCAACCACCTGGAAAGGCCGCAATGACGTCCGCTGGAAGGATCAGCCCATACGCGGCGACGACCATCGCTTCTGCACCCACTGCCGCAATCCGTCTGACCGCTTCTGCGTCACGCAGCGTTGGTGGCTGAAAAACAGGCAGGCCATTCGACAGGGCAAGCTTTTTGACTTCGCTGGATGAGCGTTTCATACCGCGACCCGCTGCGGCATCAGGCCGCGTCAGGACCAGCACGATTTCGTGCTCACTCTGGATGAGCGCCTCAAGGGCATTAGCTGCAAATGCCGGTGTTCCGGCGAAAACCAGGCGCATGGGTTCAGGCAAGTCGGGTTGTCAAATCGCCAGCCGCTCTGCCTTGCGCAGTTTCTTGACGATGCGTTGCTGTTTCAGGGGAGACAGATACTCTACAAATACCTTGCCTTTGAGGTGGTCCATTTCATGCTGCACACAGACAGCAAGCAGGCCTTCGGCATCGAATTCAAAGGGTTTGCCATCCCGATCAAGTGCCTTGACACGTATTTTCTCGGCCCGGGACACCTTGTCATAGATTCCGGGAACGCTCAAACAGCCTTCTTCGCATTCAATTTGACCAGATGATTCGATAATTTCAGGATTGATGAGTACCAAAAGTTGGTCTTTAGTCTCAGAAAGATCCATAACGATCAGTTGCTTATGGACATTAACCTGTGTCGCCGCGAGACCGATACCAGGTGCCGCGTACATCGTCTCAGCCATGTCGTCGATCAACGAACGGGTGTTGTGGTCGACCTGCCGCACCGCTTCGGCGACGGTATACAGGCGTGGATCAGGGTATTTGAGAATCTGGAGAAATGCCATAAATGCTTGCTAATTTAATAGACTATATGCAGAATTTAAACCAAAATGTCTGATATGAAGAGGCTATCAATTTTCGCCGAAAACCTCTTGGGCCGACAACGCCTGAGCACAAGGACCTTACAAATGGGCAAGTCAATTATATATATGGTGTTATCCGCGATCGCCATGTTCGCCAGCCCCGCCCTGGTGACTGCGCAGGACAGCAAGGCGACAGCGCCGCTCGCCCTGGTCGAGAATCCACCGTCCCGATACGTCGTTGTTAAAGGTGACACGCTTTGGGATATCTCTGGCAGGTTTCTGCGTGATCCCTGGCGATGGCCCGATATATGGGGTTTGAACCGTGACGAAATAAAGAACCCGCACTGGATTTATCCTGGCGATGTTCTTGTCCTCGATTTTTCCGGCCGGACACCCCGCCTGCGTTTCGAAGGCGACACCGGCTGGTCGCTGGTTAGAGAGCGTCTCAGTCCGGAGATACGTACCTCCGCACTGGGCTCGCCAGCGATCCCGACGTTCTCACCCAACCTCGTGAGATCCTATCTGGCAAATACTCTGATCGTGGACGAGAAACAACTGGAGCTCGCGCCGAGAATCATCTCCGGTCATGAGGGTCGGATCGTACTCGGGCCCGGTGATATCGCCTACGCGAAAGGCGTCACGGATGCCCGAACCAAAAGCTACTATGCGGTAAGAGAGGGGCGCACGTTCACCGACCCCGATACTGATGAAGTACTGGGATATGAAGCAGTGTATCTCGGTGATACGCGCGTCAAGGAAGTCGCCGACATTACAACGCTCTCGATCAGCCGGGCAGAGCGCGAAATCAACCCCGGTGACCGTTTGCTGACCATGACCAAGCGTGACGACGCACCCTACATGCCACGGCCGCCAACCCGCAAGATTACCGGGAAGATCGTTGCGGCCGCCAAGGAAGGTGTGACCGAGATCGGCCCGCTCACCGTTGTGATTCTGAATCGCGGGCGCCGCGATGGCCTCGAGACCGGCAATGTTCTTGCGTTGTCACGCACAGGTGAAACGGTTCGGCCCGCGGGTTCGAGCGATCCCGGAGAGCGGGTCAAACTACCCGACGAGCGATATGGCGTCGTCTTTGTCTTCAAGGTGTACGACCGCTTGTCATACGCACTGGTGATGAACACAACTCGATCAGTCAAGATTAACGATACTGTACTGACACCATCCTGAATGACCGGTGCGGAGCTCAAGGCCTGGCTGGGGCTTGGGCTCATCCCGCGCCTGGGACCGGTTGGATTCCGCAAACTGCTGAGCCGTTTCGGCAACCCTGAGGCGGCACTTGGCGCGAGCAAGGCCGCGCTGGAACAGGTCATCGGCCCGGCATTGGCCGCGTCCGTGGCAGAAGGTCCTGATGCACAACAGCTGGCCGGCTCTCTCAACTGGGCGGCCGGCGAGCACAATCGCATTCTGACCCTCGCGGATAAAGATTATCCACGCGGTCTCCTCGAAATCTCTGATCCGCCCCCGTTGCTCTATCTAAAGGGGGAATCCAGGTTGCTGCAACAGGACGCACTCGCGATCGTCGGCAGCCGGAACGCAACACCGCAAGGAATCGATAACGCCGAAGCCTTCGCCCGGGATTTGTCAAACAATGGTTTTACCGTTGTCAGCGGCCTGGCGCTCGGTATCGACGCGGCGGCCCATCGCGGAGGCTTGCGTGGGAAAGGCTCCTCGATTGCGGTGGTAGCGACCGGACTGGATAGCGTTTATCCGGCACGTAACCGGGACCTCGCGCATGAAATTTCGCAACAAGGATTACTGCTTTCGGAATTTGCGCTAGGCACCAAACCGCTGGCGGGAAATTTCCCTCGCCGCAACCGTCTGATCAGTGGATTGGCGAAAGGTGTGCTGGTCGTAGAGGCTGCCGTCAAGAGCGGTTCACTGATCACCGCGCGCTACGCGCTTGAGCAGGGGCGTGAGGTTTTCGCGATACCAGGCTCGGTGCATTCTCCCCTGTCGAGGGGCTGCCACGCTCTTATCAAGCAAGGCGCAAAACTCGTTGAAACTTCTACTGACATTCTCGAAGAATTTGGCCGACAGACCGTCCTGGAAGGGACTACGCGTAAGCACACACCGGCACTTAGGCATCCTCTGCTGCTCCGGGGAATCGGATTCGACCCGGTCGATCTTGATACGATCTGCACTCGCTGCGGCTTGACTGCCGAGAAAGCATCGGCGATGCTGTTGGAACTGGAACTCGACGGCGCGGTCGTAAAACTGGCTGGAGGGAAATTCCAGCGAGTCCGCTAGTGATAGCGGAATTATCAAACAGCCTTGGGGACTCATGTTCGACATACTTGTCTATCTCGTCGAAAACTATTTTCACAATGGCCAACTTCCCGATGCTGAAACGATAACCAAACGCCTGTCTGCAGCCGGTTTTGAAGAAGAAGACATTTCCGAGGCGCTTACCTGGCTGAGTGGCTTTGGTCACCCGGACGAAACAGATGGTGAGTCGGCGTTCGCCCAAAGTCGTGGTTTTCGCATTTACGCTGACGAGGAACTGACTAACCTGACTGCCGAGGCACGTGGGTTTATTCTTTTTCTGCAGGACTCGGAGATTATCTCCGCGCCGCAACGCGAATTGATCATTGAGCGCGTGCTTGCTTTGCCCGAAACTTCTGTGGATCTCGAAAGAATAAAACTGATTGTGCTGATGGTGTTATGGAACCAACAGCAGTCGGTCGACAGCCTCGTACTGGAGTTGCTGGCCAGTCGCGATAACAGTAGCCCTCAGTAAAAACGACTCCCCAAGCCCAGCATTTGCTTGCTCCGGAGCCGGCATCTTCTTATTATCTCGCCCTCTTTTTCAAATCGCCGCGTGAATGTCGCAAAATCTGCTGATTGTTGAGTCGCCCTCGAAGGCGAAAACCTTGAAGAAATACCTGGGTAAGGGCTTCGACATCCTTGCGTCCTACGGTCATGTTCGCGACCTGGAAGCGAAAGAGGGCGCTGTCGATCCCGAAAGCCATTTCAACATGCGCTACGCGCTGGTCGAGCGCAACAAGAAACATGTAGACAGCATCGTCAAAGCAGTCGCCAAGGCCAAGGAGGTTTATCTCGCGACCGACCCGGACCGCGAAGGTGAGGCCATAGCCTGGCATTTGTCGGAGATACTCAAGGACAAAAAGCTCCTGAAGGATCGCAAGCTGCATCGCGTGGTGTTTTATGAAATCACCGAATCTGCGGTGAAGGAAGCCGTACAGAATCCACGCAAGATTTCAATGCCGCTGGTTAATGCGCAACAGGCACGGCGCGCACTCGATCATCTGGTTGGCTTCAACCTGTCGCCTATCCTGTGGAAAAAAATCGGCCGTAGTCTTTCTGCCGGCCGCGTTCAGAGCCCGGCGTTGCGCCTGATCGTCGAGCGCGAACAGGATATCGAAAACTTCGATAGCCGCGAGTACTGGACCATCCACCTGGACTCCCAGAAAGGCCCGCAGGGTTTCTCGGCGAGACTGTTCCAGCACAAGGGCAAGAAAGTCGAACAGTTCTCCTTCGACAGCGAGGCCGAGCAGAAAAAGGCGATCGCACAGATTGAGAAAGCGGCGAAAGGTACGGTCACGGTCACCCGCGTCGATCGCAAACCGCGATCACGCCAGGCTGCGCCCCCGTTTATCACTTCGACGCTACAGCAAGAAGCGGTGCGCAAGCTGGGGATGACTTCCCGGACGACCATGAGCACCGCGCAACAACTCTATGAAGGCATCGACATCGGTGGTTCGACGGTAGGTCTGATCACCTATATGCGAACGGACTCGGTCGCGCTTGCCAAGGAAGCGGTACAGGAAATTCGCGGCTACATCGGCGAGAATTTCGACGTGGAATATCTTCCCAAGACCCCGGTAACCTTTCGGAACCGCTCCAAGAACGCGCAGGAAGCACACGAAGCGATCCGACCAACGTCAATCGCGCGCACACCCGCGTCAGTCAGGAAATATTTGCGTCCCGACCAGGCTGCACTATATGAAATGGTCTGGAAGCGAACTCTGGCGAGCCAGATGGCGCCGGCACGATTCGATACAACCAGTATCGATCTGGAGGCAGGTAACTCGGATACGGTCTTTCGTGCCAGCGGACAGGTGCTGGTGTTCCCGGGCTTCATCGCTGTCTATACCGAAGGCGCAGACGATACAGAGCAGGAAGAAGACGCAAAGCTGCCCAAACTGGAAGTGAATGACACCTTGCCGGTCAAGAAGCTCTATGGCGAGCAGCATTTTACCCAGCCGCCGCCGCGCTACACCGAGGCCAGTCTGGTCAAGACCCTCGAAGAGTACGGCATTGGCCGGCCGTCTACGTACGCGAACATCATTTCGACTCTGCAGGATCGCGGTTACGCACTTCTCGAGAAGAAGAGGTTTCTGCCGACCGATGTCGGCCGGCTGGTCAACGGTTTTCTCACCTCGCACTTCAATCATTATCTCGATTACGGATTTACCGCGAATCTCGAGGCCGAGCTGGACGAGATTTCAAACGGTACCCTGGAGTGGGTATCCGTCATGGAAGAATTCTGGACGAGTTTCGCCGACAATCTGCGCAATAAGGAAACTATAAGCCGGGGTATCCCTCTGCCCGAAGCCAAAACACCGGTGCGTAGTTGGGAAGCCTACTCGCGTGGTTTTCTGGATCCCGCCTGGCAGGAAAAACAGCTCCCCGAAAAGTGTCCGAAGTGCAAGAGTGTCGTGCTTCTGCAAAACAGCAGTCGCGGACTATTTGTAGGGTGCAGTGCTTACCCGGATTGCGATTTCACGGAACCATTCGGCTCCGGACCGGTGCGCAAAGAACCGCTGGCAATGGGTACCCATGAAGAAACCGGGAAGACGATCTATCTTCTCAGCGGACCGTATGGACCATATGTGCAGATCGGTGAGACGCCACCGCAGAGCACAAAGGAAAAGGGTACAAAGAAAAAGAGTGCAAAGGCAAAGAGTGCGACGGAAAAGGCTGCAACGGAAAAACCAAAACGCGCAGCCTGGCCGAAGGGCGTTCCCTTACCATCCGAGGCTTCTCCGGAGGCCTTGCAGATCGCACTTAAATCACTTTCGCTGCCCCGGACGCTGGGCAATCACCCCGGGATAGACAAACCAGTTGAAGTCAATATTGGCCGGTTCGGTCCCTATATCAAGCATGACGGCGGTTTCAAATCGATACCAAAAACCGACAGCGTCTATGACATCGAGCTTGATCGGGCGGTAGAACTGCTGGCACAAGCCAAAGCCCGTGGCGGTGGTGGTCGAAAAATCGGCGTTCACCCGGACGACGAAAAAGCCATTACTGTGAACGCTGGCCGATACGGTCCGTATCTGAAATACGGCTCAATGAATGTAACCATTCCGGAATCGATCGATCCGGAAAAGATTTCGCTGGAAGAAGCCCTGGATCTCATCGCCAGCAAGGGCGACAAAGGCAAGAAGCCAACGAAATCCACGAAGGCAAAGCCGAGAAAGACCAGCGCCGGAAAGAAGACCGCGGCGACGAAAGCGCCGGCCGCCAAGAAGAAAAGCCGCCGCAAGACGGCTTGAGTCAGATATCGAGGTTGCGCACGCCCAGTGCGTTGCTCTCGATGAAGTTTCTTCTCGGCTCGACCAGATCGCCCATTAGCGTCGTGAATATTTCGTCGGCCGCGATGACGTCTTCAATTTGCACTCTGAGTAAGCGCCGCGTCTCCGGGTTCATCGTGGTATCCCACAGCTGATCGGGATTCATTTCGCCCAGACCCTTGTATCGCTGCGTTCCGATTCCCTTCTTGGTTTCTTCGAGCAGCCAGTCAAGGGCCTGCTTGAACTCGGTAATAGAGCGCTCGCGTTCCTTGCGTCTGATTACCGCACCATCACTGAGCAAGCCCAGTAACACTTGCGCAGTTTGTTGTATTTGCGCGTAATCCCCACTCTCGAGAAAATCGACATCAAGGTAAGTACTGCGCTCATTACCGTGGTGAGTGCGCTTGATCAACAAATAGTAGGCTTCGGTTTTTTGATCGAACTGCGGCGTAATCTCCAGTTGCTCGGATGCACAGGCCTGCGCGAGACGGCTAGCGGATTCGGCGGCGGCGTCGGCGTTCTCGAGATTGACCAGTGGGTCTTTCAATAAGGCCCGCAGCACCGTCGGGTCAATACGCCTTCCAACCCGCTCAATTACGGCTTCGGCCAGGATGTAGGAGCGTGCAACCTGTTCCAGTGCCTCCGGGGTCAAAGGCGTACTTCCCTCGCCCGGAATTAATTCCGCATCTTTCAACGCGATTTTGAGCAGATATTCCTTGAGTTCGTGATCATCTTTCAGGTAGCGCTCTTCCTTACCGTGCTTCACTTTGTACAAGGGCGGCTGCGCGATGAACACATGACCCCGTTCTACCAGTTCGGGCATCTGTCGGTAGAAAAACGTTAACAGCAACGTACGAATATGTGAGCCATCGACATCGGCATCAGTCATGATGATGATGCGATGGTAACGAAGTTTCTCGGGTTTATATTCTTCTTTTCCGATTCCCGTACCCAGCGCCGTAATCAGCGCCGCAATTTCCTGGGAAGACACGAGTTTCTCGAACCGCGCCCTCTCCACGTTCAGAATCTTTCCTTTGAGTGGCAATATCGCCTGGAATTTGCGGTCTCTTCCCTGCTTGGCAGAACCACCAGCCGAATCACCCTCGACCAGGTAGAGTTCGCACTTCGACGGATCCTTTTGCTGGCAGTCCGCCAGCTTGCCGGGTAAACCAAAACCATCCATCACACCTTTACGACGCGTCATTTCGCGGGCTTTGCGCGCCGCCTCTCGCGCTCTTGCCGCTTCAATGATTTTCGACACGATTATTTTCGCGTCGTTTGGTTTTTCCAGCAGCCACGCCGACAATTCCTTGCCAACGGCTTCCTCTACAAGCGGTCTGACTTCCGAGGAGACAAGCTTTTCCTTTGTCTGCGAGGAGAATTTCGGATCTGGCAGTTTGACTGAAAGCACGCATGTCAAACCTTCGCGCATATCATCGCCGCTGGTTTCTACCTTGGCTTTCTTGGCCAACTCCTGCGACTCAATATATTGATTCAACGTTCGCGTCATGGCACTGCGCAGGGCTGTCAGGTGCGCTCCGCCATCACGTTGCGGAATATTGTTTGTGAAACAGAGTACCTGCTCCTGATAGGAGTCATTCCACTGCATCGCTATCTCCGCGGTCATCTCATTTGCTTCATAGACCGCATGGAAGATATTGGGATGCAGGACGTTCTTTGTCCGGTTGATATATTCAACAAAACCCCGAACGCCGCCATCGAACTGGAATACTTCTTCCTTTGTTGAAATCTGATCCTGGAGTTCGATACGAACACCGTTGTTGAGGAACGAAAGCTCGCGCAGGCGCTTTGCAAGAATGTCGTGGTGAAATTCCATATTCTCAAACACGTCAACACTTGGCAGGAAATGAATCTCGGTGCCTCTACGTTCGGTGGTACCAGTCGCTTTGAGCGGCCCGGTTGGCACGCCGTCGCGAAATTCCATCGTGTAGATTTGACCGTCGCGGCGAATCGTTAGCTTGAGCCACTCGGACAAGGCGTTAACGACGGAAACGCCGACACCGTGCAAACCACCTGAAATCTTGTACGAGTTGCTGTCGAACTTGCCACCGGCATGCAAAACGGTCATCACGATCTCCGGTGTCGATCGGCCTTCCTCGTCATCCGGATGTATGTCGGTCGGAATACCCCGGCCATTGTCTACAACGCTGATCGAACCATCACTGTGAATGACGATCTTGATGTCATCGCAATGACCTGCCAACGCTTCGTCAATCGAATTATCGACAACTTCGAATACCATGTGATGTAGCCCGGTTCCATCACTGGTATCACCAATATACATACCGGGCCGTTTGCGAACCGCTTCCAGTCCCTTGAGGACTCTGATGCTGCCGGCGGTATATTCGTTGTTCTCTGGCATTTATCGTGTTCTTTCTTTTGTCGTCAGATTCGCATGGGCATGACGACGTACTTGAAGTCCTCGTCACCCGGCACAGTCATCAGCATGCTTGAATTGGCATCACCCAGCGCGCACTCGATTTGCTCCGAGGATACGTTACCCAGTAAATCAAGCAGGTACGTCACGTTAAAACCGATGTCCAGTGGTTCACCAGCATACTGCACTTCCAGTTCCTCTTCCGCTTCTTCCTGTTCCGCATTGGTGCAGACAATTCGTAACAGGTTCTTGGTCAGGACCCAGCGAACTCCCCTGAATTTCTCGTTCGAAAGAATCGATGCCCGTTGCAGGGCTTGCTGTAGCTCGATACGCGAGATCAGGAAGTGCCCTGGCGTACTGGAGGGAATCACGCGGGTGAAGTCCGGGAATTTTCCATCAACTACTTTGGAAACCAGATCTACCGACCCAAACCGGCTCCGGACCTGATTCTGCAGAATTTTCAGTTCTACTTTTTCGTCTGTTTCAGTCAACAGTTTGACCATCTCCAGCACGGCCTTTCGCGGCAGGATCGCTTCTGCGCGGGGATGTGAGCTTTCCAGAGTCGTCGAGATGTAAGCCAGCCGATGTCCGTCGGTCGCGACGAGGGTGAGCTTGTCATCCTCAACCAGCATCAGCAGTCCATTCAGGTAATAACGAATATCCTGCTGCGCCATGGCGTACTGGACGAGCTGAAGCATTCTCTTCAGTTCTTTCTGCGAAACGATGACTGTCGTAGCGTCTCCTGAGCCTTCGGCCAGCCTCGGAAAATCCTCTGCCGGTAACGTTTGCAGATTAAAGCGGCTCTTGCCGGCTCTCACTACAAGTTTACTTTCCTGCGCTTCGAATGATACGGGTGCTTTTTCCGGCAAGGATCGCAGAATGTCCTGCAGCTTGCGGGCAGAAACGGTAATGGCGTGCGATTTGACTGATTTACTCAAAGTGGCTTCGGTAGCGACCTGTATCTCCAGGTCTGTAGCCAGCAACTTGAGCTCGTTATCCGATGTTTCCAACAGAACGTTCGACAGGATCGGAAGCGTATGGCGACGTTCAACAATACCCGAGACCGCTTGCAACGGTTTGAGTAAGGTGTCGCGATCAATATCTAGTAGTTTCATTTTTTAAAGATAATAAGATTAATAAGGACACGCTCATTCCATGAACAAGTGAGTCAAGCTATTGAAACAAAAGTCTTACTGTTCTGTACAGAATCTCGTTAAAACAAGGTAGTGACCGTGGACAGTTTGTGCATGAAAATACGAAAATCCTGTTTCGAGCTGGTTCTCCACAATTCATACAGTGCTTGTCCACAACATTTGCGTTGCCGATGCTCAACCGCGCAAAGTTTGTAGCAGTGAATCGAAATCCCGACTGATATCCGAATTGGTCGTTCGTAATTCAGCAACCTTGCGACAAGCATGCAATACCGTCGTATGGTCGCGGCCCCCGAAGGCATCGCCAATGTCGGGCAAACTATTCGCTGTGAGCTCCTTTGCCAGCGCCATGGCGACTTGCCTTGGACGGGCAACGGCACGTGAGCGTTTCTTGGAATACATCTCGGAGACCTTTATCTTGTAGTACTCCGCAACGCATTTCTGGATGTTCTCCAGCGATATCTGACGCGTCTGGACCGCTAGCAAATCTTTAAGTGCCTCGCGTGCGAGCTCCACGGATATCGGTTCTTTTGTGAAACGAGCATAGGCGAGGATGCGCTTTAATGCACCTTCCAGCTCCCGCACATTGGATTGAATGTGATTGGCAATGAAGAAGGCGACGTCTTCAGGCAGGTCCATCCGTTCCATTTCGCCCTTCTTGAGCAAGATAGCGACCCGCATTTCCAGCTCGGGAGGCTCGATAGCCACGGTAAGACCCCAATTGAACCGCGACACGAGGCGATCTTCCATGCCGGAAATTTCTTTTGGGAAAGTGTCACAGGTAATGATGACCTGCCGATGGGCCTCTGTCAGTGCATTGAAGAGGTAGAAAAACTCTTCCTGGGTCCGGTTTTTCCGGCTGAAAAACTGGATGTCGTCTATCAGTAGAAGGTCGAGCGAGTGGTAGTACTTCTTGAAGCCGTCGAAAGCCTTGTGCTGGTAAGCACGCACTACGTCTGAAACGTACTGCTCAGCGTGCGAGTAACGAATCTTTGCGTCCGGCTCCCGGGCCTGGACAGCATTACCGATCGCCTGGATCAGGTGTGTCTTTCCCAGGCCGACGCCGCCATAAACAAACAGCGGGTTATATGCGCTGCCGAGGTGCTCGGCTACTTGCAACGCGGCGGCGCGAGCGAGCTGATTCGCCTTGCCGGTTACAAAGGTGTCAAACGTAAAAAGCGGGTTGAGTCGACTCTTTTCGCGGTCTTTCGGCCTTGGCTGAGCGGGCACTTCGGGCGCTACCGAGGGGGCAGGTGCTTGCGACTGCCTTACGGTGAGAGTCATGTTAATGCCGACGTTCTTGTCGAGAAATTCGGACGATAGCCGCTGGATATCACGCAGATACTTGTCTCGCACCCACTCAAGGACGAATCGGTTCGGGGCAGCGATGTGTATCGTCTTTCCGTCAAACTCCGCGTTGAGGGGTTGAATCCAGGTCTTGAACTGTTGGGCCGGGATCGCCGATTGGAAATGGCGAAGACAATGTGTCCAGAAACTGTCCATTGATATGTATTCTTTTGGGGGCCAAGGCGTAGCGGACCGCGTTCTGCAGTGACCAGCAGGGGAAGGCGGATTCTAGCAGCCTCGTCAAAAGTTATCCACAGACAAGTTGGTATTGTCGGCATTGACATAGGGCCGACAAATCAGTGTAATAGCGGGCTTTTTCAAAGACCGCATTGGAGATTACCTATGAAGCGCACTTATCAGCCTTCGAAAACGCGGCGGCAGCGCCGTCATGGCTTCCTCGTGCGCATGCGTACCCGCGGTGGCCGGGCAGTTATCAACGCGCGGCGTGCAAAGGGGCGGGCTCGACTGAGCGTGTGATTGGGCCGCGCGCAACGTTTCCACGAACGATCCGACTGCGGGGCGCGGCGCAATTCACCGGTTCCTTTCAGGGCCGGTATCGCAGTAAGCACTTCTTGTTATTGTCCCGGCCCGGCGGTTCCGAAAAGGAAAGCGCCCGGCTGGGAATGATCATTGGCCGACGGCAAGTCTCCCGGTCGGTAGACCGGTCGCGGCTGCGCCGCATTATTCGCGAAGCGTTCCGATCGGTCCGCCATGAACTGGGTCGAATTGATGTGGTTGTCAGATTTCGGTCAGAACCGAACCAACAAACAAACACCATGCTTCGAACGGAGTTGAACGCTTTGCTGGAGCAAGCGAGGGCATGAAACATGTGCTCGGATGGCTGATTCGCGCGTATCAGTACCTGATATCGCCGTGGGTAGGCAATCACTGCCGGTTTTACCCGACCTGTTCGGAGTACGCGCGCATTGCCGTTTCCGAGCATGGCAGTGCCAGAGGGAGCTGGCTGGCGGCGCGGCGCGTCGTTAAATGTCACCCATGGCACGAAGGTGGTATGGACCTGGTGCCAGGTACCTGTACGGACGGTGGCGCTGAAAACAAGACAGAGAAACCATAATGGATAACGCACGAATCATTGCAGCAATCATATTTGCCGGTTCGGTTATTTTGCTGGCTGACGGCTGGTTCAAAGCCCAGAGGCCAGCGCCATCGGAGATTGCAGCGGTCGCACCGGCGGCGCCACTGAACGGTGGCGTGAACACGGTACCCGAAGTGACCCAACCTTCCAGTACCGCAAGCGGGATGCCGGTCGTGTCGGCGCGGGAAACGGCCACGCAATCGTCGAGAGTGGTGACAGTTCGCACTGATTTGTTCGAAGCCAGGATCAATACCCAAGGTGGTGTCTTGGAGGAGCTGAAACTGCTGGAGCACCGCAGTAAGGATGACCCGGACCTTACTTTGCAATTGTTCATGAAGACTGCGGACCGTACCTATGTGGCGCAGAGCGGATTGATTGGAGAGGGCCTTCCGAATCACGCGACCTTATTCGAGATTGACGGCGATCTTTTTGAATTGCGGTCAGGGGCGGAAAAGCTGGAACTGTCGTTGCGGGCGTCGGTACCGGGGAGCCACGAGGTCGTACAGCGCTATACCTTCCATCGTGGCAGTTACGTGATTGATGTCGATTACGAAATCGCGAACAAGGGCAATGCGCCGCTGTCGGCCCATGGGTACTTTCAGTTCTTGCGGGACGGTAATCCGGCTGCTGGCGATTCAAAAATGCAGCCGACTTACACCGGTGGAGCAATCTACACCGATGAATCCAAGTTCACAAAAGTTGATTTTGAGGACATGGACAAGGGTAAGGTCAAATATCCCAAGAAAACTGAAGATGGATGGGCAGCGATCGTACAGCACTATTTTGTCGCAGCCTGGCTTCTGGAGCAGGGCCTGGAGCGTGAATACTTCACCAAAGCGCGTGATAACGGACTCTATGCTGTTGGCATAATCGTACCGGTGACAGCCATCGCACCGGGCGCGGCTGGCAGCATCAGCTCACGCCTTTACGCCGGCCCGCAGGACCAGGAAACGATATCGAAGCTGGCACCCGGACTTGAACTCACCGTGGATTATGGCTGGCTGACGGTGATCGCTGCTCCGCTTTTCTGGCTGCTCTCGGAAATCCATCAATGGGTCGGTAACTGGGGCGTCGCAATTATTCTTTTGACCGTCATCATCAAGCTGATCTTCTTTCCGCTGTCGGCAGCGAGTTACAAGTCGATGGCGAAAATGCGGGTGTTGGCGCCCAAGTTGCAGGCACTCAAGGAAACTTACGGTGACGACCGGCAGCGCATGCAGCAAGCGATGATGGAGATGTACAAGACGGAGAAGATCAATCCGCTTGGGGGTTGCCTTCCTATTCTTGTTCAGATCCCGGTCTTTATTGCGTTGTATTGGGTGTTGCTGGCAAGCGTCGAGCTGCGCAACGCGCCCTTTATATTGTGGATCAATGACCTCTCGGCAAAGGATCCTTATTACGTGTTACCGGTGTTGATGGGGCTTTCGATGATCGTGCAGTCGTGGCTTAGTCCTACGCCGCCGGATCCGGTGCAGGCGAAGATCATGAAGATCATGCCCGTCGTGTTCAGTGTTTTCTTCTTCTTCTTTCCAGCCGGGCTGGTGCTTTACTGGCTTGTAAACAATATTCTTTCCATTACCCAGCAATGGTACATAACGCGGGCGATCGAACGATCCAAACCCGCTAATGCAACCCGCTGACACAATTGCGGCGGTTGCAACTGCTTACGGCCGTGCCGGTATCGGAGTGGTCAGGGTTTCGGGACCCGGGACGCAATCGCTCGCCACGTCTCTGATAGGCAGAACACCGCCCGCGCGCCACGCCACACTGAGTGAGTTTCGGGATGCTGATGGTCTGGCGATCGATCAGGGCATCGCGATTTTTTTCCCGGGGCCGCATTCCTATACCGGAGAGGATGTATTCGAAATCCAGGGCCACGGCGGGGTTGCACTACTTCGCATGTTGTTGCGGCGCTGCGTTGAGCTGGGCGCGCGAGTTGCCGAACCGGGCGAGTTCACCAAACGGGCTTTCCTGAACGACAAGATGGATCTGGCGCAGGCGGAAAGCGTAGCTGATCTGATTGATGCCTCTTCCACAGACGCAGTTCGTAGCGCCCGGCGTTCGCTCGCAGGAGAGTTCTCGGCACGCGTCAATGCCATTCGTGAACAACTGATCGGGATCCGGTTGCTGGTGGAGGCGGTTCTTGATTTTCCCGAAGAGCAAGTTGATCTCATTGATCGTCACGATGTGCTCGGCCAACTGCAGGCAGTGCAGGGCGACATCACGACGTTGACTGACTCTGCAACGCAGGGGAATTTGTTGCGCGAAGGAGTCCGGGTAGTCCTGACCGGGGCCCCGAATGTTGGAAAATCCAGCCTGATGAACCGACTCGCCGAGGAGGAAGTGGCGATTGTTACCGAAGTGCCCGGCACAACCAGGGATGTCTTGCAGCGTGAGCTGGTGGTGTCGGGATTACCGATTCACGTCATCGATACAGCAGGATTGCGCGAAAGCGATGATCCCGTTGAGCGCATCGGCGTGTCGCGGAGTCTGCAACAGCTTGAGCAGGCTGACGTGGTCCTGGAGATCCGGGATGCGTCGGTACCTTGCACGGACGACGCGGGCAGCGATCTGGTGAGGCTGTCAGAAGGCGCTAGAAAAATTATTGTAATCAATAAGATAGATCTGATTAGCGAAACGCCAAAGGCAAGTCAGGAAGGCAGTGTGGACAAGGTATGGCTATCGGCGAAAACAGGGTCGGGGATCGACTTGCTGCGGCGGACCCTGTTACGCGTGAGTGGGCGGGATACTACGGACGAAGTGCCGTTTATGGCCAGAGAGCGACACATTCACTCGCTCAGGCAGACGTTGGCAAATGCTCAACGCGCTGAGACCGAAGTTGCGCGCCTTGAGCTGTGTGCCGAAGAGCTTCGTCTGGCACAGCAGGCACTGGGAAAGATTACCGGGGAGTTTTCTGCAGATGATCTGCTAGGGGAAATATTTTCCCGTTTCTGTATCGGTAAGTAAGGGCTGGCCGCACCACATTCCGGAGCCCGACATCAGATCAGGTTTCGTTCCTGTCAAGCGACCGGGTTGGTGAGTGGCTGCTTACTCAAAGGGTTCTTGACGTCGAGTCGGGTTAGGCAGGTAGATCGGGAGATGTTCCACGTGAAACATCCGCGGCTAACAGGAGCCTGAGGGAAGCCAAACCAGCCCGTGTTTCACGTGAAACATCCGCAGCGGGGAGTCTCTCGCGCCATTCTTTCCGGTATGATTGCGCGCTCTCGAAAGGGCACTGTGTTTTTTCCAAAAGAGTTCGACATTATCGTAATCGGTGGGGGTCATGCAGGCACCGAAGCCGCTCTGGCTGCTGCCCGAGCCGGTTGCAATACGCTGTTACTGACGCACAGCATCGAGACACTTGGTCAGATGTCTTGCAATCCCTCGATTGGCGGTATCGGCAAAGGGCACCTAGTCAAGGAAATCGACGCGCTTGGTGGTGCAATGGCCCAGGCGGCTGACGTGGCGGGGATTCAGTTCCGCACTTTGAACGCGAGCAAGGGACCAGCGGTCAGGGCAACGCGTGCTCAGGCCGATCGTGTGTTGTATCGACAGGCCATACGATCCCGTCTGGAGAATCAGCCGAATCTCACCCTGTTCCAGCAGGCTGTTGATGATCTTCTGTTACAGGGTGATCGCGTCGTTGGCGTGGTAACCCAGATTGGCCTCCAATTCCGGGCACGCGCAGTGGTCTTGACGGCTGGCACCTTTTTGTCCGGGCGTATCCACGTTGGTCTGGAAAACTATCAGGCCGGCCGTGCCGGTGATCCCCCGTCTATCAGTCTTGCCCATCGGCTAAGGGAGCTGAAGTTACCGGTAGGGCGCCTGAAAACCGGAACCCCGCCGCGCCTGGACGGGCGCTCCATTGATTTCTCCATACTTGAGCAACAGCCTGGTGATCAGCCAGCTCCCGTGTTTTCGTATCTGGGCAAGACGGAACAACACCCTCGGCAGATATCCTGCTGGATTACCCATACCAACGAGCACACTCACGAGTCTATTCGTGCCGGACTAGATCGCTCGCCTATGTACTCTGGTGTGATCGAAGGGGTTGGGCCACGCTATTGTCCGTCGATAGAAGACAAGGTGACACGGTTTGCGCACCGGTCCTCTCACCAGATTTTCCTTGAACCCGAGGGCCTGAATACACACGAGGTATACCCGAATGGAATTTCAACCAGCCTTCCTTTTGATGTCCAGCTCGAAATCGTGCATTCAATCAGAGGCTTGGAAAAGGCCCACATTCTCCGCCCGGGTTATGCCATTGAATACGATTACTTCGATCCGCGGTCACTGAAGTCGTCGTTGGAGTCCAAATCCATCGGCAGTTTGTTTTTTGCGGGCCAGATCAATGGGACGACCGGATATGAGGAAGCGGCGGCACAAGGACTATTGGCGGGCATAAACGCCGCCTTGCAAGTGCAGGGAAAGCCGGCCTGGTGCCCACGTCGGGACGAAGCCTACCTGGGTGTATTGGTTGATGATCTGGTCACACGTGGTGTTACCGAGCCCTACAGGATGTTTACCAGTCGGGCGGAATATCGGCTCAGTTTGCGCGAAGACAATGCTGACTTTCGCCTGACCGAAACCGGTCGGCGGCTCGGACTGGTGGACGAGCAACGCTGGGCGGTATTCCAGCGCAAACGGGATGCCGTCAACGCGGAGCTGGAACGTCTCGAGAAATTGGTGATTGACCCGCGTCATGTCGGGCAGCAGGCTGTTACGGAAGCCATAGGTCAAACACTTGAACGCGAATATCCGGCATTGCAACTGTTGCGCCGACCCGAGGTTGACTACCGAAGCTTGATGAAACTGGCTGTAGCCGGGCCTGGTGTGGAAGATGATCAGGTCGCCGAACAGGTTGAAATTCAGACCAAATACAAAGGCTACATTGACCGGCAGCGTGAAGAGTGCGCCCGCCTTGAACAGGTCGAAACCGTTGGTATTCCGATCGATCTCGATTACACGCAAGTGCGTGGCCTGTCGTCAGAAGTACGTCAGAAACTGGCTGAGCAAAGGCCGCAAACGCTTGGTCAGGCGGGGCGGATTTCCGGCATTACTCCAGCGGCCATTTCCCTGATGATGGTCCACCTGAAACGATTGAATGTTTTGCGAGAGCCGCCAGTGGATCGACTTCGGTCACAAGGGAGGCGCGCATGAGACAGTGGGGCCTCGCCGAGCACGCAGCATCCATGGGTTTACAACTATCATCCCAGGCCGTTGGTCAGCTGACATCATTGTTACAGCTTCTGGCGAAGTGGAACCGCGTCTATAACCTCACGTCATTATCCGCTGAAGAAAAGTGGGTGAGTCATCACTTACTGGATTCCTTAAGTATAGTAAGCTTGATCCCAGATGGTCGCTTGATTGACGTGGGATCCGGCGGTGGCTTTCCAGGTCTCCCTGTCGCAATTGCCAACCCTGATCGCGACATCGTATTGCTGGACAGCAACCACAAAAAGACGGCGTTTCTTCGCCAGGCAGCCGCTGAGCTGGGGCTCGCAAAGGTGTCAGTGGAAACAGCCCGGTCGGAGTCTTTCAGGCCGGATAGCGGCTTTGATGTGGTCGTCTCGCGAGCCTTTTCGGATCTGAAGTCCTTCCTTGACCTGGCCGGACATCTTTGCCGAGACAACGGGACGCTGCTTGCAATGAAAGGCGTTTACCCCGCTGACGAAATCGCTGAACTTCCGGCTGGTGTCGTACGCAACACAGTCCGGCTCGAAGTGCCGATGATCGACGCGCAGCGGCACGCTGTATTCCTCAATCCGCCGGCGTCGCGGGAAGGTTAGCCAATGGCGCGCATCCTGGCTGTCGCGAATCAGAAAGGCGGCGTCGGCAAGACGACGACAACCATCAATCTGGCAGCCGGGCTGTCGCAAGCCGGTAAGCGAGTGCTACTGATCGATCTCGATCCTCAGGGTAATGCGACCATGGGAAGTGGGATCGACAAGCGCGCCTCACATGCCACGGTTTACGAGGTAGTTCTTGGTGAGAGTGATATTCGCAGTGCGCGGATTCACTGCGAAAACGGCGGATTCGATCTGGTGCCCGCCAATCAGGAACTCGCTGGCGCGGAGATAGAGCTGGTCGGTCTCGATCAGCGTGAAACCAGGCTGAAGACAGCGCTTGCCGATGTCGATTCCGAATACGACTATATTCTGATCGATTGTCCGCCGGCTCTGAATCTGTTGACGGTGAACGGCCTGACAGCGGCACAAGCCGTGATGATACCGATGCAATGCGAGTACTACGCACTCGAGGGGCTCAGTGACCTGGTCCAGACCATCAAGAAAGTACGCAATCATCTCAATCCAACGCTTGAGATCGAAGGTCTCCTGCGGACCATGTACGACCCGCGCAACACGCTTTCGCAACAAGTCTCGGATCAGTTGAAGAAGCATTTCGGCGACAAGGTGTACCGGACCATAATTCCGCGCAATGTACGGCTCGCCGAGGCGCCGAGTCACGGTATTCCGGCGATTCACTTCGACAAGCAGTCAAAGGGCGCAATAGCCTATCTGTCGCTCGCGGACGAAGTTCTGGCGCAACCGCGTCCGACCCATTAAGGACACAGCTGATGGCGAAACTCAAAGGACTTGGACGCGGGCTGGATGCGTTGCTCGCTGCCGATGAATCAGATACAGAATCGACTGGCGGCGAGCTTCGAACGATTCCAACTGCGCGGCTGCGGCCTGGCCGCTATCAGCCGCGCAGTCGAATGGACGAAGCGTCGATAGCGGAACTCGCGGAATCGATCCGGTCACAGGGGGTTTTACAGCCGATCCTGGTGCGCTCGGTCAACGAGGGCTACGAAATCATCGCTGGTGAACGGCGTTGGCGAGCGGCGCAGTCTGCGGGGCTCAAGGAAGTGCCGGTAGTCGTGCGTGAAGTTGATGACAACGCGGCACTGGCGATGGCGCTGATAGAGAATATCCAGCGGGAAAACCTAAATCCGCTGGAAGAAGCGGTCGGCATTCAGCGCCTGATCGACGAGTTCGCGATGACTCATGAAACGGCGGGACAGGCTGTTGGGCGATCGCGTAGCGCTGTTAGCAATCTGCTGCGCCTGTTGTCATTGCAGCAGCCGGTTCAGGCCTTGTTGATGGACGGCAATATCGATATGGGTCACGCGCGGGCACTGCTGGCGGCACCAGCGTCGCGGCAGATCGAGCTCGCACAGCGCATCGTCGCTTTGGGGCTGTCGGTACGTGAAACCGAGCAGCTGGTGACGCAAAAAGTGCCTGCCGTGAAACGACCATCGAAAGCGGCGAGCAAGGACCGCGACATCGCGGCGCTCGAAGAATCGCTGTCCGAGCGGCTCGGAGCGGCGGTGTCAATTCGGCATCGCAAAAGCGGCAGCGGAATATTGTCGATTGATTACACCGACCTTGACCAGCTGGACACGATTCTGGCGCGCCTCAGAGCTTGACGGCCGGGCCCCCGGATGTGGTCAGACGCGTTGACAGTATTGCGATAAGCCAATAACATCTCGGCCTTTTTGTGGTTATGCTGCAGCCGCACAAGGAGTGGAGAGCCATTTCACCGGGCCGAAATCCATGACCCGCGGGCTGCTCGCGGTGCTTGGGTTGCAGTTGCTGGTGTTGGGTGTGGTCGTGTCGGGTTTCTTGCTGGTTTCAGGCCTTGCAGCCGCGAAGTCAGCGGCGCTCGGCGGCGCGATCGCGATAGTTCCGGGAGCGTTTTACGCTTGGCGACTGATCGCTTCCCGAAAAGCGCCTCATGAGCGGATGTTGCGGGTTCACGTTGGTGCCGAAGCAGGGAAGCTGACACTGACGTTCGTAATGTTTGCCGCGACGTTTGTCTGGATCAGGGATGTTTCTGTAATACCGTTGTTTGCCGCATATATCGCCATCTTGATGGCGTATTGGCTTGCACTGATTGTGTTTAAACGAATTTAAGAGAAAAACAAGCATGGCCACTTCGGGCGCGCCAACTTCGAGCGAATACATTGTTCACCACCTCACCAACCTGACTGTTGGTGAAGGGTTCTGGACGCTACACCTCGACACGCTGATCGTATCCGGACTTCTGGGTCTGTTGGTCTTCGGCTTCATGGCTGCGCTGGCACGAAAGGCCAGCAGCGGAGTCCCGTCCGGTTGGCAGAACTTCGTCGAGATGGTCGTGTCGATGGTAGATACCCAGGTCCGGGACACCTTCCACGCGAAAAGCAATCTTGTAACGCCGCTGGCAATCACCATATTTGTATGGGTATTCGTGATGAATGCCATGGATCTGATCCCGGTTGACTTTATTCCGATGACCGCAGAAGCCGCAGGCGTGCCCTACCTGAAGATCGTGCCCACCACTGATCCGAATCTGACGTTCGCAATGTCGCTGACGGTTTTCGTCATCATGCTCGGCTTCAATTTCAAGTTCAAAGGCGTTGGCGGTTTTCTGCACGAGGCATTGACGGTTCCCTTTGGGAAATATCTTTTCCCGGTCAATCTTCTCTTCCGGATCATCGAGGATATCGCCAAGCCGGTCTCACTTGCTCTGCGACTTTTTGGAAACATGTACGCTGGCGAGATGGTTTTCATATTGCTCGCAGTCTGGGCTGGAGCCAGTTTCTTCTGGGCGCCACTCGCTGCAACACTCAGTCTTGGCTGGGCTCTGTTTCACATTCTGATTATTACCCTGCAGGCTTTTGTGTTCATGATGCTCACCGTCGTGTACATGAGCATGGCTGCTGAACACCACTGATTTTTTTCACGTTAACGATCACAACTACTGTACTTAGGAGAAAAAGATGGAACTCGCATCCGTATTGGGAATGACGGCAATCGCGGTCGCGCTGTTGATTGGAATGGGCGCACTCGGAACAGCAATCGGTTTCGGTATCCTCGGTGGACGTTTTCTCGAAGGTGCCGCGCGCCAGCCCGAGATGATTCCGACCCTGCAGGTCAAGATGTTTATCGTTGCGGGTCTGCTGGATGCCGTCACCATGATCGGTGTTGGTATCGCGCTTTATCTGCTGTTTGCGAACCCTTTCATTGCCATCGTCGGCGGTTGAAAACGAATCCGTTTCATAAGCGCGGGAGGCTAGCGTGAATATCAACGCAACACTATTTGGCCAGGCGCTGTGGTTTGGTGTCTTCATCTGGTTGACGATGAAGTACATCTGGCCGCCGCTACAAAAAGCGATGAAGGATCGGGAAAAGCAGATCGCGGAAGGTCTGGCGGCTTCCGAAAAAGGCAAGCAGGAGCTGGAGCAGGCCGCCCAGCGCGTCACAGAGGAATTACACAAGGCGCGCGATCAGGCAAGTGAAATTCTGGCTCAGGCGGAAAAGCGTGGCGGCGAACTGGTCGAGGAAGCTAAGGCCAATGCCAGAGCCGAAGGCGAGCGTATTGTCACGGCCGCAAAAGCGGAGATCGAACAGGAAGTCAATCGTGCCAGAGAGCAGCTCAGGGCGCAGGTCTCGGTTCTTGCTGTGACCGGCGCAGAGAAAATTCTCAAGCGGGAAATTGACGCACAGGCACACGCCCAGCTGTTGCAGGGCCTGGAAACCGAGCTCAGGTAGAACCCGATGGCCGAACTCGCAACTATTGCCAGGCCGTATGCAGAGGCAGCTTTCGCGCTTGCCAAACAACGCGGCGAACTCGACTCTTGGTCCGGGATGCTTGCGCTGCTCGTCAACGTTTACCAGGACACGCAGTTCCAGGCGGCGATCGCCGGACCCACGGTCACTGGTGGCGACGTCGAGAACCTGATGCTTACGATCTGTGGCGAAAATATTGACGCGCAGGCGCGCAATCTTGTCCAGCTGCTCATGCGAAATGGGCGTTTGTCCGTACTTGCGGAAATCCAGACGCTTTATGAACACCTCAAGTCGGATGACGAGGGCGTGATTGAAGCAAGCATCGCCTCTGCTTACCCGCTGCAAGACCAGCAACTTGAGCAAATCGTCAACATTCTGGCGAAGCGTTTCAACAAGAAAATAAGCCCGACTGTCGGTGTGGATTCTGAATTGATTGGTGGAATCAAGGTACAGGTCGGCGACAAGGTTTGGGATGCCTCGGTGCGTGGCCGGTTACAGGAAATGGCCACCACCCTTACGAAATAGGAGCATTGATCTATGCAGTTGAACCCATCCGAGATCAGCGAGCTGATCAAGACCAAGATCGAAAGTCTTGCCCCTGTGTCCGAAGCACGTACCCAGGGCACCGTAGTATCAGTCACCGATGGTATCTGTCGAATCCACGGACTGTCAGACGTGATGCAGGGCGAAATGCTCGAATTCCCTGGCAACACCTTTGGCCTTGCGCTGAACCTCGAGCGAGACTCCGTCGGCTCAGTGGTGCTGGGCGATTACACCCACATCACCGAAGGTGACATCGTCAAGTGTACGGGCCGGATTCTGGCCGTACCTGTCGGGCCCGAACTGATTGGTCGTGTCGTTGACGCGCTTGGTCAGCCGATTGATGGCAAGGGCCCGATCAATGCAAAAGAGACCGACGTTATTGAGAAAGTCGCGCCGGGTGTCATCTGGCGTCAGTCGGTGTCTCAACCGGTTCAGACCGGTCTGAAATCAATTGACGCAATGGTGCCGGTTGGTCGTGGCCAGCGGGAACTGATCATTGGCGACCGCCAGACGGGGAAGACGGCCGTAGCGGTCGACACCATCATTAACCAGAAGGGCAAGGACCTGTTCTGTGTCTATGTCGCCATTGGTCAGAAGGCATCAACCGTGGCGAATGTGGTGCGCAAACTCGAAGAATACGGTGCGATGGATTACACCATTGTCGTTGCTGCAACGGCATCCGAGTCAGCGGCGATGCAATATATTGCTGCCTATTCTGGTTGCACCATGGGAGAGTACTTCCGCGATCGGGGCGAGGACGCCCTCATCATCTATGATGATTTGACCAAACAAGCTTGGGCTTATCGCCAGATCTCGCTGCTGCTGCGTCGGCCTCCGGGTCGAGAGGCCTACCCGGGGGACGTGTTTTATCTGCATTCGCGTCTGCTTGAGCGGGCAGCCCGTGTTTCGCCGGCCTGGGTCGAGAAGCACACCAACGGCGCAGTCAAAGGCAAGACAGGCTCACTGACGGCGTTGCCGATCATTGAAACCCAGGCAGGTGACGTGTCTGCCTTCGTTCCGACCAATGTCATTTCGATTACCGATGGACAGATCTTCCTGGAGACAGATTTGTTTAATGCTGGTATTCGACCTGCGATTAACGCGGGTGTGTCGGTGTCCCGGGTCGGTGGCGCAGCCCAGACCAAAATCATGAAACGCAAGGACACAGGCGGCGGTGTTCGTCTGGCACTGGCGCAGTATCGTGAACTCGCTGCATTTGCACAGTTCGCGTCCGACCTCGACGAAGCCACTCGCAAGCAGCTCGAGCGTGGCCGGATGGTCACCGAGTTGATGAAGCAGCCGCAATACCAGCCGTTGGAAGTCTGGGAGATGGCTATCACGCTTTTCGCAGTTAACAATGACGTGTTCGATGACATTGAAGTGAACAAGGCGCTGGCGGCGGAAAAATCAATGCGTGACTATGTCAAGAGCAAGTACGCAGACCTGATCAAGCGCATCGACGAAGAGCAGAATCTCAGCAAGGACGACGAGAAAGCGCTCAAGGAAGCGATTACCGACTGGAAGGCGAACGGTAGCTATTAATTGTCCCCGATACGATTGACCATTCGGCGAAACCGAGGTCTAGAGGCGAACAATGCCAGGCACTAAGGAAATACGAACCAAGATCAAGAGTGTTCAGAACACTCGCAAGATCACCAAGGCAATGGAGATGGTTGCCGCGTCGAAGATGCGAAAGGCGCAGGAACGCATGCGTGCGGCCCGGCCATACGCCGAGAAAATCCGCAACGTGGCAGCGCATATTTCACATGCCAATCCGGAGTATCGCCATCCGTTCCTGGTGGAACGTGACACCGTACAACGTGTGGGCATGATTATCGTGACCACGGATAAAGGCCTGTGCGGCGGACTTAATACCAACGTATTGCGTATGGCGTTGGGACAGTACAAGCAGTGGCAGGAAGAAGGCGAAGAAGTCGATGTTTGTTGCATCGGTGGCAAAGGCCTTGGTTTCATGCAACGTCTTGGCGCCAATATTATCTCCGAGGTGAGTGGACTGGGCGACCGGCCGCGTCTCGAACAGATCATCGGCGCGCTCAAAATCATGCTCGACGGATATATGTCGGATCGATTCGATCGCGTAGTGTTGTTTTATACAAAGTTTGTCAACACCATGAAACAGGAACCAATGATGGAACAATTGCTGCCCATCAGCGGCGATCGTCTCGCCGCACCCGAGGGTTCCTGGGATTACATTTACGAGCCCGAGGCCAAGAGCGTGCTTGAGCAGGTCTTGACCCGCTATATCGAGGCGGTAATTTTCCAGTCGGTTGCCGAAAACATGTCTTCTGAGCAATCAGCCCGCATGGTGGCAATGAAATCGGCTTCCGACAACGCGGGGACCCTGATTGATGAACTGACCCTGATTTACAACAAGTCGCGTCAGGCCTCCATTACCAAAGAGCTGGCTGAAATCGTCGGCGGCGCAGCCGCAGTCTGATCCGCCTTGATTGAATACACAGACACCAAATAACTGACTTGAACGGATAGATATAGCCATGTCACAAGCAACCGGAAAAATCGTCCAGTGCATCGGCGCTGTGGTCGACATTGAATTTCCACGCGAGAATATGCCTCACGTTTATGACGCGCTCACGCTGGTAGAGGATGGCAGAGAAGGCGGTCTGGCAGAAGCTGGCCTGACTTTCGAGGTGGAGCAGCAACTCGGCGACGGTGTCGTACGCTGTATTGCGATGGGCTCCTCCGATGGCCTGCGTCGAGGCATGGAGGTCGCTTCGACCGGTGCACCGATCTCGGTTCCAGTCGGCCATGGCACGCTGGGCCGCATCATGGACGTTCTGGGGCGGCCGATTGACGAAGCCGGACCGATCGAAACGGAAGAAAGGCGAGCGATTCATCAGGCTGCCCCGGCGTTTGCCGATTTGTCGCCGTCGGTTGACCTGCTCGAAACCGGTATCAAGGTTATCGACCTGATCTGCCCGTTTGCCAAAGGCGGCAAGATTGGCCTGTTTGGTGGTGCCGGAGTTGGCAAGACCGTAAACATGCTGGAGTTGATCAACAACATTGCAAAGCAGCACTCGGGACTGTCGGTGTTCGCCGGCGTCGGGGAGCGTACCCGCGAAGGTAACGACTTCTATCACGAAATGTCGGAAGCCGGCGTCATCAAGCTCGACAACATTGGCGAGTCCAAAGTGGCAATGGTATTCGGTCAGATGAACGAGCCTCCGGGTAACCGCCTGCGTGTGGCCTTGTCCGGACTGACCATGGCGGAAAAATTCCGTGACGAGGGCCGTGACATTCTCTTCTTCGTCGACAACATCTATCGTTTCACGCTGGCTGGAACAGAGGTGTCCGCACTGCTCGGCCGTATGCCATCGGCGGTGGGGTATCAGCCGACGCTGGCTGAGGAAATGGGTAAATTGCAGGAGCGCATCGTTTCAACCAAGGTTGGATCGATCACGTCGATTCAGGCCGTGTACGTGCCTGCCGACGATTTGACCGACCCGTCACCGGCAACGACTTTCGGCCACCTTGACGCAACCGTGGTGTTGAGCCGTGACATTGCATCCCTGGGTATTTACCCCGCGGTCGATCCGCTCGATTCCACTTCGCGCCAGGTCGATCCCAACGTTATTGGTGAAGAGCACTACGGCACCACGCGTGCGGTACAGGCCACGCTGCAGCGTTACAAGGAGCTGCGCGATATTATCGCAATTCTCGGTATGGATGAGTTGTCACCCGATGACAAACTCGCTGTGTCCCGGGCGCGGAAAATCCAGCGTTTTCTTTCGCAGCCGTTCCACGTGGCCGAAGTGTTTACCGGATCACCCGGCAAATTCGTGTCACTGAAAGACACCATTCGCGGATTCAAGATGATCGTTAACGGTGAGTGCGATCAGCTGCCAGAGCAGGCGTTCTACATGGTTGGTGGCATTGAGGAAGCGTTCGAGAAAGCGAAGACGCTGCAGTAACGTACGGCAGAGGCGGGACCGGTAACCAGATGAAAGCGCATTTTTCGAGGGACTGATGGCAAATACGATACAGGTAGAAGTAGTAAGCGCCGAAGAGTCGGTTTACTCGGGTGAAGCGTCTTTTGTCGTCCTCCCCGGCGAATCCGGCGAACTCGGAATCTATCCCCGCCATACGCCTCTGATCACGCGTATCAAACCCGGTGCCATTCGCATCCAGCCCAGCGGCGGCGGTGAAGAGCAGCTGATCTTTGTTGCCGGAGGTATCCTCGAAGTCCAGCCTGCGATGGTGACCGTGCTTGCAGACACCGCGATTCGAGGACACGACCTGGACGAGGCAAAGGCGCTGGAAGCCAAACAGCGAGCCGAAGAAGCACTCCGCAGTGCCACCGACAAGCAGGAAATCGCTGTCGTGGAGGGCGAACTAGCAATGTTGGCAGCTCAACTCGCCGCGATTCGCAAGCTACGCAGACACTAGCGCGCATTCCTCAACGCTACATCGGCGCGGCACCTCACAGGCGCCGGTTCTGAAAAAGAGCAGCAATCACGCTGCTCTTTTTTTGTTTCTGTGTATCCGTCACAATTGGAAAGCTGTGATATTGCCGGACGTCGGCACCGGGTACTCTGCTTTGATGACTTACCCGGAAGCAAATGCGTTTACTGAGGCCATTATGAAACTGAATCGGGCAACACTGATTACCACTTTGCTTGTCTTTCTCCTAGCCGGCTGTTCATCGGAGAAAGACACCGTCAAGATCGCCTTTATTGGTCCGCTCACCGGAGGCGTATCCGCAAATGGCCTCGGCGGAAGAAATTCCGCAGAGCTCGCCGTCAGACTGCACAACGCCGAATCGTCCGGTAATTACACGTACGAACTGGTTGCGCTTGATGACGAGTGCAAGCCGAATATTGGCGTGCAGGTAGCGACAAAAGTAGCCGCTGACAAGGACGTCATTGCCGGAGTCACTCATTACTGCTCTGCCGTTGCCATGGGAACGGTCGATGTCTATCACAAGTTCGGTTTGCCGGTCGTCGTATGGGGTGCAGTACTGCCCGACATCACCTACGGCAACGACTACAAGGAAGTGCACCGCGTCAATGGCACGATGATCAACCAGAATGAGGTCGCCGCAGATTTCATGCTGGAACAGGGTTACAAGAAATGGGTCATCATTCATGACACCACTGACTATGGAAAAGGTCACAACCGGTACTTCTCGAAATCTCTTGTTGCCAAGGGTGGGAGAATTCTCGGCACGTTCGGCGTCAGTTCGGACCAGCAGGACTTTAACGCCGAACTCACCAAGGTCAAGGAACTCAATCCTGATGTCATATATTTCGGGGGGCTGGCGCCAACCGGTGTGCGATTGCGTTCGCAGATGGAAAAGCTCGGTATCGATGCCGTTTTTCAGGGTACATCCGGAATAGTCTCGGATGCCTTCATTGAAGGCCTGGGCCCTTTGTCGGAGGGCGTGATTGCGTTTCGTGAGGGCGCACCGGTGGAGAATCTGCCCGGTGGTGAAGGTTTTCTGGTGCGGTACGACCAGCAGGGATTCGGCGAACCACCCGAAGCCTATGGCGCTTTTGCGTTCGCTGCAACCCAGCTCATCATCGATGCAATCGAGAAAGTCGGTCCCGACCGCGCCGCAGTGAAGCAGGAACTGAATACAACGCGCGACCACGATTCCATTGTTGGACTCATTACGTTCGATGACAACGGCCAGAACACGGTTGCCCTGATTACCCGCTATGTCATTCAGGACGGAGACTGGGTCGTCTGGGAACAGAGCGAATACGCTCAAGGCGAGCGCTCGCTGCAAAAACGCTAACGACTACCGGCACAAGGTCATGGATCCGGGATTCATCGCGCAATACTTGCTTAACGGCATCGTGCTGGGCGTGATCTACGCCATGGTTGCAGTCGGATTTACATTGTTCTTTGGTGTGCTCGACGTCATCAAGTTTTCTCATGGTGACGTGGTAATGGCGGGAGCATTCACTGCTCTGGCAACCTATGCCGGACTTGAGTATCTCGGTGTCGGTGATGGCGCGATTGCTGCCATTGTAATCACGGTAATGGGAATCGCCGCCATGGCCGTGCTCGGTGCGGTGCTGGCGAAGCTTCTGATTTTGCCCCTGCGCGAGGCTCCACCACTCAACACCTTGCTGATTACCCTGATGTTCGGGCTCGCCTTGCGCGAGTCGGTGCGACTGTTCTATCCGAACGGCTCAAACCCGAAACCGTTTCCGCAACTGTTGCCGGACGCAGCAATGACCATCGGTAACCTCGAACTACGTCTCGACAGCGTACTGTTGATTGTCCTGGGTCTGGGTGCGATCGTCGCGGTGCACCTGATGATTCAGCGCAGTCGTATCGGCCTGGCCATACGCGCTGTCGCGCAGGATCCCGAAACGGCTCGCCTCATGGGAATCAACTTCGAGCGCGTCGTGTTGATGACGTTTGCCCTCGGCTCCGCGCTGGCCGCGCTGGCGGGGATTACCAATGGCTTGTATTACAGCGAAGTGAATTTTGGAATGGGTCTGCTGCTCGGCGTGATCGGTTTCAGTGCTGCCGTTGTGGGTGGCCTGGGAAGTCTCTATGGCGCGATTATCGGTGGATTTCTATTCGCTGCGTTGCAGACAATAGGTGCAGTCTGGTTTTCCGTGCCTGCCTACAAGGATGTGTTTGCATTTGCATGCATCATCGTCCTGATGGCCTGGAAGCCCACCGGACTTCTTGCAGACAAGTCAGCGGAACGCGTCTGAGCCGATGAAATTCAAACGCAAAAGCTTCTGGCCGGTTATTGTTACCGCGTTATCCGCAGCCTTGTTCGTTCTGCTCTTTTTGTACCTTGAGCACGAATGGGAAATTGCGCTGCTTGCAGTTGGCCTGGTTGCCGTGCTTTTCTTCTCGGCGCGATTCGGGTTACTGGCGCGCGTCGAAACCGCCGCCTCCGACCATCCGCGTACGACGATCCTGGTCAATGTTGTTTCGGCGTTGCTGGTGATTGTTTTTCTGCGTGAGGAACATTTTGCTTTGCTCATGCTCGCGACGGTGTTTCTGTATGTCACCATCTGTCTTGGTCTGACCCTGCAATTCGGCTATGCCGGCATTGTCAATTTCGCCGGCATAGCATTCTTCGGCATCGGCTCCTACACAGCGGCAGTCCTGGCCGTGCACAGTCCGCTACCGCATTTGCTGGTTATCCTCGTTTCCGGGCTTGTCGCCGGACTCATTGGATCGTTGCTGATTCTCCCCATGCTCAGAACGCGAGGCCATTACGCCGCGCTGGTCACTATTGCGTTCGGCATCCTGTTTCGAACGTTTCTGGAAGTGAATGATTTGCTGGGTGGTCCACAGGGGCTGAAAGTCCCTGGCATGCAATTGTTCGGCTGGTCGCTAAACGACAATATTTCGCTCGGTCCACTTGGCATGATTTCCTTTTACGCTTCGTACGCGGTTATCTCTTTGCTGTTGGCGGCCGGTGCTTACACGCTGATCAAACGCCTTGAACGTTCCTGGCTTGGCTTGAATCTCGATGCTGTACGAACCGACGAAACTGCGGCTGCGTCCTTTGGAATTGACCTGCCTCGCTGGAAAATATTCGCCTTCACAGCTGGAAATTGTCTCGCGGGTGTGGCGGGCGGTGTCTACGCGATGATGTCGGGTTTCATCGCGCCTGCCAGTTTCAACTTCGGTGATTCCCTGCTGCTTGTGTCCATTGTCCTGCTCGGAGGCAGTGGTAATCCGCTGGGAGTATTGCCGGCAGCGCTACTGGTGGTCGTGTTGCCCGAGAAGCTGCAGATCATCCAGGAGTACCGGTTGTTGTTGTTTGCGGTACTCGTGATTCTGATTCTGCGTTTTCGGCCCGAGGGGCTGCTGCCTCGAAGAATACGGGAGTATTACGCCGGCTGGGGACGCTCTTGACCAGTCCGGTACTCACGGTTGATGGCCTCACTGTGCGCTTTGGCGGACTCACTGCGCTTGACCGATTACAGTTTGAACTCAGTGCAGGAGATTTTGTCGGGCTGATCGGGCCCAATGGCTCCGGCAAGACCACTTTCTTCAATGCGCTAACCGGCATTTACACCCCCGCGTCAGGCAATGTAGTGCTTTCGGGAGAAGACATCACCGGTTTGCCGCCGCAGAAAATCTATGACGTGGGCATTACACGAACATTTCAGCGCCTGCGGCTTGCACCAACGTTGTCGGTATTCGATAACCTGATGATCGGTAATCATCGAAATCTTGATCACGGCATTGTCGCCAACCTGTTCAGACGCAAGCGCCTGAAGCTTGAAATCGAAGACAATGTCGAGAAAAGCCGCTTGTTGCTGGAACAGTTCAGCGCCCCTCTGGCCTCGCGCCTGTTCGATCCGGTGTCGCAGTTGACGATGATTGACCGGCGCCGTGTCGAAGTCTGCCGTGCCTTGATCAGCGAGCCCGGGATACTTTTGCTTGATGAACCGTCTGCTGGCATGACACACGAAGAAACACGCGAGCTGATGGACGACCTGCTGGCATCGCGCGAGCGCATGCCCGGACTCGCCATCGTGCTGATCGAGCATGAGATGGGTGTCATTGAGCGCGTTACAGACCGTTGCGTTGTGCTCAATTACGGCGAGAAAATCGCCGAGGGCAGCTATCAGGAAGTGGCTCGTGACAGTGATGTTCGCGCTGCCTACCTCGGAGACGATTGAGCGGTGAGCAACGAATTGATGATTCAAAACGTTGTCAGCGGCTACGACGAGGCTGATGTTCTCAGCGGGGTCTCTCTCGAGGTGCCTGAAAAGCAGATAACCTGTTTGCTTGGGTCTAACGGCGCCGGAAAGACGACACTGATTCGCGCTATTCTGGGCCTGACACCCGCGCGCAGCGGCCGCATCTGTTTCGGGCAAACGGATATAACCCATGAACCGACCCATCGAATTGTCGGCCTCGGGGTGACCTGTATTCCCGAAGGACGACGGGTGTTCCCGCGCATGAGCGTGACGGAGAATCTCAGGGTCGGTGCCTATACGGGTACCGACCGGCAAGCAATCGAAAGACGGTTCGATGAAGTGTTCGCTATTTTCCCGCGGTTGCGCGAGCGTGCCGATCAGCTTGCCGGAACCATGTCAGGCGGCGAGCAGGCGATGTTGTCAATTGGCAGAGGATTGATGAGCGGGCCCAAACTGTTGATTGTCGATGAGCCATCGCTGGGCTTGTCGCCATTGTTCGTCAAGGAAAATTTCAAGGTGATCCAGCGTATTAACGAACTCGGTGTTACGGTTTTGCTGGTCGAACAGAATGTGCGGCAAACGCTGGCGATTGCGCATCGAGGCTATGTATTGTCCCAGGGCCGCATTGTGGCGCAGGGCGATGCTGCGCAGTTGCGAGACAACGAGGAAGTCCGGGCCGCATACTTCGGCAGCTGAGATTCATGTTTTACACGTGAGAAATTTTCAGATCACGTACGCATTGGAATGCAAAGGGGAGAATGAAATGGCCAAGCCAGTCAATGCAGTGGAGTTGACCAAACAGATCGTGCGGATGAACACGATTAACCCGCCAGGAGACGAAGAGGCATGTGCCCGTGTTCTGGGATCGTTGCTGGAGTCTGCCGGCTGCACAGTCGCGTACCACAAGCTTGGTGACAAGCGCGCGAGCCTGGTTGCCCGTATCGGAGGCAGCAGTGACAAGGCGCCTCTGTGTCTGACCGGGCATATCGACACGGTACCGTTAGGCGCAGCCCCCTGGAGCAAGGATCCCTTTGCTGGCGAAACCGCTGATGGCCGGTTGTATGGTCGCGGTACCAGTGACATGAAGTGTGGCGTAGCGGCTTTCGTAGCGGCAACAGTCTCACTCGCGGCGAAGCTCGAGCGTTCACCCGGTCTCGAGCTGGTCATTACAGCCGGCGAGGAAGTCGGTTGCGAGGGCGCGTTCGATCTGGTTCGTCGTCAAGGTGCGCTCGGCCGCGCAGGAGCAGTGCTGGTAGGTGAGCCGACCTCGAATTTCCCGTACGTTGGACACAAGGGCGCGTTCTGGCTGTGCGCAAAAACGCATGGCGTCACCGCCCACGGCTCGATGCCGGAACGCGGCGACAATGCTGTATACAAGGCGGCCCGCGCCATCACGGCGCTGGAGAATTTCCGGTTCGACAATCCCCCGCACGAGATGATGGGTCAGGCAACGCTTAATGTTGGTACCGTGCGTGGCGGGCTCAATATCAACTCGGTTCCGGATGAAGCCGCAATTGAAATCGATATTCGCAGCGTGCCAACATCGCGCCACGATGCCATCCGGAAAGCACTGCAGGAACGATTGGGCAGCGAGGTTGATCTCGAACCGATTATCGATCTCGAAAGCGTCTACAGTGAACCCGATCACGTTTGGATTCAGAAGCTGTTCGACATTACCCAAACCTATCTGGGCGCCCGCCCGGAACCAAAGGTGGCGACGTATTTCACTGACGCTGCGGCACTGACACCCGCATACGGCAATCCGCCGACGGTGATCCTCGGTCCCGGAGAACCGCAAATGGCGCACCAGACCGACGAATACTGCGTTATCGAACGCGTCGCATCTTCGGTCAGTCTGTATGAACAGGTCATCGCCGACTGGTGTGGCGTCTGACGCGTCGTGTGAGTCGTATTCTGCGGTGAAGACAGAAGCCGGATATCAAGCGTTGTTTGATCCGGGCGCGCGACTGGTCGAAACGGCGGGCGCGCTAACGCTGGTCGAAGGTAAGTGTGATGGGCAGGTGTTGCGCGCCGCATTGACAGATCGAGCAGTTGCGGGAGGATCGTTTGGCGTCGAAGAGAGCGAGGCGCTTACGAAGCATCTGCTTCGCAGCCACGACGATGGTACGCCCTTTGTTCTGATACTTGATTCGGCCGGCGCGCGGCTGGACGCCGGACTGGCGGGGTTGGGCGCTTTCCGCCGTCTCTATCGCGCTGCTCTTGATGTTCGCCTTGCCGGTGTTCCGATGGCCGCGCTGCTGGAACGCGACTGTTTCGGCGGGGCCAGTATGCTGGCAATGCTATGCCCGGTACGAGGCGCAATCCAAAGCGCACGAATCGGCATGTCCGGACCCGGCATCGTTGCAGCACTTTCAGGCGGGCAGGACCTTGATGCATACGACCGTGATGCGGTTCGGGCGCTCTTTGGCGCACCGTCGCGAGCGCGGGCCGGTGCGATAGACTTCCTCTTCGATTCGAACACGCCACGACACGAAGCGCTGGCCCAGTTGCTTGGGCTTGCCATGAGCAAAAAAGCCGGGCTTGGTGCTCAGCACCAGATACTCGAAAAACGGTTGCGTGAAGCGGGCATCGAAACCGGTACGCCGGTGCTGGATAACGTGGCCGAATTGTTCCGTCGTGGAATTCCGGTCGGTGCTGCCGAACTCTGGCAACTCTCCGATGCAGTTCTTTCATGCCAGCCCGGCGAGATCCTCGAGCTGGAAATTGACTGTCCCGGTCAGGCCGCATCGTCGCGCGACGAGTCATTGGTACTGTCCGAATATGTAGCGCACCTGGCTCTTTGTCTGCGTGAGCGTTATCACTGCGGTGTCGAAATTGTCATGCGTATCGAAGGAGAATCGGCCGGAGGGATCTATGTAGCGTTGGCGGCCGGTGCACAACGGGTCGAGGCAACGCCGATGGCGAATGTGCGGGTGTTGCCGGCTCGGGCAATAGAAGTCGTTTTGGGAAAGTTCCTGCCCGACGAATCACTCGCCGATGCCCTTGTGGCAGGCATTGTCGATTTTATCGTGCCGATTCGCGGATGCAGCGCTGCCGTGCCGGCAGTTCGACTCGGGAGCAGCAATGAATAACAGCAATATGTATCTTGAAATCTCCGGCGTGGTTGAAGCCTATCGGGACCGAATCGCGTTGAGAGCCGGTAACGGCAACGAGTTAAGTTACGGCGAACTGGATGCCGAGGTCGCCCGATATGCCAATGCCTTATGCGAGACTGGTCTGCGACGCGGAGACCGGGTAGCCGTTCAGCTTCGCAAGAGCATTCCTTCACTGTTCGTCTATCTCGCGTGCCTGCGCGCCGGGCTGGTTTATCTTCCCCTGAATACCGCTTACCGTAGTGCCGAACTGGACTATTTTCTGCGCGATGCCGAACCCGGTTTGATACTGGTCGAAGCAAAGCAACGCACGGCAATGGAAGATCTGGCCAAAGCAACGATTGGTGCAACGGTGATGACTGAGGAAGAGGTGACCGGGCTTGCGCAGCGAGCGGCGGGCTCGCACGAACAATTTCCCACCGCGACGTCGGGGCCCGATGACCTTGCGGTGATTATTTACACGTCCGGCACGACAGGACGCAGCAAGGGCGCAATGGTTACTCATGACAACCTCGTTTCCAATGCGCGTGCACTGACGCAGCAATGGAAGTTCACCGGTGACGACGTACTACTGCATGCTCTGCCAATTTTTCATGTTCATGGCCTGTTCGTCGCCAATCATTGCGCGCTGACAACTGGCGCGTGCTTGCTGTGGCATGACCGGTTCGACGCAAGCGATGTTGCGCGTGATATCAAGCGTTCCACCGTGCTTATGGGAGTTCCGACGTACTACGTGCGTTTACTCGGGGAGCCGGATTTTTCGCGAGAGGCCTGCTGCAGCATGCGGTTGTTCGTATCCGGATCGGCCCCCTTGCTGGCGGAAACGCATTATCAGTTCGAACAGCGTACTGGACATCGAATCCTTGAACGCTATGGTATGTCCGAAGCCGGCATGATCACGTCCAATCCGTATCACGGAGAGCGCCGCGCGGGGACCGTTGGTTTTCCGCTGCCGGGCGTCGATGTCCGAGTAGCCGACGAAGCGAACAAGCCCGTACCAAACGGTGAAAAGGGCGCAATACAGATCAAGGGCCGCAATGTCTTCAGTGGTTACTGGCGTATGCCTGAGAAAACGCGGGAAGAATTTACGCCCGATGGCTGGTTTCGCACCGGCGACATAGGCTTGTTCGATGCTGACGGTTATCTGTCGATTGTTGGCCGGGAGAAAGATCTCATCATTACTGGCGGCTATAACGTCTATCCGAAAGAGATCGAACAGGTTATCGATGAATTACCCGGGGTAATTGAATCTGCGGTGATCGGCGTGCCGGACGCTGACTTCGGCGAGGCGGTGACGGCAGTCGTCGTTGCGACGGCGGGTGCGCAGATCGATCAGGCAACAACCATTAGTGCCCTGAAAACAAAGCTTGCAGGATATAAGGTGCCGAAGCACGTTCATATCGTCGAAGCGTTGCCGCGCAACGCGATGGGTAAGGTACAGAAAAAGCTGCTGCGCGAACGTTTCGGTCAGTAATTTCTACTGTTGGCAAAGCAGAACGTCAACCGGAAAAAACGGACCACAGCATTCTCGCCGCGAGCGCAAACAAAATGAGCGCGAAGATCTGTTTCAGGCGCTCGACCGGCATACTGTGCGCGAGCTGTGCGCCTACCGGAACCGTAATAAAGGTGCCAATCACAATAGAGATCAGGGCTGGCAGATAGATATAGCCCAGACTCATTGCTGGCAGGTTCGGTTCCGAAAAGCCGGTGTAGGCGTAACCGGCGGCGCCGGCGAGAGCAATTGGAAAACCGAGTGCCGCCGAGGTGCCAACTGCGTTGCGCATGGGCACATTGCACATCACCATCAACGGAATGGAAACGACACCGCCGCCAGCGCCCACCAGGCCCGAAATCACGCCGACGATCCCGGAGCCGGCGGACATTCCTGCCGGACCCGGCAGTCGTCTGCTGGCAGCAGGTTTCCTGCCCACTATCATTTGTGTTGCCGAGTAGGACACGAATACGACGAACACGATTGCCAATAAGCGTGAGTCAAGCCAGTCGGCGATGAATGCCCCGAGTAAGGTGCCGACTACGAGGCCGGCTGCCGCCCCGCGAAAAATATCCCAGCGCACTGCGCCGCGCATGTAATGCGCTCGAATGCTCGACAACGACGTGAAAACAATCGTCGTCAATGAAGTACCGAGGGCAAGATGCAGGATTCGATCGGCAGGGAACTCCTGGGCAGAGAACATGAATACCAGCAGGGGTACCAATAACATTCCGCCGCCTATACCAAGCATGCCGGCGAACAAGCCGACGATCAGGCCCAGCAAGAGATAAACGATCCACCAGTCCAAGCTTTGCCTCTAGCTCTCGATGAGTGCCATGATGAACTGCCACTCTTCTTGTGTGACCGGCGTAATGGACAAGCGATTGCCGCGCTTCAGAATTTGCATGGTCGCAAGCTCAGGGTGCGAGCGCAGTTCCTGGATGCTGACCAGGCGTGTTTTCCGCACCAGCGTGACATTCACATTCAGCCAGCGCGGGTTTTCCCGTGTTGCCTTTGAGTCGAAGTACTCGCTGTTCTTGTCGAACTGCGTTTCGTCGGGATAGGCGTTGCGGGAAATCTTCATGAGTCCGGCGATGCCAGGCTGAGGGCAACTCGAGTGGTACAAGAAAACCAGGTCCCCACGCTTCATGTCGTCCCGCATGAAATTACGCGCCTGGTAATTACGTACGCCGTTCCATGGTTCCGTTTTTTTCGGCCGTTTGGCCAGATCATCGACACCGAAGACGCTGGGTTCGGATTTCATCAGCCAGTAATGCATCGTTAACACCGCAACTCAGTGCCGTCAAAACCAGAGCCGTTAATAAAAAAAGCGGCTCAGCCGCTTTGATTACTTTCTTGTGTCGCTCCAACTGATCTTGCCGGCTGGATGAATAGGGTGCCCCCCGCGAATGCCGTCAGACCGATATCCTGAACCGTATGGTTCAAGAGCGGCCACCTTCCGAACGTCTTAGGTACGTCCATGTCGGACGCGCACAACAACGTTACTTAAGTCGGCGACCTGACGTAATCACATTGGTTCAGAGAAACAACAGCCTGGACGCACACTGCAGGGGACATGGAATCACAGGACAACTGTCAATTCAGAACAGTTCATCCTGAGCGGACAGAATCTCATCGATCTTCGTCTGCATTTCAGCCATTCTACGCCGCACTTCGCCGAGGTCAACGCCATCGACGCGCACTGACAATAGCTCGTGTGCCATATTGAGAGCGGCCATGATGGCGATTCGTTCGACACCAATCACTTTGCCGCTGTCACGGATCTCGCGCATCTTGGCATCGAGGTAGCCGACGGCTTTTTGCAGCTCCGGCTGCTCTTCTTCGGTGCACGCGACCCGGAATTGTCGACCGAGTATGGAGACGTCCATTCCGGGTGCTTCCTTGCTCATTGTGTGTCTTCCGGAATTTTCTCCACCAGGGCTTCGAGTCGGGTGGTGGCGGTACTGATCTTTTCAGTCAGGCGCTGGTTCTCATCGCGCGCGGTCGCCAGTTGCTGGCGCAATTGCGAATTGTCCTTGCGCAGCCGCTGGCAGAGTACTGCCAACTGCTGAACTTTATCGTCGAGGCTGTTGATCTCGGCTTCCATGGCATCACTATATTTAAAAGTTCTGAAAAGTCAACTGCTAACGGTATATATTGAATGTTGTTTAGCATCTTTGGTGCCAGCCGCCCATGATTAATCGGCAGTCTGTTTTGTAATGACCGTGTACACTGATCGGGTTCCAAGGTGCCCTGGATTATTTGTTTGTCAGGGTTAAACGGGAAATCAGGTGAAATTGGGCTGGATTGGCGGTTTTTTCGCCGCAGATCCGGACGAATCAGTCCTGTGCTGCCCCCGCAACGGTAAGCGAGTGTGGGCGCGTCATTCTCGGATCTCTTCAATGGATCCGAAGCCACTGTGACAAGTAAGCGTGTTAGCGCTTACTTATTATGGGAAGGCGACGTGTCAAGACTCGCGAGCCCGGATACCGGCCGTGTGAACAGCGACGGAGTTTCCGCGAGGGGCGGTAAACCGGCTGGTTCAATGATGTTTGGCCGCCTACTGCAGAAATCTCCTTGTTTTTTTGTCACGTACACGGCGGGTGTGCGCATCCGGGAGAGCATCATGGCCACCACACTTCGCCTGGCAAGCATCATCGGCACACTGATGTGTCTTTCGCAATCAGTCGCTGTTGCAAATGATGTGCACGCCGAATCTGTGCCTACCAATGTCCGCACGGACGACATCGTCGTAACGGCAACCCGGTTTGCCGAAACGGGACTTGACCGACCAGTCAACTTAACCGTGATCAGCAGGGAGGCAATCGAAGCCAGCCCGGCGAAAACGGTGCCGGAAGTTCTTGCGGGCCAGGTTGGCATAGTCAACACAGAACTGTTCGGTAATAACGGCGCCAATACCACTGTTGATTTGCGTGGCTTCGGCGCGACCGGTGGTCGAAACACCCTTATTCTCGTCGACGGTCGCCGTATCAATGATATTGACCTGTCCGGCGTGAAGTGGTCTTCCATTCCGCTGTCTTCGGTCGAGCGTATCGAAATTGTTCGTGGCAGTGGTTCGGTTCAGTATGGTGACGGCGCGGTCGCGGGCGTGGTCAATATCATCACGCGGTCACCGTCGGGTGGGAGCAGCAGCGCGACTGTGGGTGCACGTTACGGCTCGCTCGATACGCGGCAGGGGAAAGTCAACGCGACACTGCTCGAGGATGCCTACGGTCTGAACATCAATGCTTACAAATATTCTTCCGATGGCTATCGCGAGAATAATCAGAATGAAGATTCGGCGTTGCAGCTGGATGCCAGACGCACTGGAATCTCCAACGACCTTTCGTTCAAGCTCGGCAGCGACCGGCAGACCATCCGCTTGCCGGGAGGGCGTCGCGTGCAACCGAGCGCAGATATCAATCAGCTCGAAGACGATCGACGTGGCACTTCGACCCCGCTCGATTACGCGACGCGGGACGGCGCGTACGCAACATTCGGGCTGTCAAGTCGACAGGATTTCGGTCTGATAGATGTCGAGTTAGGCTACCGTGAGAAAGAGCAGTCCTCCTATTTCGATTTTGGCGGCTTTCCGGACTACCGCGAGACGGACCTCGATGTCTGGAGTTTTACACCGCGTATCAAGATTCCGTACGTCTTCGGCAAAACCGATAACGAACTCGTGGTCGGTATCGACATCTACGATTGGGACTATCGCCTCGACACCTCGAACGATCCCATGAATATCGTTACGCCGATCAATCAGATACGCGCGACCCAACTGGACTATGGTTACTATTTGTATGACACGGTCCGGGTCGGCGAAGCCTTGCAACTGTCGTTAGGCTGGCGCGAGCAGTGGCAGGAGATTGAAGCCCGGGACAGTTTCGACCCGACCGCACCAGGCGCTGGTTTCGGCTCGGGGGCGGCGGACGGTGACCAGGACCTGCGTGAATACGCCTACGAACTGGGGCTACGTTACGATCTGGATGCGACTTGGGCGATGCTCGCATCCACCGGCCGCAGCTTTCGGTTCGCAACGGTCGATGAAATCTACGAGTTCGCGGGTCCGCCGCTGTTCCAGCGTGAGTTCCAGTTTCTACTCCCACAGACCGCAGACAGTATCGACATCGGCGTCGAACGTCGATGGAACGCAAATGTGCTACGGGCGACAGTCTTCCAGATCGATGTTGAAGACGAAATTCACCTCGATGTGTATAGCACCGGCATCGGAAACACCAACCTTCCGCCATCGCGGCGGCGCGGTATTGAACTCGAGCTGGCGTCCTCGCTTGGCGATGTCGATCTCGGTGTGACCTACGCTTATACGGAAGCAAAGTACCTTGAGGGCAGTTTTCCCAGCGCGGGAGGCAGCGTTGATATTGCCGGGAAGACGGTGCCTCTGGTGCCACGCGACAAGCTTACATTCAATGCGCATTGGGCGATTACCGGGGATGCCTACATGACCCTCGCGTATCGCTACGTCAGCGATCAATTTATGGACAATGACGAGCCAAACGATTTTGGCACGAAAATTCCCGCCTATTCCGTCTTCGATTGGAAGTATTCGCATCGATTCAATGCCTGGCAAGCTGGGCTGGTGGTAAACAATTTGCTCGACGAGAAGTACTACACCTATGCTGTGCGTAGCACGGCTACCGATGCTTACAATGCTTACCCGCTACCGGAACGAACCGTTACCGTTTTTGCCGAGTATCAATTCGGACAATAGGCAACCTCCTGCCGGACGTTGCCCGGCAGGAGGTTTATGGGCCACCAAAGGCGGTGGTTACCCCTCCGGCAAGTCGCCACGGGACGCCCATTTTGTTTTTTCATGTCCTCTGTTATGGTGCGCGCCATGCAGCAGATGACCAGCACACAACTGTATTTTCGATTGCTGGCGTACGTGCGTCCCTACCTGTGGGTGTTTTCCTTTTCCATTCTGGGAATGTTGATCAGCGCCGCGACCGAAGTGGCCCTGCCTGCCGCCGTCAAACCCTTCCTGGACGGCACCTTTGTCGACAAGGATCCGGTATTGATCACGTGGACACCGGTTGCCCTGGTTCTGTTGTTCGTGTTCCGGGGCATCGGCAGCTTTCTCGGTCAGTATGCAAGTGCCTGGGTTGGTAACAAGGTGGTTATGGATCTGCGCGACCAGATGTTCCGCCAAATGCTTGCCCTGCCGCTGGGTTACTTCCATGACCACACCACGGGCAATCTGCTGTCACGGTTTACCTACGATGTTGCACAGGTCACCCAGGCCGCCACCCAGGTGGTAACAGTGTTGGTAAAGGACTCTCTTACCATCGTCGGTTTGTTTGCCTATCTCCTTTACGTAGACTGGAAACTGACGCTGATTTCGATGGTCATGATCCCGCCTATCGCGCTTGTCGTGCGTTATTTCAATGCACGGTTGCGAAACACCAGCCGTTCGACCCAGACGGCGATGGGTGATCTGACCCAGGTTGTGCAGGAAACCATTGACTGCAACAAAGTGGTAAAGATCTTTGGCGGCCAGTCGTACGAGACCAGGCGCTTCAACGATACCAGCAACACGCTTCGCGGGTTCATGATGAAGCAAACAGCGGCTGCCGCCGCAAATGTACCTATCGTGCAGTTATTCGCAGCGCTCGCAACCGCAGTTGTTGTTTACTATGTAACCGTCCAGGCGCAGCAGAATACGACAACGGTGGGCGGTTTCGTTTCGTTTCTCGCGGCAATGCTGATGCTCACGGCGCCGTTGAAACGCCTCACCGGGGTAGCGGAACATTTGCAGAGAGGGCTCGCTGCCGCGGAATCGGTATTTGCGCTAATTGACCAGACGCCGGAACTCGATAGCGGTACCGTCGAGCTGTCCCGGGCCAAAGGCGAACTGCGCTTTGAGCATGTCGATTTTCAGTATCCGGGCAGCAACCGGCGGGCGTTGATCGATATCAACCTCACGATTACACCGGGAGAAACGGTCGCGCTGGTTGGATCGTCAGGGGGCGGCAAGACGACGTTTGCCAACATGGTGCCTCGTTTTTTCAGCCCTGACGCCGGCCAAATTCTTCTTGACGGGCATGACGTCAGTTCGCTGACATTGTCCAGTTTGCGCGCGAATATTGCGCTTGTCAGTCAGGAAGTCGCATTGTTTAATGACACGGTCGCCGCAAACATTGCCTACGGTGTTAATTCCGGTGCCACCCGCGACGATATCATTGCTGCAGCGCAAGCGGCCCACGCGATGGATTTCATTAATGCGATGCCACAGGGGCTTGATACGTTGATTGGCGAGAACGGAGTGCGCTTGTCGGGCGGGCAAAGGCAACGTCTCGCTATCGCCCGGACGATACTGAAGAACACGGCAGTGGTTATTCTCGACGAAGCGACTTCGGCGCTGGACTCCGAATCGGAGAAACACGTGCAGGCAGCACTGGATTCGCTGATGAAGGGTCGGACGACGGTAGTTATTGCTCACCGCCTGTCTACCATAGAGAATGCCGACCGGATCGTTGTTCTCGATGAAGGCCGTATCGCAGAAACCGGCAGCCACGCCGAGCTTTTGTCCCAGGGCGGCATCTACTCCCGCTTGCACCAGTTGCAGTTCGCACTCTCTGGAAATCAGCTCGAAACCGGTTGAACCCGGGCCCACGGGTATTGCCTGTCGCTGATTCGAAGGTTCGGGCTCTGGCGCGATAATGGGGCGCGTCATACACGCCGGCCAATCACTCGCCTGCCCTACCGGCTGCGTTTTTGCCAGGCCGGACGCGTCTGAGAGCAATTCTTCGACTGGCATCTGTCAGCTCTTTCGCGCCGGGTTTGTTTCACTTATCTTGATCCGGCTCAGTGCATGAACACCCGCAAGGGTATTTAATACCCGGCAGGCCTTGTAACCTTATCGATAAAGTACCGATAGCAATCAAGTTGATCGCAAGAGGAGAGTGCGTGGTGAAGAAAACCCGGAAGAATATTTTCGAACTGTACGAACAGGATCCGCATCAGGCAGACCGAGTGGTGTTCGGACGCGAAACGTATCGTGATCGGCGCGGATTCCTTAAGGGCGCCGGACTTGCGGGAATGGCGGCGCTCCTTGGTGGCGCCATTCCGTTTCATCGCAATATGCCAGGTGGGCTGATACCGGTAGCACTGGCGGAACAGGCGTTTCAAATTGAAAACAAGGACGGACTAATCATTCTCAATGATCGTCCGGTAAACGCCGAGTGTCCGCCCCATCTGCTCGACGATGAAGTAACGCCCAACGTACGCCATTTTGTCCGTAACAATGGTGTACCGCCCACCAGTGTCGATGCTGCAAGCTGGAAGCTGCGCATAGACGGTGAAGTAGCCTCTGCCATGACGCTTGGCATTGATGACCTGAAAGAAAGATTTGAAGTCGTGAAGCTGCGACTGCAGATCGAATGCGGTGGCAACGGGCGTGCCTATTTCGACCCGAAGGCCAAGGGCAATCAGTGGACGCTTGGTGCCGTCGGGTGTTCCGAGTGGACCGGCGTGCGGCTTGCCGATGTTTTGAAGGCCGCTGGTCTGAACAGCAACGCGGTCTATACCGCGCACTACGGCGCCGACACCCACCTCTCCGGTAATCCCGACAAGGAGCCGATCTCGCGAGGCGTGCCGATCAAAAAGGCGCTCAGTCCGTACAATCTGATCGCGTTCGAGCAAAATGGGGGGCCGTTGCATCCGATGAATGGCGCACCGTTACGGCTGGTGGTTCCGGGATGGCCGGGATCGTGTTCGCAAAAATGGCTCACCCGGATTCAGATTCGTGACAAGGTGCACGACGGTGCGAAGATGACCGGCACCTCCTACCGGGTGCCCGCCTATCCGGTTGCGCCCGGGGAAAAAGTGCCGAAGAAGGATTTCCGCATCATCGAATCGATGCCGGTCAAATCCCTCATTACCTGGCCTGAGAGTGGCATTGAATTGTCAGACGGACGTGAGCTCGTGGTTCGCGGCCATGCCTGGGCCGGGGACAATGCCGTAAGGTCGGTCGAATTATCGATCGATTTCGGCGCAACCTGGATTCGGGCTGACCTGCGCACCCCGGTAAACCCGTTTGCCTGGCAGCGTTTCAGCGCCCGGGTACGCTTCCCGGATAAAGGTTATTACGAAGTGTGGGCGCGCGCTACGGATGATACCGGCGCGCAGCAACCGTTCGCGATCGCCTGGAATCCGAAAGGTTACCTTAACAACTCGATGCACCGCATCGCGGTCAGGGTTGCGTGAGCGCGCGGGTCACTCTGTCGTTATGCCTTCTGGTTTTGAGTGTGTGGCTTGTGGCCGCCGCCCGTGCCGGACCGGTAGTCGAAGAAATATCGACAAGGCTGGCATCTGCCGATCCCGGCATAGGTGAGAAGGTTTTTGCGCAGTGCGCCGTATGTCATGTCGCCAGGCCCGGAGCAAAGTTCACGATCGGCCCCAATCTGTGGAATCTTCTCGGACGGTCGGTTGCGGCTGAACCCGGATTCGACTATTCGGAGTCGCTCAGGGGAGCATCCGGGCAATGGGATTTCGAGCGCCTCAACATTTATCTTTATGATCCCAAACTGGTGGCGCCCGAGGGGCGCATGCCATTCCCCGGAATCAAGGCGACAATGGAGCGCGCGCATCTCATCGCGTACCTGCGAACATTGAGCGACGAACCACATGCGTTACCGGACATGGGACCGGCGGCTGTGGGCGTGAGCGTCGCGGTCCCGGATGACGACCCTGAAAAATGGCAGGGTTTGCCGCCCGGTCCCGGTCGGGAGGATGTCTATTACCGCTGTGCAGCCTGTCACTCGCTGATGATCGTCAAGCAGCAAGGCCTTGACCGGGCAGCATGGGAGGAATCCCTTGACTGGATGGTGGAGGAACAGGGAATGGCACCGATCGAGGACGCCGCGACCCGTAATCGCGTGCTCGATTATCTGGCGGATAAATTCGGTCGCGATTAGCGCCTGGCCACACCGGTAACGGCGCAATCGGCACAAAGCCACTACCGGACTTGACAGATGTGCATCGCGCTGGCGATGCTGCCCCCTGCCGACAAAAGCAGAGCACTGCGGGAGGGGAAAATGAAGCACAAGAAAACTGGTATCACGGCGATCTGTCTGGCCCTGATTGGCTGTGCGGTGCTGATGCCGGCGCACGCCGCGAAATACACCATGGCTATCAGCCATCTGGCGCCCGAGGACCTCAGTAATAACGAGATGCATCCGGCCATGAAGCATTTCGAGTCAATACTCGAAGCGGCTACCGGCGGCGACATCGATGTGCAGGTCTTCGGTAACGGCCAACTTGGCTCCGAAGTGGAAACAGCGAAACAGGCCCAGGCCGGGCGCCTCGTCCAGGCTTCCCTTATTTCTTCCGGTGCCATGTCGTCTTTCTTTCCGGAATATCAGATCGTTACCACGCCGTTTCTGTTTCCCGACTATCGCATTGCGCGAGCCTATTTCGATGGCGAGTGGCACGCCAACTTCATGCGCGGCACCTTGAAATCGGGGCTGCGTTACCTCGGCACCCTCGATGATGGCGGCGGCTTCGTCGCCTTTACCAACAACAAACGGTTGATCAGGAATGTCGTCGACCTGAAGGGGTTAAAGATTCGCGTCGAGGAAAATCCGGCGCATGTTGCAACGATGAAAGCACTTGGCGCATCGGCCACGCCGTTGCCGTGGGGTGAGGTGGTCACTGCGCTCAGCACCGGTCTTGTGGACGGACAATTCAATGCCCCCGGTGTCAGCCTTGCGTTCAAGTTGTGGGAAGTGAACGACTACACCACGTGGAGCGGGCATGTTTACAACTCGATCTCCTGGGTAGTCAGTGACAAGTGGTTTCGCAAGTTGCCAGAACAATATCAACTCGCGGTCTTGCAGGCCGCACGCGAGGCAGTACAGGTTTCGCATGGGATCGCCGTGCTTGCCGCAATCAAGGGCTGGGAAGCTTCCTGCAAGAACTTCAAAAAATGCCACATCCTGACGCAGAGTGAAAAGCAAGCCATGGCGGCAGTCGCCCGTCCGGCCTGGAAACAATGGATCACTGCCGACTTCGGCATCGATGAACAACTTGTTGACGACCTGTGGAAAGAAGTCACACGTCTCGAAGGCGAGGTCAATCAACGCGAGATTCGTCGCTATGGACGTTGACTGTCGAACGACAGGTGTCGAGTTAAATCGCAGTAAAGTCCAACCTGATTTGTTCAAGCCTGGCTTGTTCAAACATGGCTTGTTCAAACATGGTTGATCAACACGGACTGTTTGGTTCTGCGCTCAGAAATATCAGCGCCAGGCTGAATACCATTGCGTTACTGGTTTGTGTCGCCTGCGTGCTGTCGATGCTGTCGATTTCCTTCATCGGATTCTTCTACATGCTTGTCACAGGCGAAGCCCTTAGCTGGACATATTCGCTTGCGCGCCTGTTCATTCCCTGGATCGGCATGCTCAGCATCACAGTGGCTTTTCATGGTGGCGAACATGTTGCCATGAATCTGCTGTCGCGCCTGTTGCCGGCGCAGCTGGCCGTCATTCTGCGCTACGCGAGCCTTGCCGCGGTTGCCGTGTTTGCCGTCTTGCTACTGTGGTTCGGGTGGCAGTTCTTTTCCACCACGACGCAGTACTACATGGTTTCCGATCAAATACAGATTCATGGGCGCTGGGTAGCTGCGTGCGTCCCTGTCAGTGGCGCAATCATGCTGGTGCACCTGGTTAATGGCACAGCCATCCTGGAGTCGCAGGATGTCGACTCGCAAGGCTTTGCCACCCACGAAAGCGGGCCGGGTTGATGGCCGCAGCGCTCGTATTCTTTCTGATCCTGTTATTGATTGGCGCACCGATCGCGCTGGTCATGGTGTTCTCCGGGCTTGCCGGTGCTGTCTCGTTAGGGGGCCTCGAGTTTCTCGAAATTCTCCCTGACCGCTTGTTCTCGGGTGTTAGTGGATTCCTGTTGATGGCCGTGCCCTACTTCATCTTTACCGCCGAGCTGATGAATCGTGCCGGTTTGACGCAACGCCTTATCGATTTCAACAATGCGCTGTTTGGCCGGGTGCGCGGCGCACTGAGCCACGTCAATATCACCACCAGCCTGTTCTTCGCAGGCCTTACGGGCGCTGCGATAACTGACACGGTAGCGGTTGGCAAGCTGATGATCCCGGCAATGAAGAAAGAGGGCTATCCGGCTGATTACTGTGCAGCGGTCACTGCGTGTTCGTCGGTGGTTGGGCCGATTATCCCGCCAAGCGTGGTGATGGTTGTTTACGCAACCATCCTGCAGGACATTTCGGTAATCTCGCTGTTTATTGCCGGAATCGTTCCGGGTTTGCTGCTGGTTGGCGCGCTCCTTATGGTAAGCGGTTGGCTCGCCTGGCGGCGCAATTTTCCGGTGCATGGCGACGGCGGGGTCGCGCTTGCGCTCAAGGCGTTTTTTCCGACACTGCCGGCGTTGCTGGTCCCGGTGATTATCCTTGGTGGGATTCTCAGTGGATTGAGCACGGTGACGGAAGCTTCGGCGTTTGCTGCCGTATACACGGTCGCGGTCGGCATGTTTGTGTACCGCCAGCTTTCGCTGAAGATGGTGTGGTCCGCCTTGCTCACCACGGTGCGCTTGTCGGGTGTGGTGTTCTTCCTACTCGGCGCATCGACGGTACTGGGCTGGTTTGTGACACGGTCGGGCATCACTCGCGAGGCTGCCGATTTGATTGCCGGTTTCAGCACCGATCCGTTGGTGCAGATTTTTCTGGTCAATGGTTTGCTGTTGCTGATCGGCACGGCTGTAGATGTGTTGCCGGCGCTGGTGATTGTTGCTCCGGTGCTGGTGCCGGCGATGGTTCAGCTAGGGTTCGATCCATTGCACTTCGCGATGGTGATGATTCTTACCCTGAATATCGGAAACATTACCCCGCCGGTCGGCATGACGCTGATGACTGCGGCGCAGATCGCCAAAGTCAGTTATGAGAGCGCCATCCGTGCCTCGCTGCCCTTCTATCTGAGTTTTATCGCGGTAATCGCCATTGTCTCTGTGTGGCCGAATGTCGTGTTGTGGTTGCCGGAACTGCTGAAGTAGATCAGCAACGGCTTGATGGTGAACGGCGGAACGGTCCGGGTCCGCGCACGATTTGAAACGATGCGTATCTGAATCAAGGGGAGTTCAGCGACCAAGCTGTTGGTATTGTCAGCAGCGCCAACAGATGAAGCACCGGCACCATGTCAGCGTGCGGTATATTTCCGGAGCAGTGGATGTCGGCGGACCAAAGTAACCCAACAGCAGCCAGAAATGACCGGTAACGATTATTTTTCGAAAACATACGCGATCGCCCGCTCGCGCTTCATTGCCTCGGCCTGCGCTGCCGGCGCGACAATGGACGAGGTGAGCCTCGATGCAATGGGTCCGGCGGGTACGCCTCTGGCGATAGAAATTGCGTGGTTCGGAGCAGAGCGCCCGTCGCGCGTTGTCATTCATTCGTCCGGCATACACGGCGTCGAAGGATTTGCCGGCTCTGCCGTTCAGCTTGCCTTGCTCGACTCACCGCTCGACATCCCGCAGGACGCCGCTCTGATCATGGTTCACTGTCTCAACCCTTACGGGATGGCGTGGCTGCGACGGGTCAATGAACACAATGTCGACCTGAACCGAAATTTTATTCTGGATGTCGAAGAAAGGTCCGGTGTCGCCGATACCTACCGCGCACTCAATAGCCTGCTCAACCCGGCACGGCTGCCGGCGGGACCGGATCTGTTTTATCCGCGAGCAATTCGTTGCATCCTGAAATACGGTATGCCGGCGTTGCGGCAGGGTGTAGCGGAAGGGCAGTACGAATATCCCGAGGGCCTGTTCTACGGCGGTACGGAGTTCGAGCAAGGCCCGCTGCTCTATCTCGGATGGCTTAGTCTTCGACTCAGGTCCGTAAGCCGCGTGATTGCAGTTGACGTGCATACCGGTCTTGGAAAGTGGGGTGAAGAAGCGCTCTATCTTCGATCTGGTCGCGATCAGCCGGATGAAGCCACAAGGCTTGGCGCCGAATTGGGCAGGACGCTTGTTACCGATGCCGTGGCGCATGGCGCCTACGAAATACGCGGAATGCTCTCGGATGTTTTCGGGATGCTCGAACCCGCGCCGGACTGGTCGTTCATTCTGCAGGAGTTCGGCACGTATCCCGGTCTGCGGGTGATCAATGCGCTGCGCCAGGAAAATTATTGGCATCATCATGGCAACGTTGGCCCCGAGCACTCGAGCAAACAGAATCTCAAGCGCATGCTTGCACCGGAAAATGGAGCGTGGCGGACGTCCGTTGTCGACCGTGGTGTGTCGCTGTGCAGGAGCGTAATGGATCATGTGTTCGCCTGAGTGGGCCCGTCGGTAAACGCCTTTGCTGGTTTCCTTTTGTGCGTTATCTGGACTATCGTTACGCAACGTAGCGATTGACGGCGCACCGTATTCTCGACGCCGACGACCCTACCGGAGTGATTTTTCAACCGGGAGTAACCGCAATGCCGAAAAGAATCGTAATTTGTGCCGACGGGACCTGGAACCGGCCCGAAGAAGATTTGAGCAAGGATTTTCCAACCAACGTGCTGCGCCTGGCACGAGCGGTCAAACCGCTTGGCAGCCGCCAGCATCCCCAGCAAGTGTTTTACGACTGGGGCGTTGGTTCCTATCATGACCAAGTGATGGGCGGAGCAACCGGTAAGGGATTGCACAAGAACATTGTCGACGACTATCGCTACATCGTGCAGAACTATGCACCGGGCGATGAAATCTTCCTGTTTGGTTTCAGTCGTGGCGCCTACACGGTTCGCTGTCTGTGTGGCCTGATCAACAATTGCGGCATTCTCAAGCGCCCGGACGCGCCCCTGATCCAGGCGGCGTTCGACCACTATAAGAATCCGGGTGCGGCTTATGCACCAAATGGTAGTCGGTCTATCCGGTTTCGCGACGCCCACTCGCATCCGTCGCGCGAGGTGAAATTTGTCGGCGTCTGGGACACCGTCGGCGCAATGGGCATCCCGTTTTCCTTTCTTGGGCTGTTTGACGACAAGGACGAGTTCTACGACACCAAAATCGGATCAAATGTGCGCATTGCCCGTCATGCTATGGCGGTCGATGAACTACGAGCGGATTTCGAGCCGACAGTGTGGTTGCCTCGTGACAAGCTCGATCTGAAACAGGTCTGGTTTGTCGGCGCGCACAGCGACGTTGGCGGTAGTTACCCGCCCGACCCGGGCGGCTGGCTGCTCTCCGACATTGCTCTTGACTGGATGATGCGCGAGGCGAACAAAGCAGGGTTGACGCTGGAGCCGCATTTGAAAGGCCGCCTTAAACCGAAAGCAACTGCGAGCTTGCACGAGTCGCGCCGCAGCTATTACCGCATCAAGAAGAAAGTCTTCCGCCCCATTGATCACGGCAAGGACAAGATACTGATTCATCAGTCGGTGAAACAACGCTGGGACCGTGACAAGACCTACCGGCCGCAAAACCTGGTGGATTACGTGCGGGTAAAGGGCTGGCCGTCCACACTTGTCACCTGACTCGCCGGGAGCAGATCAAACAAGCCGGGCTGCGACAGACGCTACGATCGAAATATGCTTTCACGGGACACTCGATGCCAGATTTCAATGCAGTGAAGCATCAACAAAAAGAAACGTGGGCGACCGGGGACTTCGCAGTCATCGGCTGGAATACGGTGTTTCCGGGAGAGCTGTTGTGTGAAGCGGTCGACCTTCGGGCCGGTCACAAGGTACTCGATGTTGCTACGGGCTCCGGTAACGTCGCGTTATCGGCAGCGCGTAGAAACTGCGAAGCCGTTGGTATCGATTATGTTCCGGAATTGATTGAACGTGCGCGCGCACGTGCCGGAGCTGAAGGACTGCCGGCGCGCTTTGAAGTGGCCGATTGCGAAGAGATTCCGTTTCCGGACAGATCGTTCGACCGCGTCCTCTCACTGTACGGATCGATGTTTGCACCCGATCAGCAGATGGCGGCAAACGAACTGATTCGGGTCTGCCGGCCCGGTGGCAGGATTGGCATGGGTAACTGGACGCCAGACGGGTTCTGGGGACAGACGTTTGCTCTTGTTGGCCGCTATCGGCCACCCGCCAAAGGCGTTCGTCCCCCGCCGGAATGGGGCACCGGGAAACGGCTTGCAGAGTTGTTCGATATACCCGTTTCGGGCTTGAAGATCACCAGGCGAAGCGCGCTGTTTCGCTATCGTGACAACCGGCACTGGATCGAAGTATTCAGTACCTGGTTCGGCCCGATCATGCGGGTGCTGGAGGCACTCGATGAGAACGGCAGGGGAGAATTCCTGCTGGAGCTGGACGAGATTCTCAGCCGATTCAACCGTTCGGGTGATGAGACCCTGATGGTTAGCGCAGACTATCTGGAAGTGGTGATCGACCTATAATTCGCCAGTCGCACAAGCCCGATGAGTCAGGCGCTGCGGCGTGAATCCCCGGCGAGCGTGCTGGACGTTTCGCGTCTGTTTTGCGCACAGCCGCCGCCATCCATATTTGCTGTCATGAGACGTTTGCGGAGATTGGGTGTGGAGCAGAAGACCATTGCCGGTGACTCTCGGTTGATTGTGCCATTGTGCGAAAACTGATCGTTTCGATTGATCGTTTTCTGTCGCAACTGCCCCGTGCGCAGCTGCTGATCGTTTGCCTGTTGACTGTCGCCGTGACCGCGGCGCTGGATTACCTTTCAGGGTACGAGGTATCGTTTTCCCTGTTTTACCTCGCACCGGTGACAATGGCGGCCTGGTATCTGGGCAAGCGACCGGGCATCATGGTGGCGGCGTTGTCCTGCCTTAGCTGGGTTGCTGCCGACGTTACAGCGGGAAACCATTACAGTTCCTGGACAGTACCGATATGGAATGCGCTGATACGGTTTGGATTCTTCCTGACAAACGGCATTCTGGTTGTGATGCTCCGGCAGGCATTGATCGATCAGCAGCAACGCGCGAGCACCGATGCCCTGACGGGTGTTTTCAGTCGCCGCGCATTTCACGATCGTTTGCAACACGATCTGCAAATTGCGCGACGCAATCGCGCGCAGATCACATTGGCGCTGCTTGATCTGGATAACTTCAAGTCCCTGAATGATACGTACGGTCATGCCAAGGGCGACCAGGCGCTCACGCGTGTGGCCCGGGCGCTCAGGAACGCGACGCGCGCAATGGATACGGTAGCGAGGCTCGGCGGTGACGAGTTCGTGCTCGTTCTTCCCGAAACGGATCAATCAGGTGCCCAGGAGGTTGTATCCAAGCTACGCCTTGAACTGCGTACCACGCTTGAAGATGTGGCGCCAGGCGTGACCTGCAGTATTGGTGTGCTGACGTTTCTGAACGCGCCCGACAGCGCTGACGAGGCCGTTGGTGCTGCCGATGCGCTCATGTATCAGGCGAAGCGAAGAGGCAGAAACACGGTCACCTATGGCACTGAACCCGGCAGCCTCCCTGCAAACAGATGAAGTCCGAAGCAAATTGCAAAGCCATCCTAATGTCGCTGTGGGGTTGCGTGGGCTCTAGCTGGTAGCTTCAAAGGCCGTTTCGGCATCTGCGTACGCGCTGTAAACGTAGAAACAACAAGGTAATGATCTTGTGTGGAGGCCTGGCGATGACTTCGATCCGGCAACGGTTTTGCTCGTGCGTACCAATTTCGCTAATAGCGATTTTTCTCGGAAGCTGTGATCAGGCGTCGAATGGGCCGCACGCGCTAGCGGTTGAACCAGCCGCTTTAATATCGCCGCAGACTTCTTCGGAGTGGCCGAACACCGACTTCTCGCGGCGCACTGTCGAGCTGGATGAGATCCAGTCCGGCGGGCCACCGAAGGACGGCATCCCGGCGATCGACGCACCGCAATTCGTCTCAACGGGCGCTGCACGTGCCTGGCTCAACGACGATGAACCGGTAATTGTGATCCGAATCGATCGTGACGCACGTGCTTACCCTCTGCAAATTCTGATGTTTCACGAGATCGTCAACGATGAGATCGGTGGCCTGCCGGTGGCCATTACATTCTGCCCGCTGTGCAACGCCTCGATGGTGTTCGAGCGCGAAGTGGACGGAGTGATGCTTGAATTCGGTACGACAGGGCGTTTGAGACGAAGTGATCTGGTGATGTATGACCGGCAAACCGAGAGCTGGTGGCAGCAGTTCACCGGCAAGGGGATCATCGGACACTACGCGGGGACCGAACTGACCGAAGTCAGCTCGCAAATCACGGGGTTCGGTGATTTCCGCACGACCTACCCGGCGGGACGGGTGTTGTCGCGTGCCACCGGATACAGCCGTCCCTATGGCCGTAATCCGTATCGTGGTTACGACAATATCGCACAAACACCTTTCCTTCTGGACGATCCGGCTGATCCGCGTTTACCACCGATGGAGCGCGTGCTCGGCATCTCTGTTGGCGACCAGCATCGGGTTCATCCGTTTGCCGGACTCGAGCAGCATCCGGTGATTAATAGTGAATTTGCCGGTGTGCCCTATGTTGTGTTCAGCCGGGACGGACTGCGTTCAGCGCTCGACGCCGAGCAGATTTCCGAATCGCGTATGGTGGCGGCCGCGGTTGCCTTCCGGCGCAGTGGCGAGAGCGGGGTATATACTTTCGTCTTGCAGGACGGTCGGATTTTTGACGAGCAAACGGGTTCGGAATGGAATTTGTTCGGACAGTCAATCGCCGGTTTGCGAAGCGGCGAACAGCTGGTACCCATAGCAGGTGGAGTCCATTTTGCGTTTGCCTGGCTTGCATTCAAACCGGATACGGAAATCTATCGGCTACGGTAGCCCGGGCCGTTTCACATCATTGGCTTGTGCGGTGAGGATTCAGCCTGGAACCGCAGGAAAAAAATAACGATGCTCAGGCAGGTTCAAGCCGGTGTCCTTGACGTCGGATATTTTGACCACGGGCCGGCTGAAGGTGAGGCCGTCGTCTTGTTGCACGGCTTTCCCTACGACGTGCATGCCTATGACAATGTGGTACCGCGGCTGGTGTCACAGGGTTTTCGTGTTCTGACGCCATATTTGCGGGGTTACGGCCCGACGCGCTTCCTGTCCGGGGCCACACCGCGTTCGGGACAGCAAGCCTGTCTTGCGCAGGACGTCATCGCTTTCATGGACGCTTTGCAGATTCCGCATGCAGTGCTGGCCGGTTATGACTGGGGCGGACGTGCAGCCTGCATCGTGGCAGCGCTTTGGCCACAGCGAGTGCGTGGGCTGATTTCGGCTTGTGGTTACAACATACAGGACATCGCCGCCGCCGCCGTACCTCAGGAACCGGAAGTCGAATTGAAGCTGTGGTATCAGTACTATTTTCATGGCGAGCGTGGCCGGCTGGGGTTGCAACAGCACCGGTCTCGGTTTTGCCATTTGCTTTGGCAACTTTGGTCACCGACCTGGCGTTTTGACGAATCAACCTATCAGCGCACAGCCGCCGCATTTGATAACCCTGATTTTGTCGAGGTGGTCATTCATTCATACCGGCACCGCTACGGGCTGGTGCAAGGTGATCCCGCCGTCGAGGATATTGAACGACGCCTGATCGGGCAGCCAACCATATCCGTACCGACAGTGGTGTTGCACGGCGATGCCGACGGCGTGATTGCGGCGACGGTTTCCGAGGATCACGACCAGTATTTTTCAGGCCCGTATGAACGGCAGATCATCGCCGGTGCGGGACACAATCTGCCGCAGGAAACACCGCGCGAGTTCGCATCAGCGGTACTATCCATTGCTTGACATTCGAAACCCGGAGCACAAGTACATCATTGCCAGGCTGGTGATGTCCTGTGACCCATGTGCGCGAATTATTTAATAATCCGGACGGCCCGTAACGCGCTGACGGGGCCTTATTCGCGAATCTGGTACGAGAAGACATGACGCGGTTCAAACTCCACCCAACGGCTGTATTCGACAATAGTCCCAAACAGTACAAGCACATCCAGGCGCTGCCTCTGGCGGCGGCGATGGGCGCCGAGATACGCGGTGCGCAGATCAGTCGCTTGAGCGACGCGCAATTTTCGGAAATCCGCGATGCGTTATTCCGGCACAAGATGATCTTTTTGCGGGCTCAGGATATGGATCACGCAGATCAGGAGCGCTTCACTTTGCAATTCGGCGACTTTGGCGTCGACGCTTATACCGCGGGCGTCGAAGGCCATCGCAACGTGCAGCCGGTGATCAAGGAAGCTGACACCCGGATCAAGATGATATTCGGCAGTGGCTGGCATACCGATTCGCCCTTCATGGAAACACCTCCTGCCATCAGTATGCTGTTCGGTGCCGATATTCCGGCTTACGGCGGCGACACGATCTGGTGCAACACCGTGCTGGCTTACAACTGTCTGAGTGACACGATGAAGAAAGTGATCGCGCCACTCAAGGTACACATGACGGCGGCTGACGTTGTTGCCAATCTGCAGGAAGAAAATAGCGCCAGGCAAGCAGAGGGTGAAGAAAGAGAAGGCAAGGGTTTCGGAAATATGAAGCTGAACGTTAATACCCAGAAGATGGTGGCCGGCTGGTTCCATCCGGTTGTGCGTACCCATCCCGAAACCGGCGAGAAAGCGCTTTACGTGGATCACACCTATTCCCGCGGTATCGAAGGCATGGCTCCGGCCGAAGCGGACGCAATGCTGGGCTTTCTTAAAGAGCATGCCGCGCAACCGGCGTTCAGCTGTCGCCTGCGGTGGGAGCGCGGGACCCTGGCGGTGTGGGATAACCGTATGTGCATCCATCAGGCGTTCAACGACTATGACGGTTTCCGCAGGGAGATGTATCGCACAACCGTCAATGGTGAAGTGCCGCGATAAACCCGGGTTTGAGAAAGACACGGTGAACGAAGGCAGGCTTTGATGATAGATAGGATCTATAACTGGTTCAGTATCCCGTGGTTCACACTGGGCGACACGCCGGTATCTGCCGGCCGTTTGTTTGGTCTGGTCATCATCATTGTGCTGGTCTGGTGGTTTGCCGCGGCTCTGGAGAAAGGCATCCGCCGTATCGGACTGCGTGGAGACGGCCGCAAACAGAGCACGGCTACGGTGTATGCATGGGCGAGAGTGCTCAGGTACGTCGTGTGGATAGTCGGCACGCTGATTGGCCTGAATTACATCGGATTCAGTCTTGCCAGTCTTGCGCTTTTCGGCGGCGCAGTCGGTGTCGGTATTGGTTTCGGTCTCCAGAACATTGTCGCAAATTTCGTCTCCGGCATTGTCATTCTGATGGAAGGCACACTCAAAGTCGGAGATTTTGTCGATCTTCAGTCGGGAGTTCGTGGTCACGTACGCGAGATTGGATTGCGCTTTACACGGGTAACCACGAACGACGATGTTGATGTCATTGTTCCGAACTCGGAATTTGTCAATGGACGGGTAACCAACTGGACATACCACAGCCGCGTCCACAGATTACGCATTCCGTTTGGTGTGGCTTACGGGTCTGACAAGGACTGTGTCAAAGCGGCGGTACTTCGCGCCGCCCGCCGTGTTGAAGGCACTGTGCTTGATCCCGGCCGCGAACCAGACGTGTGGCTGGTCGGTTTCGGTAACAGTAGCCTCGAATTTGAACTGGTGGTGTGGGTCGGTGCCGATTTGGTCGCCAGTCCGAGCAGAACAGAGGCGGCCTATCTCTGGGCAATCGAGGACGAGTTCCGGGCCGATCACATTGAGATCCCGTTCCCGCAGCGTGATCTGCACGTGCGTACGGGCCGCCTTGATGTTCGGGTCGAAAGCGCGGATGCCGCCACACCGAAATAACTTCGGTCGGGGGTAATTGCCTGCCTGCGCGGGCGATGAAACGTAGAATGCCGGCAGTTTGGAACGCCCTTGATGGTCGGGGACAGAAGCCGGCGGAGGCATGTCAGTCAAGCAGAGGAAAGCAACATGACAAATGCAGACGTACACGAGGAGTTGTTACGGCTCCGCAAGCAGGTAGCCGAACTGGCGGCGGCCCGACGAAAGCATAAGGCCGCTACAAAAGAAGAGGAGGAAGACCCTGCAATGGGTGCGGGGCAGGAGCAGGCCGAGCAAACCATCAGGGAACAGATCGAGGACCTCGCAAAGCTGTTACAGGAAGAGGTTCGCGATATGCCGGCCCTGCCTACGCTTGGGGTTTTCATGCTCGGCGTTCTTGTCGGGCGTTACTTACGCTAGGGGGGGCGCAATGGAAGAAACGTTGCTGAAACTACGCATTCTCGCCAGTGCGGAGATGAATCTCGCGCGGGTGAAGTCCAGGCGCCTGGTGAATCGCGCAATTTTCTTTGCCATCGCGGCAGGTCTTTTCTTGCTTGCGGTGGTGATGATAAACATCGGTGCTTATCATTGGTTAAGTGAACGCTACAGTCCCAGCGACTCGGCGTTTCTGGTCGCGGCTGGTAACGCAGTGCTTGCACTCTTGCTGGGAATTATCGGCTGGCGGGTCAAGGCCGGTCCCGAAGAAGAGATGGCGCGGGAAATCCGCGAGATGGCCCTGGAAGAATTGACAGCCGACATTGATGAGCTTCAGCAAGAGGTCAGCAAGGTCGGAAATGATGTGCAGCGAATCCGCAGCGGCTTCTCGATTCTGACCAAAGGCGGGCAGATCGGGGTTGGTTTGGCCAGCCTTGCACCGTTGATCAAGACGGTAGTTGATTCGATTAAGGAACACCGCAAGGAAAAGAAGTCCAAGGTGGACGACGCATGACCCCCGATGAACAGGCTGCAGGCGGGTTCGGGGCCCAAAAACTCATGTACTGGAGCGTCATTCTTGCGGTGGTCATTGGACTGCTGGTGGCGGGACGCCAGTTCCTCATTCCGCTCGCAGTGGCCGTGCTCTTATGGAGCCTGCTCGACGCCTTGCGCGGGCATTTTCAGCGCCTCGGACCGGGCGGCCACACGATGCCGCGCTGGCTTGCCACGATTCTTGCCGTGTCTGTGATGTTGCTGGGCGTTTACCTGGTCTACGTCATTCTCGCGGGCCAGGCGACCGCGCTGCAGAAAGCCGCACCGGTCTACCAGGAAAATTTCTTGCGCCTTGCGGAACGGGTGATGGATCTTCTGGGCATAGAGCAGTTACCAGCCGTCGCCCAGTTGCTTGAACGGCTGAACGTGGGCCGCGTATTTACCTGGCTGGGCACCGCGGTCGGCGCAACCATCGCCAATATCGTTCTGGTCGGGATCTATGTTGGATTCCTGCTGGTGGAGCAGCGAAATCTGCCTTCCAAGATCGCACGGTTGCATACTGACGCGGGGCGGACCGCCCGGACGCGCCATCTCGCGCTTCACATTTCGCAAAAAGTGCAGCGTTACATGCTGATCAAGACAGTCGTCAGCTTGCTTACGGCACTGGTAGCGTACGGCATTCTGAAACTGGTCGGGCTGGACTTCGCGGCGACCTGGGCGCTGACTATCTTTTTCCTTAATTACATTCCGAACATTGGCTCGGTCATCGGGGTGATATTTCCGTCGTTACTGGCGCTGGTGCAATTCGATACGCTCACGCCATTCCTGTTGGTGGTGCTGGGCCTTGGCGCCGCACAGTTCCTGATCGGCAACGTGCTGGAACCGGTTTTTATGGGGCGTTCTCTCAATTTGAGCTCATTCATGATTCTGACAGCACTCACGTTCTGGGGTGGTGTCTGGGGCGTGCCTGGAATGATGCTGAGTGTACCGATCATGGTGATTGTCGCGATTATTTGCTCCCATATCCCGCCGCTGCATTGGGTCGCGATATTGATGTCAGCCGATGGAAGGCTGATGGGAACAGAGTCAATTGAGTCCGGGAGCTAGTATTTGGAGGCCTTCGCCTTTTCCCTTGCAGTAGAGTGGCCCGATCAATTCCAGAACCGGGCTGGTCCGGAACAGCGGTTTGAATTCTTAAGGATTGCTCATGGTCAGAAGTCATGCATCACAAAGGCGTGCAATTCTGGCCGCCGGGTTTCAGGTACTGCCTGCAAGTGAAATTACCGTAGTCTCATTCAGGTCCTCTCCGAACCAGGCACGGATTGCCGCTTCGCGCTTACCCAGGTAACGTACTTTGCCGTCCTCCTGAACCATCGGCTGGTCGTGACCGGGAACCAGAATGCTACCCGGGCGGCGCGACCAAAACTCCCATATCGCCTCGATTGACGCGTTCGTTATGGCTTTGTCGTAGGTCATGTCAGCAGTGCGTGAAACCAGTTCCGCGCGGTTCTTGCACGCATCGCCGGTGAATATGACGTCACGCTCGCCGGCATCGAGAACGAATACGACGCTGCCCGGGGTGTGGCCAGGTGTCAGATAAGCGGTCACACCGGGGAATACTTCATCGCCATCGCCGATCGTACGCAAACGGGGCGATTGGCTCAGTTCGCGCATGTAGAGTTCCGGCACAAAAGTTTCACCCCAGGTTTGCTGCAATGCCCAGTCCAGTTCGTCACGGCCGATGACCACTTTGGCGCCAGGAAACATCAGCCAGTTAACGGAATGATCGTAATGGGAATGCGTCAGCAGCACATCGGTGATGTGCTCCGGCTTCAGCCCGCGCTCGGCCAGGCGTTCGATCAATAGCAGGCGCTGGCCGAACGAGCCGACGTCGACCAGCGCGGTACGCGCGCCGTGCCGCACCAGCGCAATGGTGCTGAAACCAAGCACGCCATGACACACGCTTTTCCCGGGAAAGCCGTGAACAATGATGTCGATTTCGAAATCGCCTGTGCGAAATGGCGTGTTGTTCGTGTCTGAGCTCATCGTATCTCCGCTTGATGGCGTCACATCGGCGACCTCCAGCCTGATCCGGGGCCGGGCTGGCGGCGAACTGGCCGGATTAGCGCATTTTGTGAATATCGCACATTTGTGCGGTGTCGCAGTTCGCAGCCGTAGCGCGGCCTGAACCGTACTATCTTCCCACTGGCCGACGAGACACATTCCCGCCAGCACACTTTTAACTCAAGGCCTGAAGGAGGATCAAATGTCAGCAACCAAACACATTCTTGTCGCGGCTTCACTGGCTGCAATATTCGCTTCGGGCACTTCCCTCGCCGCACCGCACCCGCAAGGCCCCGCTGGCGACACCAACGAGCACAAGGTGCTCGAGGACGCCGCAAAACGTGTTCACCTCGAAGGAATGCCCGGCGCGAAGGTGCTTACCGGAATTATCTAACCCGGCCCGGCCGATGACCTGAGTCAGGGCCGGACTGGCAATACCGAGCAACAACTGCGCGCCCGCCCCGGGCGATCAGGATAAACAAATCATCATGCAATCTCCCTCCCGGAAATTTTGCACCCCTCGAAGCAGGGGTGTTTTTTTTTACCCGTAAAACTGCCTGGCCGGTTGTATTGATACCGGACTCAGTTCCATCGCGCTATCTGTCGAAACCGTAAAGGCGTGCCGGGTTATCTACCAGTATCGCGTGCTTCAGGTCTGCCTCCGGTGCGTAGTCGTCGAGCGCGTCGAGCAGATCGCCGTCATTTGGCATGAAGTCCTCCAGTGCAGGATGCGGCCAGTCGGTTCCCCACACCATATGGTCTGGAGCGGCTTCGATCAGCGCGCGTG
>DATKYN010000142.1:0-3729 GCA_035528435.1 Burkholderiales bacterium
GCAGCAGGATAGCCGCCAGGGTCAGCATGCTGACGCCGGGAATGGCGCCGAACAGCATGCCGCCGATAACACCGCCAAAGAAGATCAGCACGCCGAGCGGATCGCTGAACAGGGTGATGGTACCGGTCAGAAAATTATTGATGACGTCCACGGATGGCTCCTATTGCAGCACGGTAACCACCCAGCTACCGAAATCGTAGAAGGGGCGGATATTGCCGACCGGCAGGCCGACATACAGAATTTTAACGAACAAGGTCATCAGTAGACCGTAGATCAGCGCCATGATCGCCAGCATCGGTTTGGGACGGGATTCGCCAAACAGGTACATGACGCCAACGATGAACAGCGGTGCCAGTGAATAAAAGCCCATGTCTTCGAGCAGCGTTGCGAAAAAAAGGGGCAGGGTCAGCATCGCACCCATCATGTTGCGTTTGACCTGGGTCAGAAATAGTCCGACCAGGATGACCGCAATAACCACCCGCAGGATGTGCAGCGTGCTACCGCCCGCTCCGAACCATGCGGCAATCCAGTCGGGGACGCGCATGTAGGCAAACGGAATGAGCAGCAATGCGAAGGTTGACAGGTACCAGCCCAGCGATTCATGGTGAGCTTCGTGTGCGGCTACTTCGGCGTCGTCGGCGTTGGCGGCCTGCATGGCGTTGGACGAACCGATATCACCGTATTTCCAGTGTTGAAACAGTTGTCCGATCGCGGCGATGGCCATCAGCAGGATGATGCTGCGCGGCCAGGCGGTGGCGCCGAACTTGTAAATCTCGATGTTCCTGTCGAACTCGAAGGAATAGGCGTAAAGGAACAGACACAGCGACAGCCAGATTGCGCCTTCGACCAGGTGTCCGGTTCTGAGATTACCCATTTATACGACTCCTCGAACTGTGACGCCCGGGGTCAGCCCGGGCGCCGAGGGTTTATCAACAGCGTGACGCCGCTATTTAACTTCGAGCCCCATGGCCTTGTACACTGCGCGATATTGGGCAACGGTCTGGTTGATCAGGTCGCGTGAACCCTGGGTGTCACGAAAGCTTTCAATCAGCGTCATGTACTTGCTCGCGTTGTACTTCTGGTAGCTGGGCTGGCAGTAGGCCTTCTGGAAAGCCCATTGCAACCATTTGACGCGGTCGGCGGGGGCGTCCTTGTGCACGAAGAAACCGCGAAAGCGGTACAGGGGGTCGAAATCCAGTGCGACATCGGTCAGGCTGGGAACGTCGGCAAAGGCCGCGGGGCGTTCCTTCAGCAGGGTCAGAATCGGCTTGAACTTGCCAGCATCCATGAACGTGCGCACGTCGCCGGGTTGTTCAAACAGCGCATCCACCTGGCCGCCGGCCAGCGCGCCGTAACGCGGTGCGCCTTTATCGAAGGAAATCTGCTGGATTTGCATGCCGGTTGCGTCGGTGATGAACTTCATGTTGACGCGTTCCATGGAGCCTTCCTTGGAAACGTTGGCGATCGTCGCCCTGCCATTCTGCGCCGTAACCCATTCGACGAAGGATTCCCAGTCGGTGAAGCGATCCTCGTCGGTGCGGATGTAAATCTGCGAAAAGGTGATCTGCGATGTCACCAGCGGAATCAGGTCGGTGGCCGGGTTGGGACGGCCGGAATCCAGCGCGTACGCGCTCGACGCGTCGTCGATGTGTTCCATCACCGCATAACCATCTGCCGGAGAAGCCATGTAGGCAGTCATGCCGACGGTGCCGGAGCCGCCTGGCTTGTGATCGCGGTTAATGGACACACCGGTCAGATCGCTGACCGCTTGCGCCATTGCCTGGGCAACCTGGCCGGAACCACCCGCCGGACCGTAGGGGACTACCATGGTCAGCGCGCGCGCCGGGTAACCATCGGGCTTGGCCATCGACGATGGCAGGCCGTCGGTCGCGCAGGCGGCGTAGGCAACATTGGCAGATAGCAGTGTCGTGGCCAGCGTAATTGCACTTGCGGCCATAGTTTTTCTGAAATTCATTGGGCTCCTCCGAAATCAGATTGATTATTATAAGTAGCGTGATTTTTGCTAAATCAGGGCGATGTTATACAAGCAGGCGATTACTGTCTAGCGATGAACATGCAGCGCCGCTGGTATCGCGGGCGCGGGCAAGGTTCCGAGTATCCTGTGCCGGGCGGTCCAACTGATTCCGTTCTGGCGAAGCGTAAAGGGATTGCAGGTAATGTCTGGCCTGGCTTATGGCTGCGCGGTTTACTGGGCAGCGCGCCACAGCATCGAAAGCCCCGTGATCACCAGGATGCCGATAATCAGGTAGCGAAAACGTTCCTCACTGATCCAGTGGCGGATGCGCTGTCCAGTCAGCAGACCGAGGGTGACCGGTAGCGTGGCGAAAGTGGAATAAACCAGCAGGCGCTCATCGAGCAGACCGAAGTAGTAAAGCGTCAACGTCCAGGGCACGACTGCACTGACGTAGAGAAAACTGATCGAGCTGACGAACTGATTCTTGGAAAGGCCACGGATTGAAATCAGGTAAGTGATCAGCATCGGGCCGAAAAAAGATGAAACGCCACCGATCAGACCGGAGGCGCCACCGAACAAAATACCTGCGGGTTTGACCAGGCGATCGGGCAGGTGCAGGCGGAACTTCGATCCCTGCAGAATGGCAAAGGCGATGACGGCCACGCCGACCAGGAACATCAGCGTCTTTTCGTCGATGGTCGAGAGTATTTTCACGCCGATCCAGGTACCGATCAGAATGGCGATGAAGGTCGGCCAGAAGCGCGCCACCACCGCGGTGCTACGCTCGGCCTGGGCAAATTGCCAGATGTTGGCGACGACCACCGGGATCGCCATTATGGCTATCGCCATCTGCGGCGGCAGCACCTGCGCCATCATTGGCACGGTCAACAACGGCGTGCCGACGCCGAGCGCGCCTTTGATAAATCCTCCGCAGGTGAGCGCGAAAAAGCACCAGGCGACGATCCAGGGTCCGTATTCAGCGAGCAAGATCAGGTTCCGATAGCAAAGCGCAGCATTGTTGCAGTTTCGGTCATTCCCGCGCAAGCGGGAATCTGAGGTATCGGAATCTTGCAGCGGTGGCGTGATGTAAACCTCGGAGGATGTCAGTTCCTGGTGTCTCCGTTGCGCCTCACACCAGTCATCGTGGATGCTGTGCAAGATCCCGATACGTCGGACCGCGGCTTACGCGGGGATGACAATTTAAGCGTCATTCCCGCACAGGCGGGAATCTTGCCTCGGAGGCGCGCTGCAAGCCCTCGATATTGCGGACTGCAGCTTACGCGGGGATGACCATTTAAATTGCGAGTTGGGGTTGTTTGGGGGAGGCCAGACCCAATAGTTTGCATGCCCGATTTGAAATCGGGCAAGCAGCGAGTAAACTTGCGCTTTTCCAGATCATCAGGACGTACATTGTGGCCTCACCAGCAATTTCCGCGGTAACGGACGCCAGCAACGACGAAATAAGCAGCGTTGCCCAACTCATCGAGCGCGCGCAAGACGCGATGCGCCAGTTCAAAGGCGCCGATCAGGCTCGCGTGGACGAGGCTGTAACCGCGGTCGCCTGGTCGCTGTACAAGCCGGAAAATGCGCAGCGGCTCGCCGAACAGGCAGTCGCCGATACCGGTATCGGTAATGTCGCCGACAAGATTATCAAGAATCAGCGCAAGACCTTCGGCACCCTGCGCGATCTGCTGCGGGCACGCACCGTGGGCGTCATCGAACCCGATTCGGGTAACGGTATGGTGCGTTACGGC
>DATKYN010000143.1:0-8718 GCA_035528435.1 Burkholderiales bacterium
AGAGTGCCGCAATTACTTTCACAACACTCACGTTTTCGCCCCCGAATGCCGCGATCGCTTTCAACAGGGCAAGCGTTCTGTGTTGCGGCCGTTTGGTGAACCTGACTGGTTCATCCTCGATGGCGACCTCGAAGCCGCCAAGTGCCTTGACCTTGACCGGATAAGGCCAGTCAGCGTTGCCCGAATCCATTGGCGCCAGGTCACGGCACCGGATCAGGTGGCAAACGTAGCGGCGCTCGACGCTATTCTCAAGCGCAAAGCCCAACAATGGAGCCATCAACTGCGGCACCCACCCCAATGTCGTCGAAAAACGCCGTGCCGCCCCGATTGTCAGCGCCTGTGCCAGCGAGTCACGCGCTTCGTCGAAACACTCCCGCCTCAGCAATACAAAGCTCTTCATCAGCAGGAGATTGAAATTCAGGAAAGGACTTTTCATGCCTTCGAGCGCCGCATGCCATTTCGTAACACGTTCCAATGCATCGGCACTTTTCCCCGACTCGCAAAGAAAGAATACCGCTGACTGATTGTAGGCCGTGTTGAACGGCACTCCCGCCATTGGCAGTGTCCCGAACGCTTTCCATAATTCAGCCGCCCGCGCCATGTCCCCTGACAGTACAACAGACCAGAATTGAGCCCAGTAGAAATGAATCACGATGACCAACTGCGAGTGCGGCAGGATACGTCGTCCCCGTTCCAGATCCTCTAGTGCTCCTTGCCATTCACCAAAGGCGTTGAGCATGTGCGCGCGCAAGTCCAAGGCAAACGCAAGAAGACTGTCGGGAAGTCCCTCTTCCTGTCCAAGCGCGATGGCGCGATCCGCGCCGTCGATCGCAGCGTCCCGATCCCCTCCCGACATTTCGAAGTGACAGGCGTAACGAATCCACCCCATCATCCTGGCGCTGGGCGCGATTTCCGGGTTCGTCAGCAGCCCGTTCTTTTTATTCTCGATCAGGGGCTGGCACCGGTCGAAATAGCCCATGAGATCGTAGTAATGCAGCAGACAGGTTGTGAGTTCCAGGCGTTGCGTCGGGTCGTCCTGAACCTCGAGGTTATCAGCTACCCATTTCGCGCATACCGGAAGCAGTGAATGCGTTGGCTTGCGGTAGAGCAATGCGACCAGCATCGCACCATAGGCGAGATGCAAAGCCTCATCAGTGACGGGTGCCGAATCGGCAATCAACCCTTCCATCACCGAGATCCACGGGTCAAGCGTAACTACAGCATCCCACGCCAGGAAATACCCGCGCAGGATTTGCGCGACCGACATAAACGTCCCGGTACGGTTTCGCGACGCGGAGAATTTTTCATATGCTGCCTCGAAAATCGACCGGGACTTTGGCGCGTCGACGGCGAGCTCGGTCATGCCGCGCCAGTAAATCAGCCACGGCTCTGCATCAAAGTCTTCCCCTCTCAATGCAGACAACCATTTTTCGAGCGTCTGCCAGCGCCCCTGCTTGAGCATTCTGTCGGCATGGTCGAGCACCAGTCGGCGTGCGGAAGCCCAGTCCGTCGCGCCGACAAAAAGTCCGAAACCGGAATCGGGATCCCCGGACACAAGCAACAACTTTGCAGCCCTTCGCCGCAACAGAGACAAGTCCTCTAGGCCAAAGTGATCGAGCGCCCGGCTGCGCAAGAATTCACGAAACAAGGCGTGCAGTTCATACGATTTGTCCGGACGTTGGTTGACGAACAGGTGGCGGCGATAGAGGCCATCCACGATTGCGCCTGCATCGGTTTGTTCGGAAACCTGCTCCGCCATGTCGGCGGTGAAGTACGGAAGATAGGCGGTGCTTAGCAGAACCTGTCGCGTTTTCGCATCCTGCCGGTCAAAAATCTCGGCGGCAAAATAGTCAAATACGGCGGTGGGTGATGATTCAACCAGACTCCCGCGTTCTGTCCCGACGGCCCGCGCCTGCTCCCGCATCAGCACGAGGCCCGCCGCCCAACCGTCCAGTTTGCTGAATACAGCCTGATCAATAAATAGCGGCCCGGAGTCCTTGTACGAAGCAAGCGCGTGCGCCTCTTCATCGGTAAATCGCAGGATGCTCCAATCAATTGACGTAACACGTTGCGAAGCAATATGCGGTGAGAATCCCCGTGGCAAATCCGTCCGGGTAATCAGGCAAACAGAAATGCCAAGCGGCACCTCCAGCATCATCTGGCCGATCACCGTTTGCAGATCTGGCGCGTCATCAATCTCTTGCAGATTGTCGAGCACAAGCAACGTGCCCTTGGTCAGGCCCTCGAAGAAACGCCGAAAATACTGGCGAGCGAATCCTCTCAGGTCATGCATTTGCTCCGGGGACACGTTTAGCGCCGGTGCGCGAGCTCCAGAGAGGCTGTTGCAGGCGCGATTGAGATAGAAAAAAAACGTTGTGACATCCCGGTCGCCGTCATCCATCTGAAACCACAGCGAGTCGATGCCACGGGTTTCGATATAACTCGCGACGAGGGTGGTTTTTCCCGCTCCGGGCTGCCCGGAAACCAGAATAACAGGATGCGCGCGCTTCTTGTCCAGCAGCCGGAACAACCGTTCGCGCGGCATCGCTTCATAAAGACGCGGTCGAGAAAGTTTCGCGAGCTGCGGTGTGCCGCTTGTCATTCCCCCTCCGCGAAAAGGCTACCCAGCACAAATATAGGCGCCTGAGCTGAAGAAGTCGACCCGGCCTGTGGGCTAGACACTCTCCAACGTAAACATCGGCACCGGCGTGCCGTCTTCAGCGGGTTTGAACACCAGGCTGACCTTGTCGCCAATCTTGAGCGCGTCCGTGTCGCAATCGACGATGTTGGTCATCATCGAAACGCCTTCATCGAGCGTGACGTAGGCGATCGTGTAAGGCACCGGCACGCCGCGGCGCATGGTGCTCCAAGTGTAGATCACACCGGTGCCTTTGGCCGGCACCCACTCGGTGTTGTCAGAAAAACAGTGCGGACAAAGCACACGCGGATAGAAGTGATATTCGCCGCACGCATTGCACTTGCCTATCAGTAATACGCCTTTTCCGGCCGCATTGAAATAGCGTTCATTTTCGGGGTTGATTGTCGGCGCGGGAGCTTTTCGCTCTGCGGTTTCAGCCAGTGTTGTGTTCAAAGCTGCGATCTCCTATTCCCGTTCCATGATGACAGTGGCACTGCCGTGGCGCGACCCCAGTTGCCCGCCGGTACCTTGCGCCAGTGCGAGACGGCAGTCCGGCACCTGCACCTTCGGATGAGCTTCGCCACGCAACTGGCGCACTGCTTCGATCACCTTGGTCATGCCGCCACGATTTGCCGGATGGTTGTTGCACAGTCCCCCGCCGTCGGTGTTGAAAGGCAGCTTGCCGGTACCCGAGATCAGGTTGCCATCGGCCACGAACTTTCCGCCTTCGCCTTTTTTGCAGAAACCCAGGTCCTCGATCTGCATCAGCACCGTGATGGTGAAGCTGTCGTAGATGGATGCGTACTGAATATCGGATGGCTTGACCCCGGCTTCGGAAAATGCGGCCGGTCCCGACCAGGCCGCACCGGATGTGGTGATATCGAGCTTGCCGCCGTTTTGTCCTTTGGGGGCTTCGCCGGCACCGAGGATGTTCACGACGGGCCGATTCAGGGACTTCGCGATTTCCGGCCGCGCAACAATGACAGCGCCACCGCCGTCGCTGACGACGCAGCAGTCGAGCCGGTGCAGCGGATCGGAAATCATTGGTGAAGCCAGAACGTCTTCGACCGTGACAACGTCGCGCAGCATCGCATGCTCGTTGTGCTGCGCATGATGTGATGCCGCGACCTTGATCCACGCCAATTGCTCGCTGGTGGTGCCAAACTCGTACATGTGGCGCATCGCAACCATGGCGTAGCCGTTGGCAGTCGCCATCCCGTAAGGAAATTCGAAAGCCACGTCCGGGGCGGCGGCACCGTAGTTGCGCGCCTGGGTGCCCGAAGAACCTTCGGATCGTGGTCTGCCCGCAAGGGTCACCAGCGCCACGTCACATTTACCGAGTGCAATGGCTTCGGCGGCGTGGGCCACGTGGACCACGTAAGACGAGCCGCCGGTATCAGTGGAATCAATGTGGCGCACCTTAAGACCCATGTAATCGACCATCGACAGCGGCCCCAGACCCGGCGCATCGCCGGCACAGAAATAGCCGTCGATATCGTCCTTGGTCAGCCCCGCGTCAAGTAAGGCGCCCCGGGCTGACTCGGCGTGCAGTTGCGCGACAGATTTGTCCGGCGCCTTGCGCGCGGGGTGCTCAAACGCACCCACAACGCAGGCTTTGCGCTTGATGGTCATAGGTTTATCCGTTCTGTAATTCGTCCAATCGAAGCCCAACTATAGCAACACTGTCGGTACGCGATGGTCCGTTGCGTTAAGCTTTGCAAACGAACGAGGGTAGACGGAGTTCGTCTACCCAACACGCGAATCATGGAGAAAGTGCATGGGCAAGATGCTGGAAGGCAAGGTCGTATTGGTCACGGGTGCGGGGAGAGGTATCGGCCGGGATTTCGCCCTCGCGATGGCCGCAAATGGCGCACAGGTCCTGGTCAACGATGTCGGCGCCTCGGTGGGCGGCGAAGGCCAGGATGCCGGTCCCGCGCAGGAAGTCGTTAACGAAATCACTGCCGCCGGTGGCAGCGCTATCGCCAACACGGACAGCGTGGCGGACTGGGATGCGGCGAACCGGATCATTCAGACGGCGCTGGACACCTTCGGGCGGCTCGACTGTGTCGTCAACAACGCAGGCATTCTGCGTGATCGGTTTTTCTTCAACATGAGTATCGACGAATGGAAAGCGGTGATCGACGTTCATTTGAACGGATCGTTTTACGTCGCGCGTGCGGCTGCGCCATATTTCAGAAGCGAAAATCGCGGTTGCTACATCAACATGACTTCGACCTCAGGGCTGGTCGGCAACCTTGGCCAGGCCAACTACGCGGCGGCGAAACTGGGTATTGCCGGGCTGTCGAAATCGATCGCGATGGACATGGCGCGGTTCAAGGTCCGGTCGAATTGCATTGCCCCATTTGCCTGGAGCCGCATGATCGGTTCGATTCCAACCGAAACGGATGAACAGAAAGCCCGGGTCGAGAAGCTGAAGCGGATGGAAACGTCCAAGATCGCGCCGCTCGCGGTCTATCTCGCGAGCGACGATGCCGCGGATGTCACCGGGCAGATTTTCGGCGTGCGCGCCAACGAGATCTTTCTGTTCAGCCAGAGCCGGCCGCTGCGCTCGGTGCAGCGCTCCGAAGGCTGGACGCCGGAGACGATCGGCAATCATGCAATCCCGGCCCTGAAAGCGCATTTCTATGCACTGGACCGGTCGCAGGACGTGTTTACCTGGGATCCGGTGTAGAGACGCTGCTCGCTTGTCTTCGTATCGACCGGATCAGACAAGCGGAAGCGGACCTGCCGATAGGCTCGATAACGAACAAACCAATTTCGGAGTCACGCGACAATGGACCGCAAGAAACTGAAGCTTTTGCTCCCGGCCACAATGGCTCGCGCGGGCTGGGAGGTCGCCACAACCCGCGCGGACATCGAGGCAATACCCTTCGATGTCGGCATTCCCACTCCAGCGCTTCACGCCCTGCTCGCTGATGTGCACGGTGTCGCGCTTGGCCTCACCCCGTTTGCCGAAGCTGAAGTGCAAGCCGCGCCGAACCTGCGCGCGGTAGCGCGTATCGGAGTTGGCTACGACACCGTCGACGTGGCAGTCCTGACCAGAAACAACATACCACTGATGGTGACTGGCACCGCCAACTCGCCCTCAGTCGCGGAGCAGGCATTGTTCTTTATGCTCGCGCTCGCCAAGCGTGGCGCGGCGATGCACGCCATGGTTCGTGACGGCCAATGGGCGAATCGTTTCAACGAACTTCCGGTTGACCTGTTTGGAAAAACGGTGCTGGTGATCGGTTTTGGTCGCATCGGCACGCGGATTTCCCGAGCCAGTCTGGCACTCGGCATGACCGTTCTCGTCTACGACCCCTATGTTGCAGCGGAAGCAGTCAGGGCGGCGCAGTGCGACCCTGTTACCGAACTCGATGCCGCGCTGGGCCGGGCAGACTTCGTCACCATCCATTGCCCGAAGAGCAGTGAAACCATTGGCATGTTCGACGCCGCTCGCCTTGCGCGCATGAAAACCTCAGCGTATCTCGTCAACACCGCGCGAGGCGGCATCGTGGACGAACACGCACTGCACGCGGCACTAACCCAGGGCACGATTGCAGGCGCTGGACTGGACGTTTTCGACCAGGAGCCGCCACTGCGGGACAACCCGCTACCCGCCCTTCCGAATGTAATTACGGCCCCGCACATAGCAGGGGTGACCGTCGAAGCATTCGACCGAATGGCTGTAGCAACGGTACAGAACCTTCTCGATGTCCTCGATGGCAAACCAAACATGGACCACGTCGTGAACAAGGAAGTATTCAATACACGTTGAGCGCTGGACGTTCGAGACGAACATCGACCACGCAATGCCCACATTGAAAGGGCGTTTCTGTGCAATGGCAAGACAACAGAACGTGGTTACCCGCGGTCCAGTCCAGGGACGCCGAGTTTCGTGCGATCTCGATGCAAAATGATGGCTCAAAGAAGTTTCAGTACTGGAAGGCAATGACAAGATGGAAGAATTGATTCGATTTGACAGAGGCGGTAGCCGGCAACAGGTCGCAATTGCGACGTTGGTCCGTGAAAAACCGCTTAACAGCCTGTTGCTCGAAACCATCGACCGACTCGCTGCAAAAATAGATGCATGGCTGGCCGATGACAGCATTGCCTGTATCGTTCTTGACAGCAGCAGTGATCGGGCATTCTGCGCTGGCGCAGATATCACCGCGCTGTACCGCGCCATACGCGAAGCAGACGGCGGCGACAATCCCTACGCGCAAGCCTTCTTCCTGAACGAATACAAACTGAACTATGCGCTGCACACTGCGACAAAACCCATTGTCGTCTGGGGTAACGGCATTGTCATGGGTGGTGGTCTCGGACTTCTGGGAGGGTGCTCACATCGCATCGGCACGCCCACCACCAGAATTGCCATGCCCGAGATCACGATCGGCCTGTTCCCCGATGCGGGGGGGACGAAATTCCTGTCAAGCCTGCCCGACAATCTGGGATTGTTCGCTGGCCTGACCGGTTGCCAGTTAGCTGCCGGTGACGCACTTGAACTCGGTTTGCTTGACGTAGTCGTTGATCCCGAAAAGAAGGAAGACATCTTCGCTTCGCTGGCGATTCTCCCGTTGGGCTCCAGCGAGCAGGACAATTCCCAGCTTGTTACGAAGATGCTTGAGCAGTACCGGACATCGGAAACCTTGCGGATGAATTTGCTGCCTCGTCGGGACCGCGTTACGGAGTTGATGGAGGCGTGTCTCAAGGCCGACAATTTTTTCTCTGTCTTTGATTCAACGGCTGCTTTCGGGGACGAGTGGCTGGATGCTGCCATGGCGACCTATAAACACGGCTCACCCACCACCGCGAGAATATTTATCGAACAAATGCGACGCGCGAAGGGCATGTCACTGGCGGACATGTTCAGGATGGAACTGGTGATCGCGTATCAGTGCATTCGACACCCGGATTTTGCAGAAGGCATACGTGCGCTGCTAATCGACAAAGACCGGAATCCGAAGTGGGCATACAAGACCGCGCTGGATATTCCCGACAGCTATGTCGATGCGCATTTTGAGCCAGCCTGGTCGGGTGCCCATCCGTTGGAAGCACTCGGCGGTTAGCAAATGCGCCAAAGAGGGAAAATCGGCATCAGTCTGGAGAAAGCAGTCGCCATTCTCTGAATGAATGCTCGTTTATCAAAGCAGTCATTCAAGCCCGGGAACACTTTTCCCTGAGCCACAGCTGCTGACATAGCAGTGGCACTGGAAGATTTTCAGACAGTCTTTCATGACAATAGAGGATCGTCGGCCAGCTCTGCGGTCAGGCCTTCGTCGTACTCTTGCTCAGGCGTGAATGCGTCGAGAATTTTCGCAACCCCCTTCGTTCCGTTTACACGAGCGATATGAAACAAGCCATCGCCCTCGTACACCAGGGGCAGGTTGGTGCGACCGATGAGGACGCCGTCGCACGGTGATTTGACCTCCACCTCGCTCTCGCCCAGGGAATTTGCGACAAACCCCAAGCCTTCTCCCTCACGAACTTGTGAGCCCAGCACACTGCTGGCGCGCAGGATGCCACTCGCCGGCGCGCGGACCCAGGTACTTGATTGCGCGATGATCGGCTCGGGTTGCTTTGCCGCATGCTTGCTGGCCGGCAACATTTCCAGCGCGCGCATGACGCGGACCACGCCTTTGACTCCTGCTCGAATGGACATCTCGTCAAAACGCAAGGCTTCACCCGCTTCGTATACGATCACCGGCACATTCTGCTCTACCGCCGCTTGACGCAAACTGCCGTCACGCTGAGTGGCGTTGATCACGACAGGCACACCGAAATTCGTAGCCATACGTGCCGCCTCCGGATCGTCGAGGTTGACCCGTATTTGTGGGTAATTCACCCGGTGAACCGCTCCAGTGTGCAGATCGATGCCGTGAGTGCATTTCGCTACGATCTCGCTCAGAAAAAGATGAGCGAGCCGACCGGCAAGCGACCCTTTTGGCGAACCGGGAAAGCACCGGTTAAGGTCGCGCCGGTCCGGAAGGTACCGGGATAGCGCGATGAACCCGAACACGTTGACGATGGGCACAGCGATTAGCGTACCGCGCAGACTGCGAAGGGCACTCAGC
>DATKYN010000144.1:0-8422 GCA_035528435.1 Burkholderiales bacterium
ACGGTTGCATTGCGACCAGACCTGATTCCCCCTTAACCTCCTGTTCCGGGGGAATCGCTGCCGTGATGTCAAAATCATAATCGTTCTCGATCGCCGGGCGGAATGTTGCTCGTGCTCGATGCTGGGTTTGAACGTCGGTGCGATCATAAAACATCAGCATCTTGAATGGTTTTTTGTATTCCGATAATTACGCCAGATCAATCGCGGCACAGTGTCGTATCATTGATTTCATGAGCTACCGGGAATTGTCGTGACGTACTCCCCGGCGCACCCGGATTTCCGGTGAATCGGGTAAATGCTGTATCGTTGCAGGCGAGTGTTTAGCATGAGTCTGGCAGGTGATATGGGCTTGAGTACAAAGACGTGAGCGCTGACGTTTTAAAAAGTGTTGATCCGGTGCTTGAAACCAAGTTGCATCGGCCGCCGCTGCCGCACGACCTGGTCAGGCGCGAGAACCTTATTGCCCTTCTCGATAAAGAGCGCTCTCGTCCGTTAACACTGGTCTCGGCACCGGCCGGTTACGGAAAAAGCATTCTGGTTGCGAGCTGGCTGGAACACAGTGACTGGCCTTCGACCTGGCTGTCTCTGGATGTTGGCGACGGCGACTTGCGGACGTTCCTGACGTATGTCGTGGCGGCGTTGCGCAAGACATTTGCGGATGTCTGCGAGCAGACGCAAAGCCTTCTCAAGGCAAGGGACCTTCCCTCGGTGAATACGCTGGCAGCGGTGCTCAGCAATGAGCTCGATGACATTGAGCGGCCGTTCATCCTCGTGATCGATGATTATCATCGTATCGATGCCAGCTCAGCCGTCCATGACCTTTTGGAAAGGTTGCTGGCTCATCCCCCGATTCCATTGCATCTTGTTATCGTTAGCCGTTCTGACCCGCCACTTTCGCTGGCAAGACTGCGAGCATTGGGGCAGATGACGGATATCCGGGTGTTGGACCTGCGGCTCAACTTGCCCGAAACCCGCATGTTTTTGCAAAGGACGGTCAGGTCTGACGCGAGCGAAACTGCGCTGGCCAATCTGGATCGGGAATTGGAAGGTTGGGTTGCCGGTCTGAAGCTGGTCGCGCTGGCGCTACGTAATTCCTCTGATGCGGACAAATTGCTGTCACGGTTTCGTGGCGGCACTCGAGACATACAGGCGTACCTGGTCGGCGAGGTGTTGAACGCACTCCCGGAAGATGAGCGCGACTGTCTGACCAGAACCGCGTTGCTGGACCGGTTTTGTGCGCCGCTGTGCGAAGCGGTTTGCGGCCAGCCGCAGGGTGGCAACGAATTTCTGCAGTCTGCCTACAAAGAAAATCTTTTTATCATTCCGCTGGATAGCCAGGGAGTGTGGTTTCGTTACCACCACCTTTTCCAGGAGTTATTGCAGCGTGAATTGACCTCGAGACTGGACTCTCGGGAAATACGCGCCCTTCACATGGCTGCAAGCCGCTGGTTCGACCAGCATGATCTGGTCGATGAGGCGATTCGTCATGCACTCGCCGCGGACGACGAACCGGCGGCTGTGAACATCGTCGAGCGCCATCGACACGCGCAGCTCAATCTCGGCAACTGGTACGTATTGGAACGTTGGCTGGAGATGTTGCCCTCGATCGCGGAGCAAAGTCCGGATCTATTGCTCGCACGGGCATGGATTGCTTACGAGAGCTCCCGGATTTCGGCCATGTCGGATATTCTGCAACGCGCGGCCGACCTGTTCGACGCGCGCGTTGAAGGAACTTCGTTATGGGGGGAGTATAAGGTTTTGCAAGGCGCGTCCCTGTACTGGAGCGGTGAGGCTGGCGCCAGTCAGGAATGCTTCGCGGTGGCGCGTGGCTGCTTGTCGCAAGAGCATCGACTGTATCTTGGCCTCGCCAATACGCTGGAGGGGATGAGTTATCAAATGCTCGGCGATACCCAAAAGGCTCTAGATTTTCTTGGCGAACATCTCAGGAAAGCATCGAGAAATCAGGGTATTTATTATTCACGCATGATTTCCGGCTTGTACTTTACCTACATGTTTGCGGGGGATCTGGATCGCGCAAGATCTGAAACCCTGCGCATCGAGTCCGTCGGTAGAAGTGGCGGAATGCATTACGCGATGGCGTGGAGCGTGTACATGCGAGCGTGCACATTCCTGCATTGTTACGATTTGGAGCAGGCAGCACGTCACTTCGCGGACGCAGCCAGGCAATGCTACGTGCTGCATAAAATCGCGGCGGTCGACTGTTTTGCCGGGCTGGCGCTTTGCCAGCAACTGCTGGGGCAGCAAGATGCCGCGAAGAAAACGGTGCAGCAGTTACTGGATTTTGCGCGGGAGTTGAACGATCCCTCCTGTCTCGAAATTGCGCAGTCCTGCCAGGCGCGTTGCGCTGCGTTGCGCGGTGATGCCGCGAGCGGGCTTGTGTGGGCCGGAAATAACAGCGAGCCTGCGAGGTTCGCGGAAATGTTTATGTGGCTGGAGGTGCCCGCGCTAACCCGTGTGCGGGTATGGATCGCGCTGGGAAGCGATGAAAGCCTGAATCAGGCCCTGGACCTGCTGCGAGAAATCTCAGCCCGAAACCAGTCGTGGAACCTGGTCAACCAGGAAATCGAGGCCGGGGCCTTGCGCAGTATCGCCCTTGAAAAGCTGGATCATGCTGAAAAGGCAGTGGCGTGTCTGGGCGAGACGCTGCAACTTGCGGCGCCTGGCGGCTGGGTACGACCTTTTCTGGAGCAGGGCCCGGCGATGGCAGCCCTTATGGCGCGCCTCGACAAGCAGCACGATATCTCGGATTTCGGCCGTCACGTAATGTCTGTGTTTAGCGAAGAAACAGCGCCCGAGGTTGTGGAAGCGGTCAATCAACCTGGTGTCGTAGAAAGCGACAGTGGCATACCGGAAACCCTGACCAATCGTGAGTTGGCGATTCTGGAATTGCTGGCGCAGCGGTTGCAGAACAAGGAGATTGCCGCGCGCCTGTTTGTCTCACCGGAGACAGTGAAAAGCCACCTGAAGCGGCTATACGACAAGCTGAATGTTCACAATCGCCGTGACGCGGCAGCCATTGCGGTGCAGGTCATGAATTCCCGGGCGCTGCATCAATAACCCGTTTTTCCCCCGTTTTGGGGGGCTCGCCGTGCGCCAGTCTGTGCGATCGTTTACTTATGCGCGACGTTTCAAATTCTGCCCGGCAAATAGGCTTACTGGGTGAGGCTCATGTCTGCTGCCAGTAAATCATCTTTCGCGGCACCGGGTTTCTACCGAATAGAAGTACAAGGCCGGCTGCACAATAACTGGTCGACTCGCTTCGGCGCGATGCAGCTATCTTCATATGTGCCTGATGGCAATGTAGAAGTCACTGTATTGCAGGGTGCGATCAGGGACCAGCCGGAACTCGCCGGCATTATCAAGACATTGCACGAGCTGCACCTGACCCTGCGTTCGGTTCGCTATCTTGGCAAAGTGCCGCCCACGGCGTAATCGGCCGGCTCCCTGAAATCATCCTGACTTCGGGCGAATCCCCTTCTGTGACGATTGGCTAATCTGTTGGTTTCTGATGGTGCTGCGGTGAATGGGCTACACGACGCCCTGGCTGCTTGCATTGATCGTGACCATTGTGCAGCGGGCAACGAATCCGGTCACGCCTGTCGCCCTGCGACGAGGTCTTGCTCCCCCATAAACCCCCTATCCCGGGGGATTCCGCGGCTCGCTTTGCGAGCGATACTTGTACTTGAGGCGAGTCGGGGGGATTCCTCTGGGGTGATGCTGACTGCCCGTGTTGAGTGCCGTGAAATGCGGCAAGTATGGTTGAAACGGAGATAGCGATGTTGATCAGGAAAGGATTCAAATGACGACGAAAACCATTTCGGCACTTGCCTTTGTGGCGTTACTGGGCTTTGGTGTGATGTTCACAAGCCAGGCGCAGCAGATGCCTGCCGAGCCGATCGGTGGTCAACCCCCGGAGAACACCAGGGCCTCGTTCAGAAATTTCGATGCTTTCAAGGATCAGGTGCTGTATCAGCGCGCCTTCGAGGCCGTTCTGTGGTCCGTGCCCATGGTCAACAAACTGGGCCTGCGGCGCGGCACACTTGCGATCGGCGGTGGAGATAACGTCGTACTGGCCTGGTCGGCAGGTGTGAAACCTTACTTTGAGGCATTGACCCCGAACAACGTTTCGCCCTATGTCAACTGCACTATGGACCTCAGCAAGGGTCCGGTCGTGGTCGAGGTGCCCCCGGCGAACGACAAGGCCGGCTTGTTCGGGCAGATTGCGGATCACTGGTATCAGACCTTCGTCGATATCGGTCCTATTGGCATCGACAAGGGAAAGGGTGCCAGGTTGGTTCTTACCCCTCCCGGTTGGTCGGGTGACATCCCCGCTGGTTTTACTGAAGTCAAAAGCCCAAGCTTTCGTATCGATTTTGCGTTCCGAAACGTGCCGTCTCCAACAGGCACGCAGAAGGATCTGGATGCGCTTGCCAGCAAGGTCGCCGTCTACAATTTGTCGGATTTGCCAAATCCGGCACCGACAAAATTCATCGATCCATTGAATGAACGCTGGCCGACACTGGCACGGTATGACGAGCGCTGGTTCGAGGATCTGCACGACATCATAAGTGTTGAGAATCCCATGCCACGAGACAAGACGATGATGGGCTTGCTCAAGACTATCGGGATCGAGAAGGGCAAACCTTACACCCCGGACGACAAGACCAGGACGATCTATCGCAAGGCGGTTGTGGATGCCTATCACTACATGCAGGAGACTTTCGCCGAGGAACTGCCCGGGGAGGCATGGTGGGAGGACCGCAAGTGGCGAAACATTTTTTTCCACGACGAGAACATGGGCTTCACTTGGGAAACTGATTCGCTGGTCGACTATGACATGAGGGCCGTTCGACCATGGTTCTCGGCGATTTACTTCCCGCGCAAGGTCGCGGAGAAACCGGCGACGATGTATATCGCCACGATGCACGATGCTAATGGCGACCTGTTTGGAGCGGGCAAGACCTACTCTCTGACAGTGCCCCGGGAAGTGCCCGTCAAGCAGTTCTGGTCATTGACGATCTACGACCGCGATACGTATAGCTTCATCTACTCGCCGGAGGAGCGACCAGGCTTGTCCTCGCGCGATACCGGCGAAATGAAGAAAAACGCGGACGGCGGGGTGACACTCTATTTCGGCCCCAAAGCGCCCAAAGGGCTGGAGGCGAACTGGATCCCGACATCTGGAAAAAAGCCTTATGCAATGTTCCGCTTTTATGGGCCCGAAGATACTTTCTACAACAAGACGTTCAAGTTGGCGGATGTGGAGTTGGTCAAGTAGTCAATCGGCGGTGAACTGGTGATCGTCAAATTGAACGTGGCGAAACTGCCGCGCCGAATGAGAGAGGAAATCATGACGGACAAAAAAGCTGAAGAAAGCAAACTGAAAACCCGGCTTGAAGAAGAACTGGTGACATGGCAAACACGGATCGATGAAGCCAGATTGCAGATGAACCTGGGGTCCCGGGATGCCCGGGACAACATTCAGTCGCATCTTGAAGAACTCGAGCGCGAATTCCAGGAAGCAAAACAGCAATGGGGAGAACTCGAGAGCGCATCCGCAAGTGCATGGAATGACATTTCGCATGGGCTGAAGCTTTCCTTCGATTCGATGAAGGACGCATTTGCGAAAGCCAAACAGCATTTTCCGAAAGACGGAGAGAAGTAGGCCCGGTTGGCTCCGGTGCCTGTTGAGGCTGTCTGAGAGGTCTTGATGATGAATTGTGAGATGAAGGAGCGCGACATGAAGAGGAGCAACAGTTGGAAAAGGGTGATCTCGACAGTATCGGCGCTGGCTTTGTTGAGCAGTACCTTGTTTGCCCCGTTGGCGTATGCCGACGAAGACGCCGTGAGCTTCTGGCTGCCAGGTCAATACGGCAGCTTCGCTGCGGTGCCCAGCGCGCCAGGGTGGTCCTTGCCAGTGGTCTACTACCATCTGTCTGGCGACGCGGGTGGCAGCCAGGAGTTCCCCAACGCCGGCAGGATTACTTTGGGCCTGGACGTCAGCGAGGACTTGCTGTTGGCCATTCCCACCTACGCGTTCACCGACCCCGTATGGGGCGGCCAGTTGACGCTGAGTATGGCCGGAGTCTACGGGCGTGCAAAAGCCGACGTCGATGCAACTCTGACCGGACCGCAAGGCGGCGTCTTGTCGGCAAGTGAGAGTGATTCGCTGACTTCCGTTGGGGATCTGTATCCGTCAGCCGCCGTGCGTTGGAATGATGGCAACCACAATACGATGACTTATGCGATGGCAGGTGTGCCAGTGGGTAGTTACGAGGTTGGGCGTCTGGTTAATATCGGCACAAATCACTGGGCGCTGGATGCTGGCGGCGGATACACCTACCTCAACATGGAGACCGGTCGCGAGTTTTCGGCGACGGCAGGTTTGACCTACAACTTCGAGAATCCCGATACCAACTATCAGAACGGTATCGACGCTCACCTTGACTGGGGTGCCTCGCAATTCCTGTCCGAGCAGTGGCATGTCGGTCTGGTCGGTTATTTCTTCTACCAGATCACGGGCGATAGCGGCGAGGGTGCCGTGCTGGGGGATTTCAAGTCGCGTGTAAACGGAATCGGACCGCAGGCGGGGTATTTTTTCAAGATGGGTGACAAGGATGCCTACCTGAATCTCAAAGGGTATTGGGAATGGGGCGCCAAAAACCGGTTGGAAGGGTGGAACACCTGGGTCACTCTTTCTGTGCCACTGTGAGCGTTGGGATGCTGCTCGCGTTCTTTTCCACTGACTGGCTTGAAATGCAACAAAAGGCGAGATGAGAAGACCAGTTAGCCACCACACGATTTCAGATGAAGAGCTGCGGTTCGGCCCGGCAAGATCGAAGCCGGTGAGGGAGTAGCAGGGACGACCATGCAATTGCAGTTCGCCGCGCGATTGAAACCTGCAGCGCAGGTAGCGGTGTAAGGACTTCCGTCAGTGCGGAGTTGAATTAAAGGGTATGCGACGATGATTGCCAACAGCTTTGAAATTGATGACTCACTGCATCTGACCCAGGTTGATTCCGGGAGCGTGGTCAGTGCCTGCCGCGACGCAGATGCGCGAGTATGGCTTGACTTGCAGGATTTCTCGGACGAAGAGCTGGAAGGGTGGCTGGATAGCCTGGGTATCAGTGGATTGACCCGGCAGCTCTGTCTTGACGCGCGTGATCGTCCCGGCTTCTATCCACTCAACACAGAGATCTGCTTCGTCATGCCGGTTCTGGCCGACACCAAGGATCGCGATGAGGTGGACTACGTCGCATTGGTTTGCAGGGAGAACTTGTTGCTCACGGTGCATCACGGACCTTTTCTGGCTCGGCAACGGCTCGATGAATTGCAGGATTCGGAGTCCTGGCTTGCCGAGCGCAGTATTGCCTCTCTTGTGGCTGCGCTAATGATCGATTTGTCGCTGGCGTGTTTGCAGCACACTACAGCTCTGAGAAAGGCTATTGTTTCCCTCGATGAGAGAATGGATCGGGATGCGGACGCAGTCACCGTAAATGAAATTCTGGAAGTGCGTTCGCGGGTGCTGGCGCTTGGAATGGTGGCCACCGACCAACTCCCGTCCTTGCAGGCCCTGTGCACGACGGACAAGTCCTTCTTCCGTCGCGAGGACGCGCACGAGTACCTGAATTGTGCGTTGGTTAACCTGGGGGTGGCGAGCAGGATCCTGGAGCGTGCGGACACAAGCATTGGAGATCTGCGATCAAGACTGGATATGCATGCTCAGGACAAGACCAATCGTCGTCTCGGGATGCTGACCATTCTGTCGGCGATTTTCATGCCGGCCACATTGATGGCGGGGATCTGGGGCATGAATTTCCAGATCATGCCGGAGTTGGGTATCGCCTATGGTTATCCGATAGCCTTGGGCGCGATGGCCCTGGTTGGCACAGGCATGTATCTGTTCTTTCGCAGACGCGGCTGGTTTGGGTGACAGGTGGTGATGAACGGAAATCTCGTTATCGGGTGCGTCACCATGGCGGTTTGCGTGGGCATCCAGTGCCTTGTCGTCAGCATCATGCTGCGCGTGCTGGACAGTATTGAACAAAGAGGTTGGATCCGAGCAACGGTGCCTGGTGCGTCAACTATTCTTACCGTGATTATGCTGATGATGGTGGGTGGAAATTTTGTTCAGATGGCCATATGGGCGGTGGTGTTCATGAATCTGGGAGAGTTTACCGACTTTGCCACGGCCTTCTATCACTCGACTGTGAATTTCGCAACGCTGGGCTATGGCGATCTTGTGATGAGCGAAAAGCGGCGCTTGCTCGGCGCACTTGAAGCGGTGAACGGTGTGCTGATGATTGGTTTGAGCACCAGCGTCTTGTTCGCGATACTTAACGTGTTGATGCAACGGGCCTGGTCGGAACTGGGCAGCAAGGTCAAGACGAGACCTGGAGGC
>DATKYN010000145.1:0-6500 GCA_035528435.1 Burkholderiales bacterium
CGCTGCCGCCGTACTCGGTTTTTCTTTCAACGCCTTTGCTGCCGTTAACGACATCTCGGACGTGACCCACGGTTCGATCTCGGGCAAGCAGGAGCAGGTTGGCGGATCGCAGCCGAGCTGGAGCGACCTGAGCGCGGTGACCCAGAAGGGTACGTCCAAGCAAGCCAAGCCGTTCGTGCAGTCCGCTGGCAACTACCGCTTCGGCGACATCAACTCGGTCACGCATAACTAAGTAGTCCCGGGTTGATGGGATCGGCTTGATTTGATCAACCCAGCTCTCTCCCGAGCATGCGAGGGGCCAACAGGCAAAACGCCTGATGGCCCCTCGCTTTTTTTGTGTCTCTACCTGGACAAACATCCCGCGCCGCACATCCGCCCGGGGAAACCTGGCGTATTGTTGTGATATCTGCGCCACCGTTATCTGTTCCACCATCATCTATTCCACCATGGTGTGGAGATATCCGACAGAGGAAGCCCGTGCTGGAGAATCACCCCGCTTTTTTCAGAACGCTGGCCGTTGCTTCGCTTCTGATACTGCTGGCGTTTTTGGTTCCGGTGCGCAAGGTCGTACCTCAGTCGATCTACAACGGCGCCGGCTTCCCTTATCAGGCGTTTTCCGACCTTTCAGCCACGCGTATCGAACTGGAACAGGGCGTATTGGAAGTGGCTTTCGCGCCGGGAAGGACGCGTTTGTCGCACGAGGAAATTCTTGCGTGGGTGGAATCTTCAGCGCAATCCATTGTGGCCTATTACGGTCGCCTGCCAACCCGAACCGCGAAAATGTTGATTGTTCCAGTGTCTGGCAGCCGTATGAACGGGACTACCTTCGGCTATGGCGGTGCGGCAAGCCGTATTCTGTTTGGCCGTGACAACACTTTGCGGGGTCTCGAACGGGATTGGGTGCTGGTGCATGAGCTGGTTCACCACGGATTTCCGTTTGTCGCCGGACGCAACTGGCTGCACGAAGGCGTCGCCACTTACGTAGAGCCCATAGCGCGGGTTCAGTCGGGTTTGATCCCGGTCGATGAGGTGTGGCGTCAACTGGTCGCCGGCTTGCCACAAGGCCAGCCCCGAAGTGGTGATCAGGGTCTGGACGGAACGCCGACCTGGGGCAGGACGTATTGGGGCGGAGCAATGTATTTTTTGATCGCCGATGTCGAAATTCGCCGGCGCACGTCTAACCGCAAGGGTTTGCAGCACGTGCTGCAACGCACGGTAGCGGAGGGTGGCAACATCACCAAAGAATGGACGGTCGAGCGACTCAATTCAGTGGGCGCACGCGCAACCGGCACTAACGTGCTGGCAGAGTTGTACGACTGCATGAAAGACGCTCCTCGCGTTGTGAATTTGCCTGCATTGTGGCGCGACCTTGGCGTGAGGCGAGCGGGAAGACAGATGGCTTACGACGAGAACGCGCAACTTGCGCATATTCGTCGCGCCATTACGGAACCGCTGGCGAACAGGGAAGTCCGCCAGCACGCTGCACCGCCTCGCGATTCCGAGCACCCAGCTCCCGCAGCATGCGCGAACATTCCGTGGATTGACACGCAGAAGTCGTAAGCGGGTGAATACGGGGCCGCGAGCCTGTTCAGAAATGGGCCAGAACCAATATCTGGCTCCAGCGCTGGAACATGGGCGGGCCTTGTCACACGGCGCGCTGGGCAGTCTTACGGGAGGTTCACGGCCGGCTGCGGTCGGAGGCCGGGCCGCCATTTTGCTTTGCAACGACGAAACCAACGAAAAATGGCTGCACTCGCTACTTCGCATGGATTTGATGGATTCGCCGCGTATTGTTGAACTTCGCAAGGCTGCCAGCCGTAGCGGGCTCAATTACGTAACCGATGGTGTGCCGGGTATTACACGGCGCCGATTCGGTAAGGGCTGGGCATTCTATTGGCCGGATGCCACTCGCATCACGGATCCGGAGGAGTGTCTGCGTATTCGATCCCTGGCCATTCCGCCGGCATGGACCGATGTCTGGATCAGCGTTGATCCAAAGGGTCACATTCAGGCAACGGCTCGCGATGCGCGCGGCCGAAAACAGTATCGCTATCATAATCTCTATCGTGAAGCGCGTGATCATTCCAAATTTCGCAGAATGCTCGAGTTCAGCGAGGTCTTGCCTGCGATCCGCGGCCGGGTTGAGCGTGATCTTGGAGGCCCCGAACTGAGCCGGCGGCAGATACTGGCCGCAACAGTCCGGTTGCTGGACAAATCGCTGATCCGCGTTGGTAACGATGAATATGCGAAAGAAAATCGCTCATACGGGTTGACGACGCTACGCAAGAAGCATGTCGAGGTTGATGGCTCGAAGCTCCACTTTACGTTTCGCGGAAAGAGCGGCGTGCAGCAAGCATTCTCCGTCACTGACCGGCGAATTGCGCGCATCGTGCAGCGCTGCCAGGACATGCCGGGCATAGAGCTGTTCAAGTACATCAATGGCGATGGCAAGCGCCAGACAATTACTTCTGACGACGTTAACGAATACTTGCGCGATGCGAGTGGTCGCGACATCAGCGCGAAAGACTTTCGTACCTGGGGCGGCACCATACTCGCGGCCCTGGCTTTGCGCGCGACCGGGCCGGCAATGACGCAGCGCGAGGCGACACGAAATATCAACCGGGCGATCGACACGGTGGCCGAGCGCCTTGGGAACACGCGTACCGTTTGCCGAAAATATTATGTGCATCCTGCGTTGCTGCATGCGTATATGAATGGAATGACTGCGGCAACGCCTCTCTCTCCTGGAGACGTCGAAGCGTTCTTGATGGATGCAGCCGTGGCAAAAGGCCGGTCGGTCGCGACGTCAGGAAAGAATGCCGGCCCCGCAAGCGCGCGCCGCAAGCGCGCCAAGCCTGCCTTGCGCCGAGACGAAGTCGCCGTCCTGCAGTTTCTGCAAGAGGTCGCCTGACCGGTTCTGCTCCGGTCTTCTCAGGCTGTCTTCAGCTTGTTTGCGCCGGTTGTTTCACCGTAAATCCAGCCGGCGTTCCAGCTTGCGACATACTCGTCAATGGACAGGCTTCGCAGGCATTCCCCGTCTTCATCGAAGTATTCAAACAGAATGCCGTCGCTTGCCGTCATCGACAGCAATACCGTGCCGCCATCCTGTCCACCGTGTTCGTCATGAGGAAGCGCGTCGGCGGGTGCGAGCGCGTAGTCGCCTTTTCTGCGATGTACAGATCTGGTTGTGCCATCCGGCTGCATTTCCTCCAGAAACTGCTCGCCCTCCAGAACAAGCGTGACGGTAGCCGCTACGTGGCGATGCCGCCGACAGTGCCCTTCGTTCTTGCCGTAGCGCAATAACATGTCCAGTCGTCCGCTCGGTAAATCATAGCCGAGCAGACTGTATTCGAAGTCGACCCTGAAGCCTTTGTTGCTCAGATCTGTCACCCGTCGCCACTCGACGGACTGCAGATCAAAGGTGTTGGAGATAACGGCCACTGTTGCTTCCCTTGTTGAAACAGAATTCTTGTTTGAGGAGGCGCTCGGTCATTGTCAGAAAATGAGTTTGCACCAGTTCCGAAAATCCTATCATGTGCCGGGCATGAAATGCATGCCGCGAAGACGCCGGTTCAGTCGTTGGCACTGAATCGAACTGGAAACATTCGCCCCACGCAACCGAACTGCGATTGCCAAACGATCAAGGCTTGAATCGTGAGGCGGTGATAATGTAGGTTAAGCCTGCCCTACAGCGTAGCCGGAACGGTCCGCTGCCAAAATGCAGCCGCCCGGATTCAGCAAGGAACACAGGATGACAACCAAGACTATCGAAGTGTATATCGATTACAAGAGTCCCTATGCTTATCTTGCGGTCGATCCGGCGCGGGACCTTGAGCGTGACTTTGACGTTGTGCTGGATTGGCTGCCGTATACCCTGGATATCCCCGATTATCTTGGCAGTGCAGAGGTCGGTGATGACGGCACGGTAATCGCGCAGAATCGGACGGCGCACCAGTGGCGCAGGGTAAAGTATTCGTACAGGGACGCGCGTCGCTACGCCAATTTGCGCGGACTGACGATTCTGGGGCCGCGGAAGATATGGGACTCGTCGTTGTCGGGGATCGGGCTTCTGTGGGCCAGGATGCATGGGGGCGTGCACGCTTATAGTGACATTGTCTACCAGCGCTTCTGGCAGCGCGCGCTCGATATCGAAGATGGCAGCGTAATCGAAGGTGTGTTGAATGAAGCCGGAATTGATACCGCAGGATTCACGACCTGGGCCAACGGCGAAGGCCGCGTATTGCACGACGAGATTCGTGCCCAAGCGGAAGAGGCCGGGGTGTTCGGCGTGCCCACATTTGTGCTGGATGGCGAGTTGTTCTGGGGACGCGAGCATCTTGCGCTCATTCGCTTACGCCTGTTTGAACTGGGACTGGTGCGGCCGGGCGTGGAATCCCCGCTCGACGTCAGCCACGCGTGGCAACCCGGGAAAAACCGGGACTAATGTGCCGCATGGGTGGTCTGTGAACCGCGTTGCATCAATCCCGGTACTGCTTGCATGAAGCGGCGCTACGATGTCCTGATTCGAAACGCGAAGGTTTACGACGGCAGGGGCGGTCCGCCGGAAAATGCCGATGTCGCAATTGAGAATGACCGCATCGCCCTGATCGGCAGTCTGGACGGTTGCTGCGCAGCACTCGATATGGATGCAACGGGTCTATCGCTGGCGCCCGGTTTTATCGACGTGCACACTCACGACGACTTTGCAGTTCTTTATCACCCCGACATGGGTTTCAAGTCGCGTGGCGGCGTGACGACGTGCATTGTCGGGAATTGCGGATTTGGCGCGGCGCCGTTTGCCGAAGCCGTTGAAATGCTCGGGCGTTTGACACCCGGTCCGCCTGTCGCCCCTTACGAAGGGCATGCGGGATACGCGAAGACCCTGCAGTCCATAACGCCGGGGGTAAACATTGGGGTGCTTGCCGGACATGGCACGATTCGAAAAGCAACCGCAGGCAGTGCTGATCGAAATCTGACAGACGGGGAAATGCTGTCGATGAAACGGCATTTGCAGGAAGCGCTGGACGCCGGTGTGTTCGGTTTGTCCACTGGCCTGATCTATGATCCGGGTCGTTATGCCGAAACGGACGAACTCGTCGAACTGGTTTCCGTAATGCGCGGCACCGGGGCGTTGTATGTCACGCACATGCGCGATGAGGGCACTGGATTGCGCGAATCAGTTCTCGAAGCGATCGATATTGGTGCGCGGGGTGGTGTTGGCGTGCAGATTTCGCATCATAAAGCATCCGGCCGTGAAAGCTGGGGGTTGGTGAGGGAATCCCTGAAGGTGATTGAGGCGGCGCAACTGCGCGGCGAAGACGTGCACGCCGATCAGTATCCATACACCGCCGGCAGCACGTCCCTGCAAACCGTGCTGGAAAATGGCGCATTCTCTGCTGACAGTGCGCCAAACCGGATGAGCAGGGTACCACCTGCGGATGTGGTGGTTGCATCTGCTCCGGGACATGCCGAATGGGAGGGGCGGTCGATCGCCGAGCTAAGCGCCGATCTCGCGCAGGCGCCGCGCACCGTCGCGGAGATGATCACTGCCCAGTCAACAGGGGCGACGGTGATCCTGCACATGATGAGCGAAGACGACGTCCGGCATGTACTGCGTCATTCGTCAACGATGATTGGTTCGGACGGAATCCCGACGCTTGAGGGGAAGCCCCACCCGCGTTTGTACAATAGTTTCGCTCGTGTGCTGGGGCACTATTCCCGCGAGCTCGGATTGTTTGATTTGTCTACCGCCATCTATCGCATGACCGGGTTTCCAGCACGAAAGTTTGGATTGCGCGATCGCGGCGTGGTGAGCGAAGGCGCGTTCGCTGACCTGGTGTTGTTTGACGAGACACGGGTGATCGACAAGGGAACGTTTCAGGACCCTAACCAGTACCCGGACGGAATCCGGCAAGTATTTATCAACGGCCGGGTCGCGGTGTGTGACAACAAGGTGCAGGTGGAACGGCACGGGCGATTATTGCGTCGACAGGTCTAGTGATGGAGCAGGATGCCGAGGCCTGGAAACGTCGTGTCATCGAATCGACACAGGCCGGCGGCACCCCGTGCTGAATTCGCACTGCCATTTTCTTTCGCACGCTCGAATTTTCTGACTGGACCTGACCTTACCTGCCAGCAGATTGTTTGTTTCCGGATTGCGGGTTATAGCAATGAGCGCTTGTTGCGCACAGCCCGGGCTCGCTGACAATTGACGCGGTCCGGTCGCGTCCGACTCGAAGAGTCATCGCTGGCGGCCGTGACTGGTCAGGGTGGTCGGCACAGATTTACTTTTGCGCGCGGTTCGCAATTCTCGCTCATCGAGATCCTCCTCGATGAAGCGAAAGATCGCTTCCATCAGTGCTTCTCGCGGGTACGCATTCTGCGTTACGAAGAGTTTTCCGATCATGCCATGCGCTCGTGCGATCGGTACTGCCACCGCCCAATGGTCGGCATTGACGTAACCAATGAGAGAACTGCCGGGGATGACTTGGTCATAGAAA
>DATKYN010000146.1:0-9505 GCA_035528435.1 Burkholderiales bacterium
GAACGTCCCCGTCGCTGCAACATTACGCCCGAAGATAGCTTTGGCCGCACCGATCCCGCCGTCAGTGTGTATAGAGCCGGTGGTGCCGCTAGTCGAGTCGGTAACGTCGTCTACGGAGACAACACCATCAAACCGAGACTCGCCTGAGTCTACCCATAGAGCGTAGTTGTTTGTGCCTTCCGTGGGGGCATCAAAAATATAAACTGTCGCGGCGTTGGTTAGTGTCGAACCACCAGTCAGCGTGATGTTAGGCTCATTTACCCACAACTGCGCCATCGTGGTCATAGTCTGCGCGGATGCAGTCGTCAGCACCGTTGCATGGCGAGTACCGTTCATTATGATGTCGCCCGCGAATCCGGTAATTGTCCCGAAGTCCCACCACCCAGATGCTTGGGTGTTCGCGCCACCGCTCGTGAAGTTCCCGCCCAATGCCATCCGAATGTAGTCGTAGGTTGTTTCACCTATCGCATGCGGGCCTGTGCCGCTGACTACGAGATTTCCACCAAACTTAGCAGCCTTGCCGTGGATAGACTGCCCAACGAACGCTACGCAGCGCCAGCTCCCCGAACCTTCGCTTACGAATATCCCAACGTCGCCAGCAACGGTCGTAATCGACACATCACCCGGCAAAATCATAGAGGTCGCGTTGTACGTTATCGATAGCGCCCCGTCGAACTGCAACACCTTCCAGATGCCCGCGCGAACCGATCCAAATCCAGCGATCGTCGTCGTCCCGGTTATGTCGTGAAATAACCCGTCTGTTGCGGTTAAATCAGTCGTCGTCGCGCTCGCGATGTCCGAGCCCTTCGAGGAAAGCGCAAGGACTACCGCGGCTTGGATCGCGCGCAGATTGTCATCCAGCCCGGTTCCGACAGCAGTCGTGCCAGCCGGCTGATTCGAGCCCTCGGTGCCTGACCAGCCTGCGATGTCGGTGGTGATGTCAGCCATTAGCGTTCCTTGTTATCTTTGATTTTGGATTGTTGCACCCATTGGGGTCGCGCCAAGCAGACCACCTCCGCTTCTGCGAGAGAACAGTCGATCGAGCATGGCGTTCCTGGACGCATCCTGCGCTTCGCGCTGCGCCGCTCCAACTGCGCTTCGAGATCCACCTAAAGCAGTACTTAGAAGTCCCTGTTGCATGGAATCATCAATACCCTCTGAAATAGGTTTTGTAATCATGCTAAAGGGTGTTTTGTTGCCGAGCCGCAGAACCTGCCCAAGCATTGCAGGAGTGGTATTGGAATCATTCACAGCACTAAATGGTGGCCTGGAAGTCATATCCAACGATGCTCGGCGAAGCGTCTGGATTTGCTGAAGTTCTGGTTGAGTGAATATCACCCGCAACCGTTCCTCTCCCAACTTCTTCAATTCCTTATCAAGACGGGCTCCGCTAAATGGAGCGCGACCGTCTTGCGTCACACGCTCAATGATCGCTTTCCATGCCTGTGAGCGAAGATCATTCCATGTGCCGGAATCCGGCCCACTGGTGAGCTCTGTTTTCAGCATCTGAAGATCGCGCACAGTACCGCCGAGCACGTTTTGCTCGAGGAACTTATCCGGGGCGACATCCATTACTGCGGACGCAACGCCTTTGCCGGCCTCTTGTTTGGAGAACATTTCTGCCGCGGCGCTTCGTGCTTGTAGTAATTGCTGCGATGCGCCAGCCGAAGCATCATCAGGAGCAGCCAAAAGCTCGCGCGTGAGAGCACTACGCAGTTTCTGCGTTGTCGCATTCATCGGCCCAAACCCAGGATTGTTATTGTTCAAAAGACGGTTGAACTGATCCGCCTCCTGAATGGTTAAATACCTGGTGCGCTCGCCGCCAAGGAATGCGAATTCTTTCAATCTGGTAACAACCGCTGGCGGTACGTTTTCAATGCCGAAATCGTCAATGATCTCCGTTAACTCTTTTGTGATATGACTCTCGCCAAGGCGCGTATCCTTCATCCCGCTATCGCGGTATGCCTTGTAGAGCCCATCAACCACTTCTTTTCGAGACCGATCAGCCGCCTGTACAGCCTGAATGCTTCGCGTTGATGCCTGGAACGGTGTATTGGCCGCAGAACCAGCAAGAGGTTGCCCGCCATACAAAGCATCCCCATAAACATCATCCCCAATGTTTCCTGCGCGAGCCTTCAGGGCTGCATCATTTTGCTCAAGGCGCCCGGTTATTGTTTCCTGCGACCCGGTTTTAACGCTCGGCAAATTAACCTCCGTTTTCTGAAGGTTCCGTTCGATCGTCCAATCATTCGGCGATCCGGTAATCATGCCCTTAGTCGCACGGCCACCGACCGCTTCAATATCTGCATTGCGCAGAAGTTGCTGCGCGTTTAATTGACCACCAGCGCGCAATGTGGCCTGCGCTTCAGTTGCAATAGCCTGTTGCGCATCAGCAGATAGCGCGTTGAAATCAACGCCTACGTTTTCAAGCTGAATGCGTAACGTATTCGAGATCGACGCCTTTGGCGTCATCGCCCCGCGCAGAAATCTTGTTCCTTGGGCGACTTTGTTTGCTCCCCATTGAAGCCCCTGGATACCTTTATCAGTAAGCCACGGCGCAGCAGCAGAGGCAATTCCACCACCAACAGCGCCGAGTCCAGTGCGAAGGAGATTTCCGCCGGTAGTGTTATCTTGACTGTATAGACCATAGCCAGCAGTACCTCCGATTCCAGAGCCTATTCCGATACGCGCGAGCGGCCCAGCCCCTCCTGGAGCGGCGCCCGCGAGCATAAGAGGAGTCCCGGAGCCGGCAGCGCGGTAAGCATCGAACCCAGGCGAGTCTTGCCCTCTGTATCTCGCCTCGCCCATTCGCCCGCGCTCGAGGCGAGCGATGTCTTCGTTCGTTTCTTTCGTGTACTGCGCCGCTGCTGGCGGGTCGGTGATATTCAAATACTTTTGTTTAATTCCAGCACCAATGTCTATAGACACACCAGCATCGAATCTTTCAAACGGAGATGGAGCATCTGCCATTCCAGCGGCTTCGATCTCGAATTTAGTCGGTGCCGAAGGAGATCGACTATCAAGAATCTGCTCGATCGATTTTCTTCCGAGCGAAAAATCACTTAGCTCCGTATCGCTCAACCCGGAAAGATCGAATTTGTCGATAAACTCCTTGCTGTATTTACCTTTTGCCACTTGTAAGCCTCTTTGCGTGGAGAATCATCGCTTCCATCATCTTGTCGCTATACAGCGGATTCGCCTGCCCCCATGCGCGAGCCTCTTTTTTAAAACCACGATCAATCTTCCCGTGCTTGTCTGCATAAGCAAAAGCGAACTCCGCAATTTTCTTTTCTTTATTTGCTTTCGCCTTCAACACCTGAATTAACAAAAGCCTTCCTTCTTTGGTTTGGCTAAGACCAGGAACCATTGCGGCGAGCATTGCATTTTCGGCCTCAGACATCGCGCCGGGGAGCAAATTCTTCCCGCCCTCCATCTTTGCTTTTAGTGCCATGTTGGTTGTAATCGCCCTGATCGTATCTTCCGCTGCGGCGCCCTCCATGTTTACGCCGAACGTATCCGCAATGGACTTCAGACCAGCTACAGTTTCAGCGGCCTTACCGGACACAACATTCGGATCTTTAAATAGATTCTCAAGAAGATCGAACTGACCAATTTTGGCTTCTGCATCATCCCAAATGCCATCGTATTTTGCGCTCTCGGCGTGGGAGTACTTGCGACGTTCAGTCGCTAATTCTTTCTCCGTTAAGGATTGATCCGCCCGGTATGCTGCTTCCGCTTCTCCGTATCGTTTGCGATAGGATTCTCCGGTTTCGTTCTGTAATCTAACCGGAGGCGTAAACGCCTGCCGTCCCTCTGCTGGAGACCGTACAGCCGACGCTGCAGATGTCTGCCCAATAGCTGGGTGATCTCTAGGGCGAAATTGCTGCGATACGCCAGCAGGTGCCCCTGCATTAGTTGGCGATGTAACTCCAAACGGGATATTTCGATCATTAAGCGCCCTCGCCTGCGCATATGCGGCTTCTTCATTTGGAGCGGTTAGATTTCTCTTGAACGGCGGCGCAATGCCCTGCGCATCGCCCGCCTTCCAATTCACCGGGAACGATGGCGGCGGCATCATTTCCGATGGATCTTTGCCAAAGTTGAATGCCTGGGTATCTCGTTCTGATTTCTGGAAGTCTCCGACTAATCCGGCGTTTTGAGATTGCAGCCCTGCTTGAATCTTTAGAGACTCCATCAGTGCGTGACCTTGAGACCGTTCGGCTTTAACCGGCGATCCTGACATACGGATAGCCCTTGCCATCTGGGTTTGTAAATCACCAACTCCAAATGCAGCAGAACCCGGCGCCCCATCAGAGGATTTTCCTGATGCGTATTCTTTCAGGTATTTGTTTTCTAGATTCATCCCCTCAATCTTCGCGCTCAATAATCCACGCTGGAGCTCCCGATCCTGCGCTTGAAAGAACGCGCCCAGCCCGACCGATCCAGCAGCGCCAATACCCTGCCCCATCGATACGGGCATCCTCGAGGGGCCGGCCATTTGCATTCCCTTGAACGCACCCTGCAGCAGCCCAGCGTTTCCGGGATTATTCAAGAACTGTTCGATACCTGGCATGGTCTTGTCCTATCCAAAGAATGACGACCCGAGAAGCGAACCGGCCGCCGCGCCCGATAAGCCACCTAGCAACGGATTTGTGTAATACGGCTCGGTAACAGATTTCCCGTAGCCCTGGCCGACCGTGTTCATGTAATTATTCAGCGGCGCGTTTTGAGCGCCGAAATAGCCCTGCGAGAATCCTGGCGCACCACCCGCGGCGGTCAACATATTCCCGCGCTCGCGCTTCCAGTAGTCGTCCAGATAGCCAAGAGCCGTATCGTCCTGCCCGCGCTGTAGCCATTGCTGATGCGCCGAACTCCCGAACGAATCGCCACTGAATAACCCGCTCATCTGAGCCTGTGTTTTCGCCTGCCCGGACTTGATAACGTCGTCCATGTACGGGGAGTTATTCGGGTCGAGGTATCCGCCCTGAATCGTCTTGAGCATTTCTGCCTGCGCGGGATCGAGCAGCGGATTTCCATGTGCTTGTTGCTGCGCAAGGAGCGTTTTCGCCTGTTCAAAGCCATGCAACAGATACTCCTGCTGCGGCCCCCAAGGGGCAACGGTAGATGTCGTCTCGCCGGCCTGCTTTGAACCATCAAGTGTTCCGAGTGCGCCGCCGGCAAGCCCGCCCAGAATGCCGCCAAGGTTAAGCCCCCCGGAGGCTGCCCCTGTGGCTGTGTTGACTCCATTTAATACTTGTCCTGCGGTTCCTAGTGCGCTGCCGATTGATCCAGCAGCATTTCCAAGCGCACCGCTACCAGTTAGAGCGGCCACGCTATTTCCTAATGTTCCAAGAGCGGGGCCAGCAAATGGGGCAATTCCAGGCCCCATTCCAAGGCCAGCAGAAAGATCAACAACAGGAGCGGCGGCTTGAGTTGCAGACCCTAAATATCCAGGGCCATATCCAGCCCCCGCAGCAGCACCCGTAGCACCAGCACCAGCAGCAGCATTAGCAGCGAGCATTCCAGGCGTGAGTCCAGCAAGACCAGCAGAACCAGCGGCCATGCCGCCAATACCACCGCCGCCAGCAATACCGGCTTCCATGCCATGCAATAGAGGATCAAAAGCTAGGCTGCCTCCAGCAGCAACGCCACCACCAGCCAGCGCATTTGAAATCCCGGCTCCACCCGCTGCAATAGCAGCGAACTTAGCAATGGTCGTAGCCCAATCTTGGAAACCCGTATCCCCTTCCATCGTTGGCGTAGTAAGCCTGTAGGCTCCATTCGGATCGGCAACTAGCTGTCCGCCCTGTATTGAGTATCTTGGAGTATTCGCGGCTGATGCGCCGTAAGTTGATACTCCGAAACTCCCTTCCCCCTCTGGCCCCATCCCCAATGTTTCTTGCGGGTTCCATTGCGCCAACTGAACTTCACGCCCATTCGGGCCTACATAGGTAGGATTACCAAGTCCATCCTTACCGAATTGAGTCAGCGAACTAGCGTCTCCCGGGGGAGCCATTTGACTAAATTGATTTGATCTGTAGTCAGACACACCGTCTGTGCTAACGTCACCAAGCCCCGACTTCAACGGAACATAGTTGGGGTCAGCCATAATCTTTGAGTATTCTGCGTACTGCTGGTCTTTCGGTAGCGTTGCCACCTTAGCCCAAGCGTCCTCCATCATCTTGGGACGAGGATCGCGCATGAACGCTTCCATAGTTTTATCGTCGTACCACCACGCACCATCTACGTCTGTTCCGGGGACTTCAATGATTGCCATGTCTATTCCTTTATGCAGCTATTGCGCCGAAAGTTTTCCATGTTCCAGGTGTACCGCTTGCCGTACAAATCCATCCAACCGTGCCCGCCGCACTCGGCGCGCTGTTGTACAGGATATGCCCTCGCTTCCACGTTCCGCCCGTGGGCACAGCAGCCCTCGATTCGCGTCCCTCGGGCGCCCCCGTCGTCGTTTGGTTAATCGCAAGCACCATGCGGTCAATGAGCTCGCGCATACTCGCCCGGTCGTATTCCTCCGGCATATGAATCGCGACCTTGATTACGCTCATACAATCTCGCCATCAGGCTTTGCGTCAAGCCTGAACCCGGTAATTTCTACCGCGCCCGTGAAAGTGAATTTGACCCTGTGCCACGGCGCGCTGCGCGTGAAATCAAAACGCCCTGCATCGATCGTCGTCGTCTGATCTGTCGTCAGCGCATCGCCCAACTGCTCGCGGTAATAGTTCGTCAACGTACAGGTCGCAGGCTTCGTGATGAACCGCGGCACTACGCGAGAAATCAAAACCTGCACCGTCTCGTCACCAATATCATTTGACGTAATGCTCGTCGTCCCTGGTGTGCTAGTAAGCGTTTGCAAAACGTGCGATGTATTGACAATCATCGGCACGGAAACGCCCGACGTAAGGAACGCCAGGTTATAGGCCGCATCAGGGAAGTCGGCGTAAGTCGTGTAGTTCGTCCCGAGCTCGGCGTAGGTAATGCCGGGGGCAACCCATTGCGCCGTGGCCTCTACCGTCCTGTCGTCGCGCCCCCATTTTCCTGTGAGGTAATTGAATACAACGCAGCTATCCGGGGTGATCGCGCCAACGACCGGATAGTAGAAATATACGAGCTTATTCTTGAAGTCGTGTAACGCGGTCGCGGCGTAGTAATACTCCGTGTTCAGGTTATCGAACACCGCATCATTTACTTCCTCGCCGATAGGCTCGACCTGCCCCGCGCGGTATCTGTAGAAATTATCCGGCCCCATGAATATGTGCTGTGGGGCGCCCGGAGTACCCACATTAATAATGACTTCATTCGATAGCGCACCCGCAGATCCGGGGATAAGTTGCCAATCCCAGATAACACCGGAGCCGACATAAGTTCCCAAATACATCGAGTTCTTTTTGTACGCGATGCACTGGTAGCCGAACGCCTTTGCGCCAAGAATCTTACCCGGCGTTGAACTTAGCGTTCCGGTCGCCGCCTCGGTGTCAACATTAGGTATCCATGATGTGTACCCGCCCTTCGCCGCGCACCACCACCCGTCCGGGTGCGCCGTTGCCGTCGCCTCGTAGATCCCGGCCTGATCGATAACATCAAACCCGATAACGAAATTGTTTACCGCCTCGATGATCGCGCACTTAGGCGCGGTAGCAGTAACGTCCGCGAACTGCGTTGCACCCGCAATGAACTGCGTTTTTTCGGTTATCGCTGCCGCCAGCGTTGAGTCCTGAAATTGAGCGAATCGCCAGCGATTAGCCGCACCCAGGCCGCTGATCGTCCCGCTTCGCGTCGTCCAGGTCGCACCCGACGCCTCTAATAGCTGTGTCAGCGTGCCGGCAAATAGGCGCGTCGTATCGTCCGTTTTCATCACCGCGGCAATGCCGTGACACGCCGCCGGCAGCGCAGATAGAACGGTCGATATCGGACTCGGGGCGCCGGCAAAGCCTCGCTGCGTAGGCACGATGCCGACGCAATTAGTCATCACGCCATCAAGGGTCGGATCTACGTCTGGGGCGTACCCCAGGAACGCCGTAATGCGCGGGGCTTCGTTAGGCATAAGCGTCCGGGCGAACTGACATCCCAGTTCCAGTTTGCCCCTCATCGTGGAGTTCGTTCACATCGGCAAGGATGCTCGCGCGCCGCGTGATCCAGAACCCGACTTGGGCGTTATTCTTGACGTAGGATTCGGCCTCGGCGAGCGCGGCGAACAGGTACAAATCCGGGTTCGCAACGAACACCGCATTTGCGCTCGTCTTGATCGAGGTCGGCTTCGCGTAATAGCGCCCCGCAACAGTTGGGGTTCCAGTTGGATAACAACCGAAGATGAACACGGAACCATCGCGCGCGATGTACTGCGGAGTCCCGCCTGCGCTACGGTTCGGGTACGTCTGGTATATCCAGTGCGAGGGGCGCATCAGGAGCGGGTTCGTTGGCGATGCGGCGATGCGCGCGTGCTTCAGCGCGAGGTAACCCGTAGGCACGGCGAGCTCGCCATTGGAATCGATCGTTCCAGATAAGGTCGCCTCCATGTCCGCGGTGCGCGCGTGGCGGAAAAGCCATACCTCGCCCAACTCGATCAGGTTATCGACGTTCGATGCGCCGACCGTATCGAGAATATCCGCTCGATGCAGGAACGACTTGACCTGGTTTTCAAGGTTCAAAAGAGTTGCTATGGTCATTGCAGCCCCTCAATAATCTTGGGTTTCGCAAACGCGATGATGTAAAGCCCGTTCGGCATCACCTGCAGCGTCTGCACATCGAATCGCGTCATTATCTTGTCGAGCCACCATTCCATCGGCTTCTGGATCAGGTGAGCATTACGCCCATCAGATAACGTGCGCTCGGCGGGAAGCGAGCAGATCGTGAGAAAGATCACCATGTCGGTCACGCGCACAAGGTCATCGAGAACCGCTTCAAGGCACTCGGGTTCAACGTGTTCCAGAACGTCGATGCAGGTGACCATCTGCATCGGGATCGGCTCGCCGGCGCGCTCTGGGATCGCAGGGTCGTAGCACTGGATCTTCATCTGCTGGATAACGTCGAGGTGCTCCATCAGGCGCGCTTTACCGCATCCGTAGTCGAGCAGTTCCGTGATCCGCATCCGGTTGCACATCTGGGAGACGATCGGCGCATAAGTAACGCTCGCCTGCCCGTAGTCCGGGTCGAGGTGCTGCAGTTCCTGCTCGGCTTTGTATGCGAGGGAGATTTTCATTCGCGGCCCAGGATCTTGAGGATGTGTTCGTTGCCCATTGCGACGATCAAACCGCAGCGATAACTCCGCATTAGACGCAGCAACTCACGCCATGTCTTGGGTTGGAGTATGGCTACTTGCCACGGCGGGCGACGTTTCATGGCTTCGGCCAGTAGTCTTTTGGGACTTCCGTCTTAGTGTATCCGGCACTAGCAAGTGCCTCCTCTGCCTCTTTTCTAGAAGAAAACACCCTCCCTAGACCCGCACCCCTTACCTTATACGATACATCGCCCTTAACGCGCCCTCCAGCCG
>DATKYN010000147.1:0-2089 GCA_035528435.1 Burkholderiales bacterium
GGTGGCGCTGGTCGGTCCCCGGTGCAGTAACGCTATGCCGCCCGTCTATATGTGCGGTTACAGCGATGAAGTCGACAGCGTTGGCGTTGACGGGTGTTTTCCCGTGCCCGATGCGCCGGGACTGGGCGTTGTTTACGACTGGGATTTCATCAAGCGTAATCAGATCGGGATGCACGTGTTCGAGTAACCCGGGCTACAACGGAAACCGATGCCCGGTGATCTGGGCATCACTCGGTATGGTTTCGTGCATTGTCTTCAAGCGGCCTACTACGATGTTTTCGTGCGCTCCCGCCTTGACACGACGTTCAGAGTGGGCCGTTTGACCATGGCCCCCAGATTGCGCAGGTCATACTGCTTCCCGGGATTTTGTTGCCGAAGACATTGACGAAAAGAATTTCTCCGTCCGGGCTGAAACACGCTCCGGCGAACTCGGTGTTGTTCTGAATGTTGACTCCGAACACCGATGGTATGCCGTCCTGGCCCAGTGCGATCAGGCGATTGACATTGGGGATGCCGCGCGCTAGAGAGTAGGTATCGCCGTCATTGCTGGCGTCGTCTTCGCAAATTAGGATGCCACCGTTGGGCGTCACGCAGATGTTATCCGGCGAATCAAGCACGTCGCTGCCCGGCGATTCATAGACCAGCTGCAGAGCCCCGCGGCTCATGTCGTCGGGTGAGAATTGCCAGAGTTGTCCGCGACGTGCGTTGCCGCCGTTGGTTGATACGAAGTACATACTGGATGCATCTCCGCGGTGAATGCCTTCCAGGCGCCTGAAACGCGCGCCGCCTTTCCCATATCCCTGGGCGAAGCAGCTGGTGGTGGCGGACACCGTTTCAGGATTCGGATTGTCAATCGACACCCATTCTGTGCGCAGCTCAGCGCCAACTACCTGCCCGTAGCGTGTGTCGTAATTGGGAAAATTCGACACCGCAAGCATCTGCAAAGTACCGCCTGCCATGAGATCGGTCGGATCGTTTGGCACGAACCGGTAGAACCCGCTTTCGTTTTCATCATCTTCTGTCTGGTAGACGATCCCGGTCGTATTGTCGGCGACGGCCGCCTCCTTCTTGAAACGTCCCATAGCGGTGATCGGTGCGGCCTGGACTGGACGATCGGCATCTTTTGGCACAAAGAATGTAAATCCGTGGGGTTTGTCATAGCCTCGCTCGGGACCGTAAACGATCTCTTCACAGCTCAGCCAGCCTGCATCCCGGTACGCCAGGCCGCCGGCACAGTTCACAATGGTGCCATTGAGGCTGATGAAGTCTTGCACCAGCTGCTTGCGGCGAATGTCGAAATCGAGAGTTACGCAACCGCCCGCACCCTTCTGGTCATAACGCGTGACGTCGGGACCGGTTAAGCCGAGTTTGAGATTGCCTGGGCGTTTGCCTATCTCATGGTTGCGGATCAGCCGCACAATGTCTTTGCTCACCGGCAGGCAGGTCATGCCGTCGTGGTTGCGCGGCGTGACAAACCCGTCACTCATCACCTGACCCGACTTGCCGAAGGTGACGTACTGGAAACCGTCGGGCAGCGCGAGCATTTCTACCCCGTCCTGGTCCCGGATGCGCTTGAGTTCGCCATAGGGCATGTTGGTTTCGGCTGCACGAACAGAGTGAGTCGCGCGGTTGTTGGCCCACGCGCGGTGCGCGGTGAGTGCGCCAATGGTTGCGCTGGTAACGATGCCGCCCACGGCGGCAGAGGTGTGCTTCAGGAAGCCGCGACGATTCATTTGTTCGATGTCAAATAGTTAAGCCCTTATACCTTACGAGAGTTTAAACCCAAGTAGCTGCAATGTCCTGCGGATCCATGTTTTGCGTGAGTGGGCATCCGCCGCATGTCGCTGGCGTTAAATCGAGTGTCGATTCGTCGCGCGAAAGATCGGCTAGGCGTGCATCAAGGCCCCCCGTGATGCTTTCGAGTCCGTTTCTCAGCTGGTTGATATGGATCAACATCGCTGGGGAGAGGTATGCGCAGTATGGATTTTTATTTATTCGGCTCCTCGCGTGCTGCAGGAGCCGGCCCCGCGGTCGTTGATAATCCAAGGAGATACTTTGCGTATGCGTACGAATCTGCGAGTGATTCTGG
>DATKYN010000148.1:0-25557 GCA_035528435.1 Burkholderiales bacterium
CAGGGGCACTTCGGCATAGGTCCAGTGCCCGCCTACCATCAACACAATCGCATGCAACCATATCAATGCGTAAACAAGCGCTGTCAGTTTGGTACGCGGATAGATCGCGACCAGAATCGCAGCACCAGCGACTGCGGGAAACACCTCGAGCAACCAGATAAAGCGGTCGGCAGGCCTGTAACCCGACCAGATCAAAATCATCAGAAAGCTGACGAGCAATGCAACATGCAGGCGTGCGCCAGACATTATCATTGACTTAGCAGAAACCAGGAAAATATGTTGTTTCAGTGTCACCGAGGGCAAGTGACTCGCTCACCGGACTTCCTCCACCTTGAGATATACCCGCCTCTGATCGCCGGTCGCACTGCTGTTGTAAAAGACGATCCCGGTTTCCTGATCTCTCGCGTTTTCTGAAACCGAGCCGACGTCGATCCATTTCCCAAGCGCGCCACTTACCACGGTGTCGGCACGTTGAATTTGCGCGGCCCCGGTTACGCGGTCCCTGACGGAATCGGCCGATGTGGCAAGGGCAACCGTGACTCGATTCCCGCGGACACGGGGAGTGGCATAGAACCCGGTGACCACATCGCGATACTCGATAGTTTCCCTGCCATCGCTTCCAACAGAACCGCGAATCGGGATGGACTGGCCAATGGCAATGTAGGCCGAGCTGCCCTCCAGTACCTGCAGTGTCTGAAATGTATTGGCATTGCGCTGTGAATTTTCCGCACGAGCTCGAAACTGTACGCTGTTGCCCCGCGCAGGCTCGGCGTCGGAGGCTACGCCCGGGTTCTGTGCAGGGTGCGGGGAAGTCTCCGGCAGCGTGACGCGTGCGCCATCGCCGCCAACGGAACCCGAAACATCCAGATCCACTTCCCGCTCCTGCCCGCGTGCTCCTTGTCTGACCGTGATCAGCAGGCGTCGCGGTGGCGCATCCACGATGTCAAGCATCGCACGCAGTTCGTCGAGATTAGACGGTGTTGTCCTGATGATGAGCTTGTCCCGCAAACCACTGATGGTGCCCCCCGGAGCGAGCATTGGTTGCAGCAGTGGAATCACTTCTTCAGCTGTGCGGCCATTCAATTCGATCACCACCAGTTCAGCGGCACGAGTAGCAGGTGGCCACACGAGTGTGGCTAGACTCAGCAGGCCCACGAGGATCGCGACCGCAATGCTCGGGCGCGTTATCGGGGCGCAACTCACAACCGGGACCCGGCCAATGGGTCTTGCCGGAAAAACAAGGCAAGTTGTTTGTACACGAGGGGATAGTTCTTCCAAAGCATCGCAGGCAGTTCAAAGAAACACTCGGAAACCACAGCAAAGAACTCCGCCGGTGATTGCGAGGCATACGGGTCGATTTCGGTCCGTTCGTTACTGGTGATTCGCTGGCAGAAGTCCCCGTAGGCTTCGCTGAAATCACGCGACCACAGGCGACGATCCATTCCCCTGTGCAGAGGCGGGAATCCGTTCGCCTCACCGGTCAGCATATCGAGCTTGTGTGCGAATTCATGTATCACCACATTTGCCCCATCACTTATCCACGCCGTCTCGACACGTGCCGCTGCCAGAATGACCGGTCCGCGCAACCACGCCTGTCCGGCGTACACATGATCATCTGTTTCCACCAAACCGTGTTCGTTACGGAACTCCTGCCGTGGCATGAACTCGTCGGGGTAAACAATAACTTCAACCCAGTCCCGGTAAGAGTCAAGCCCCAGGTTCAGGATCAGGATGCAGGCCTGGATCGCGATACCCAGCCTCATCTCCGCATCCAGCACAGCGTCACCAGCCGCACTGATTTGCTTCTCGTGTAAAAACAGCACGCACAGGTCGCGCAGGCGCGCACGATCTTCCCGGTTCAGCCGTTCGACAAAAGCGAACCGGGCCGACAAGCTTTGCCACAAGGCGTCGTCAATTGCGTGCCGGCCAAGAATGCGTCGCCGTCGCCATGCGCGGTAAACGCCAAACATGCCCCCTATTCCCGGTTTTTATCGAGCAGCACCGAATTGGCCGATTCCGAACGATCAGGTTCGCCCGATGCCGGTGTAACAAGTTCAACGCCGGCACGTTTGTGGTGTTCCGGCGTGTCCAGTTCTACCTGTTCAATTTCGTTGAAGCGCTTGGTGATTTTGTCGCTGCTGATACGGACGCGCTCTGCGTCTTCATGGGCCTGCCGAATATGGTCCGTCAACTTGCGCATCCGGTCGTCGAAGCGGGAAAAGTCCTTGCCAAGCTTGCCTAATTCGTCCTTGATAATGTGGATCTGCTCGCGAGTCGCGACATCCTTCATGACCGCGCGTGCGGTGTTGAGCACTGCCATCAATGTGGTCGGCGACACGATCCAGACCCGGCGCTGCATTGCATAATCGACAACCTCCGCATGGTGAGCGTGAATTTCGGCAAATACCGCTTCCGCTGGCACAAACATCACTGCACCGTCGCTGGTCTCACCCGCAATAATGTACTTTCCCGCTATATCCTCAACATGCTTGCGCACGTCGGCCCGGAACTGACGCTCGGCCAGCAAGCGGTCATTGTCTCCCACAGCCGGTTCAAACATCCGGTGGTAGTTCTCCATCGGAAATTTGGAATCCACTGCCACCATTCCGGTCGGCGCGGGCAGTTTCAAAACGCAGTCTGCACGACTGCCGTTGGAAAGAGAGAATTGAAATTCGTATGCGGATGGAGGCAGAATGTTGCGCACCAGCCCTTCGAGCTGAACCTCGCCAAAAGCACCGCGCGAGCGCTTGTCACCCAGTAGTTCCTGAAGACTGACCACGTTGGTTGTCAAACCATCGATCTTCTTCTGTGCCTCATCAATGGTCGCCAGCCGTTGCATGACATTGACAAAGGTTTCGTTGGTCTTCTTGAACCCCTCTTCAAGTCGCTCATTAACCTTTCCGGAAATCTGTTCCAGCCGGGAATCGGTGGTCTTGGTCAGCAGCTCGACCGAGGAAGCAAGCTGCGCCGATGCGTGACGCAGGGTCGTCTGGATCATCTCCTGCTCGGCGCGATTCTGCTCAGCCAGTTTTTCCAGCACCCTGGTAACGACCTCACTGCGCAGCAGGTCATGTTTGGATTGCATCTCCCGGCTCATTTCGGACAGGCGCAAGGTCATGGTCTCGCGCGTCGCCGACAACTCCTCGACCTGCTTGACCTGAAGCGTGCCAACGGTGGCCCTTGTCTGCGTCAATTCCTGGGTCAGCGTATCGCGCAATTGCCCGAGCGAACCCGATTGCATCTGTGACAAACGGTCACCGAGTTCGTTAAGTGCAGAATTGGTGTCGCGCACCATCTGAAGATGCTTTTCTTCGAGCGTCATTGCGACGCTATCTGGCAGCTGTCGTACGCGTCTGAGGGCGGCAATTGACACCCCGAGCGTAACCAGCACGAGCAACAGCGTAGCGACAATCAGAACTAACAGGCTCGCCGGATCGGACATCAATTCAGTATAGCCCAGCACCGGCCATTCTGGCGCACGGTGCTGAGCAGCAGGCTCAGGCGGCCTCGACCTGGCGTGACGCCCGTTTGCGTTCGTGCTCTTTCAGATGACGTTTGCGGATGCGAATAGACTTTGGTGTGATTTCGACCAGTTCATCATCGGTAATGAATTCAACCGCTTTTTCCAGCGTAAGCTCGATCGGTGGCACCAGCCGCACCGCCTCATCGGATCCGGAGGCGCGAACATTCGTCAGTTGCTTGCCCTTGATCGGGTTCACCACCAGATCGTTGTCGCGCGAATGGATTCCGATAACCATGCCCTCGTACAACGCCTCTCCTGGCGACACGAACATGCGGCCGCGATCCTGCAGCTTCCACAAGGCATAGGCAACCGCCGCACCATCGTCCTGACTGACCAGTGCCCCGTTACGGCGCTCCTCCATGTCACCCTTGACCGGACCGTAATCATCGAAGATATGACTTGCAACTCCGGTGCCCCGCGTGATCGTCAGAAATTCACCCTGGAATCCGATGAGACCCCGTGCCGGAATCCGGTACTCGAGCCTGGTCCGTCCCTTGCCGTCCGATTGCATGTCCTGCAGCTCGCCGCGACGGCGCCCCAGTTCCTCCATAACGGCGCCCTGCGTCTGTTCTTCGACATCGACGGTTAGCAATTCGTAGGGTTCCTGTTTTTCTCCATCGACTGTCCGAAACACGACCCGCGGGCGCCCGACCGCCAGCTCGTAGCCTTCACGCCGCATGTTCTCGAGCAGAATCGTAAGATGCAACTCCCCTCGTCCCGACACAATGAAGGTATCCGAGTCAGCAGTGAATTCGACACGCAGCGCAACGTTGGATTGCAGTTCCCGGTCAAGCCGTTCGCGCAACTGACGACTGGTCACAAACTTGCCTTCGCGCCCGGCCAGTGGCGAAGTGTTGACCAGGAAATTCATCGTCAGAGTCGGCTCGTCGACCTTGAGCAATGGCAGGCCCTCCGGCTTCGCCGGATCGCACAGCGTGATACCGATTCCGACCTGATCAATGCCATTGATCAGCACGATGTCGCCAGCTTCCGCCTCACTTACGACGGTGCGCTCCAGGCCATTGAACACCAGAACCTGGTTGACTTTGGCCAGCTTTGGCTCGCTGCCCGGGCCATCCATCACTGCCACTTGCTGTCCGGACCTGATGCGTCCCCGTGCCACGCGCCCAACGCCGATACGCCCCACAAAGCTCGAATAATCCAGTGAGCAAATCTGCATCTGCAACGGCCCGTCCGGATCGGCATCGCGTACCGGTACGTGTTCCAGAATGGCGTCGAATAATGGCCGCATGTTATCGCTATCAGTTGCCAGATCGGTTGTTGCCCAACCCAGTAATGCCGATGCGTAGATAACCGGGAAATCCAGTTGCTCCTCGGTCGCACCCAGTTTGTCGAAGAGATCAAAGGTCTGGTTGACCGCCCAGTCAGGACGCGATCCGGGACGATCTACTTTGTTCACGACAACGATCGGCTTGAGCCCAAGCGCAAGGGCCTTACGGGTAACGAAACGCGTCTGCGGCATTGGGCCATCGACTGCATCCACAAGTAGCAGAACTCCGTCGACCATTGACAGCACACGTTCCACCTCACCGCCGAAATCAGCGTGGCCCGGTGTATCGACAATATTGATGTGCGTATCCTGATACTGCACAGCGCAGTTCTTGGACAGGATGGTGATGCCGCGCTCTTTCTCGATGTCGTTGGAGTCCATCACCCGCTCGGTCACCTGCTGATGGGCGGCGAACGTACCGGACTGGCGCAGCATCTTGTCTACCAGCGTGGTCTTGCCGTGGTCGACGTGGGCAATAATTGCAATGTTACGTATATTATTTCGCATACTAGGGGACTGGCTCTCGACTTCAGAAACGGCGGTTAAAAAGCCTGCACGTCAAAAAAATAATCAATGTGCAAAAAAATGGGCATGGGTCGGGGTTGGCCCATGACGATGGATTGGCAACGCAGGCGCCACACATCGCCCGATTCCGCGAACGGCATCATGTTACGGAGTCATCCCGGCAGACAAAGTCACCAGAATCAAATAGATGCCGCCCGGAAAAGGCGCGCAAGTGTATCACACTGCGGGACAATTCAACGGCCTCCTCTGCCCTGTCAGGAAAGCGTACGAAAGACCTCCATTGGAGGTGTTCGAAGCAGCTTGCGAGTGCCGGCCAATCCCACCAGCGTCACGATGATCACACCCGCAAAAAGCCCGACAATCCACACCGCGGGATCGATCTGGTAGGGAATACCAAGCACCTTTTCGGCCAAGCCCCATCCAACCATTGTCGCGCCGACCGCTGACAACAGCCCGGCGACGGCGCCAATAAATACGAACTCACTGGCCTGTAACATCCTCAGCTGACGGCTCGTTGCGCCTAGACTGCGCAGCACAGCGGCATCCATCCGTCGTTCGTCATGCGTCGCCGCAATGGCGGCCAACAACACCAGCACTCCGGCTATCAGACTGAATGCAAACACGAACTCGACCGCTTTGACGACCTGGTCCATCATGCGCACGACCTGGCCGAGGACGGCTTCGACGTCGATCACAAGAAAACCGGGAAACGCCCGCACAAGGGCATCGAGGAAGGTGCCTTCACCTGGCGGCAGGTAGAAACTGGTGACCCAGCTCTTCGGATACGCATCCAGAATTCCCGGTGCAGCCAATACGAAGAAATTTACCCGGAACGAGTCCCACTGCACCTCTCGTAGTGAAGCTATTTCGACCGTAAGCATCTCGCCGGCGATGTCATAACGCAACGTGTCACCCAGTTTCAGCCCCAGCGACTCGGCAATTTCAGACTCCATCGAAACCAGCGGTCTTCCGTGGTCGCCGTCGACGAACCAGCGTCCTGACACGATTAAATTGTCCTGATACAGATCATCACGCCACGACAGGTTGAACTCCCGATTGACCAGTCGTTTCGCGCGGTCATCAAGAAAGTCGTCTGGCGACACCGCTTCGCCGTTGATTCCCATCAGGCGCGCGCGCACCATCGGATGCAGCACCGGAAACGCGAGCCCCTGATCTGCAAAATAGCGCTGTAGCTCGGGAATCTGGTCGGTCTGAATGTTGACCAGAAACCGGTTGGGTGCGTCGGCCGGCAGGGTTCGCTGCCAACTCGTCAGCAAGTCGTTTCGGACCAGGGTCAGTAATATCAGCGCGAGCAGACCCAAACCGATTGCACTGACCTGCAGCACGCTGCCGACACGGCGTCGCCTGATATTGGCGAGCCCGGTGCGCCAGCCCAAACCGGCATCTTTCAGCAAGTGTTTCAACAGATGAATGATCAGGAGTGTCATGGCGGCGCACGCCAGCATGGTCGCAACAATCCCCATCAACACGGTTGCACCCAGTTTCAGATCGCCGGCCTGCCAGAGGATCAGCAAAGCGACCGCCACGCCACCAAGTACGTAGGCGCTGAGTCCGGCCGCGTCGGGTACGCCTAGATCCCGGCGCAGTACGCGCATCGTCGATACCTGACGCAAGGCGAGCAACGGCGGCAACGCGAAGCCGGCCAGCAGGATACAACCTGTGGCGAATCCCTTGACCATTGGCCACAAATCGGGCGCGGGCAGGCGCACCTGCATCAAGGGCGCAAGGATGGTTACGAGAATCTGCTGGAGGCCAAACCCGATAACGCTACCGATAATTGCCGCAACCGCGCCGGCAATCAGAAACTGAAGCGCATGCAGCCCCAGCACCTCGCTCTGGACAGCCCCGAGGCATCGCATCATTGCGCAGGCATCGAGATGGCGTTGCATATGGCGGCGGGCAGCCAATGCGACGGCCACGCCGGCGAGCACGACGGCGAGCAAGGTTGACAGGCCCAGGAACCGCTCCGCCCGCTCCAGCCCTGACCTGATTTCCGGACGAGCGTCGCGTATTGTCTCAACGCGCTGTCCGGGTCCGATTTGCGTTTCGGTGAAATCGCGGAAAGCGCCGACCGCATTGTCATCTCCGGCCACGTACAAACGGTAGCGAGCCCGGCTTCCCGGAACAATCAGACCGGTCGATGCAAGATCGGCCTCGTTCATCATCAATCGTGGCGTGAGATTGAGAAATCCGGCACTGGACTCCGGTTCCTCGCTTACCACTGCCGCGATGGCCAACTGACGTTCCCCCAACTTGATTTCCTGCCCCGTCGTCAACGCGAGGCGACGGATCAACCGCGGATCGACCCACACAGTGCCGACTTCAGGAATGCTGCCGGGTGAAATATCCACGCCTTCGATGTCACGGCGGATGCGCAACTGTCCTCGCAGGGGATATTCCTGTGCAACCGCTTTCACATCCGTCAGCAGACTGTCCCCGTCAGACTGGGCCATGCTGCGGAAACGAATGGCAGCAGAGGTTCGTAATCCTTTGGCTCTCGCCTCCTCGGCAAAGACCGGATTGATCGGTCGGTCCGATACAATTACCAGGTCAGCACCGAGAAGCTGACTCGATTCGCGCACAATGGATTTTCCAACTCGCTCGGCGAAAAACGAAACCGTCGTGACGCTCGCGACGGCAATGATCAACGCCACAAAAAGGATTCGCAGTTCACCCGCACGCCAATCGCGCACGAACAAACGCATGGCCAATGCGAAAAACGAAATTGCCCGGCTCACTGGCGTGTCTCGCCCACAATGCGACCGGCAGCGAGTTCGATACGCCGCTCGCAACGACCAGCCAGGTGTTCGTCATGAGTCACCAGCACCAATGTCGTACCCCGTTCACGGTTGAGTTCGAACATTTGCGAAACGATCTCTTCTCCGGTCACCGCGTCGAGATTTCCGGTTGGCTCATCGGCAAAAACGACTTCTGGCTGCACCACGAAGGCCCGGGCAATCGCCACCCTTTGCTGCTCGCCACCGCTTAGCTGCCGTGGGTAATGATCAACACGATCCTTCAGGCCGACACGGTCCAGAATTTCCCGGGCGCGGCGGCGGGCGTCGCCTTCCCCACCCAATTCGAGCGGCAGCATCACGTTCTCCAGCGCTGTCAGTGCCGGCAGCAACTGGAACGACTGAAACACAAACCCGATACGGTCCCGGCGAAGCCGCGCCCTGCCGTCTTCATCCAGGCCAGACATCTCGCGCCCGCCACTGAAGACACGGCCAGCGCTTGGCACGTCAAGTCCGGCGAGCAAAGCCAATAAGGTCGTCTTGCCCGATCCCGAGGCACCAACGACGGCCACCGACTCGCCGCTCTGGATATCGATGGAGACATCCTCGAGAATGGTGAGCGTGCGCGAACCGGTGGTCACCCGGTGGGTCAAATCAATCGCCTGAACGATGGGTACTGTTGTCATGTCATATTCCATATTCTCAAGAATTATCTTTGTACTGCTGCTCATCTGCGCCCCGCTGCCGGCCAGTGGTGATGCCGTCCTCATCGTCGGTGACAGTTTGTCGGCCGGTTACGGGCTGCCAACCGGCAGTGGTTGGGTAAACCTGTTGAGCGAGCGACTGGCGGACGATCACCCTGACGTTTCGGTCATCAATGCCAGTATCAGTGGTGAAACGACTGCTGGCGGCAAGCGGCGCATACAGGCGTTGCTGGAGCGCCACCAACCCGTTGTAGTCGTCGTGGAGTTGGGAGCGAACGACGGGTTGCGCGGCATCCGCATTCCGCTGATCACCGAGGACCTGGCTGCAATCGTTACGGCCTCCCGTCGCTTTGGCGCCAGGACACTTGTCTTGGGGATGCGTATTCCACCGAACTACGGGCGCGATTATGCGGAAAAGTTCCACGCCATGTTCAAGGAAGTGAGCAACCGGCACGGTGCCTCACTGGTTCCATTCATGCTGGAGGGGTTTGCAGACAATCGAGCCTTGTTTCAGGATGACGGCATCCACCCCGCCATCGACGCCCAACCGCTCATCCTCGACAATATCTACGGTGCGTTGCAGCGGCTGCTCAAGGATTGATGATCGGACCGTATTTCCGGCCGGACCACTCGTCACGCTTCACTTCAGGACACTTCGACGAGCGGATCACTCTCAACCAGCTTGCCAATACGAGCCGCCGCCCCGAAACCGCCTTCGCGAAAAACCTCCAGAATATTCTGTGTTGCATCCGGAGAGCAGCAAACCAGAAGTCCTCCGCTGGTCTGCGGGTCGGTGAGCAGATTTTTTTTCCATTCAGGAAAGCGTGTCGGCAACCGCGCGCCATCGCCATAGCTTTCCCAGTTACGCTCAGAGGCTCCAGTGACGAAACCCTGCTCCGCGTACTGTCGTGCCGACTCAAATACGGGGACGTCGTTGAAGCAGATCTCGGCTGCAAGTCCTGATCCGCGACAGATTTCCAGCAGATGCCCGAGCAAGCCAAATCCGGTAACGTCGGTGAGCGCATGTACGGCCGGTAAGGCTGACAACGCAATCCCGGGACGATTGAGTCGTGTCGTGCTATCGAGCATCTCGGTATATCCGGCCGCATGCAGGCGATCTTTCTTGAGGGCAGCGGACAAAATGCCGACTCCGAGCGGTTTTCCCAGAACGATATCGTCGCCCGCACGAGCACCATTATTGCGCTTGATTTGATCCGGATGAGCGAGCCCAATTGCGACCAGACCGTAAATCGGCTCCTGCGAATCGATCGAGTGACCGCCAGCTATGGGAATACCGGCGTCGCGGCAAACCGATTCGCCACCGGAAAGGATCTGCTGAATGACTTCAACAGGCAGTTTATTGATCGGCATTCCCACCACCGCGAGTGCCATAATCGGCGTTGCACCCATTGCGTATATGTCCGAGATCGCATTGGTGGCTGCGATACGTCCAAAGTCAAATGGGTCATCGACCACAGGCATGAAAAAGTCGGTTGTTGCAACCAGCGCCTGGGATTCACTGATCCGGTAAACTGCGGCATCATCGGCATGGTCGTAACCAACGAGCAAATTCGGAAACATGGCGTTGCTTCCGGAGTCCTCAAGCAGCTTCGACAACAGCCCCGGTGCAATTTTGCAGCCACAACCTCCACCGTGGGCATATTCGGTCAGTTTGATTTGCATATTGATGTATCGGCCAGGAAGCCGAATCGGAAGTAGTACACTTGAATCTGACACTCAGCCGCGTAGCCCGCGGCACCCGCATCCGAAATGACACAGGACGCCGTCAACGTATCACAACTGCAGGAATTTGACGAGATCGTGGACGTGCGCTCGCCGTCTGAATACGCACTCGACCATATTCCCGGTGCGCGCAACTGTCCGGTTCTCGACGATGCAGAACGTGCTCGCGTCGGCACGCTATACGTGCAGGAATCGGCGTTTTCCGCCAAACGCATCGGTGCCGCTTTGGTCGCCCGCAACATCGCCCGACATCTCGAAAACGCATTTGCAGACAAGCCGAAAAGCTGGCGCCCTCTGGTTTACTGCTGGCGAGGCGGACAACGCAGTGCCGCGATGACCATCGTGCTCCGCCAAACCGGTTGGGACGCGAGGCGCCTCGCTGGTGGATACAAGGCCTTCCGCCGGCAGGTGACGCTGGACATTGATGAGATGGCCGGACGCATGTCCTTCAAGGTCATTTGCGGCCTGACCGGTAGCGGAAAAAGCGCCCTGCTTCGCGAACTGCACAAACGTGGCGCACAGGTGCTCGATCTGGAGCAAGCGGCCGCGCATCGCGGGTCCGTGCTCGGCTCTCTGCCCGGTGATACCCAGCCTGCACAAAAGATGCTCGATAGCCGCATATGGGACACGCTGAGGCGATTCGAGGCGTCGCGCCCGGTCTATGTGGAAGCCGAGAGCCGCAAAATCGGCAAACTGCGCGTTCCGCCATCACTGATCGATGCGATGCGCACCTCATCATGCATTCTGCTTGATACCGTTTCCCCGGCGCGAGTCAGTCTGCTTCTGCGTGAGTACGCGCATTTCACCCAAAACCCGTCGAGCCTGATTTGCAAGCTTGAAAGCCTGGAACGTTTGCATGGAAAAGTGACAATCGAGAAATGGGCGTCGCTCGCGGCGTCAGGCGACTGGAGCGCATTTGTCCTGGATCTGCTCCAGGACCACTATGACCCTGCTTATCGCAAATCGACCGAAGCAAACTACCCGGGCCTGGAACGGGCCACGCGTCTTGTCGCAACCGAAGCAACCGAGGCCGAGTTCTCGGCTCTTGCCAACGAGCTGATTGAACGCGAGACCGACGAGGCAGGTGTCCGGGGCTGCGCGGGTATCCTCACGTGATCCAGTCCTTTGATGCTTGCGCTGGTACCCCTGCTTTCACCACAAAACTTATTAAATCCCGAGCACCCGACCACACTGCCGATGACACGACGGCGTCCGGTTGCGCGATACACGGATGCAGGAGGACTTCACGGTGAAACTGGCCGTAAAAATCGACGTTGATGGTCTCATGCCGGCTTTGATGGGTGCACCTTGCCTTGCCGACTTGCTCGAGACGCAAGCCGCAGGCGGCAGCTTCCTGTTCAGTGTCGGACCGGACCGCAGCGGTGCTCACATCAGCCGGCTGTTTCGGCAAGGCATGCCGCGTCGCCTCTGGCGCACCAGAGCGATACGCCGTTACTCAGCAAAGGCGATGCTGTATGGCACGCTACTGCCGGCACCTGATATTGGAAAACGGGCTGCAGACGTGATGCGCGCTGTGCGCGATAGTGAATTTGAAACCGGAGTGCGCGGTTTCGACTACGTTGAATGGTGCGAAAGCGCCATGCGGCGGGATCCGGACTGGATTGGCCGGCAGATGAATCTGGCTTGTCAACGCCACCAGGACATTCTTGGCGAGCGACCGCAGGTACACGGCGCACCGGGCTGGCAACTCAACCGTAGCGCCTGCCGGCTTACCCAGCGGCTTGAATTTGCCTACAGTTCCGATACCCGTGGTACCCACCCTTTTATCCCGGTATATCAGGCTGAGGTCATTTCCTGTCCGCAGTTGCCCACCACGTTGCCAACCATTGACGAGCTCATCGCGCAACACGCGATGTCGAAAGAAAATGCCGTTGCCCACCTTCTCGAAGTGACACGGGAACTACCGGCCTGGGGGCACGTCTATTCAGCGAACGCGGCCATCGAAGGCCTCGAGTTGCTCCCGCAGTTTGAACAACTGCTGCGCGGGTGGCGCCAGCAAGGATATGAGCTCGTGTCCCTGCGCGACTATCTGTACGCATTTGAAACACGCGAACTCCCGTACCACGAGGTGGTAACCGGCCAGGTACCAGGGCGGCCCGGCCTGGTCGCATTACAGGGCAAAGAGTTTCCGGGCCCAGTGCCAGACAACACCAGTTCAGAACATCACGACATCAACACAGGAGACATCAAATGACGGCAACACTTACCGGACTGAATGTGCCCGACTTCACCGCACCAGCAACGAGTGACAGAACAATTCGTTTAACCGACATGAAGGGCTCATGTGTCGTGCTCTACTTTTACCCACGTGACAACACTCCCGGCTGCACGGACGAAGGGCGACAGTTCGCAGAGCACTATCCCGCGTTTCGCAAAGCAAACTGCGAGATCTTCGGAGTCTCCCGGGACAATCTGCGCTCGCACGAGAACTTCAAGTCCAAGATGGGCTTTCCTTTTGAGTTGCTATCTGATGAAGACGAACAACTGTGCAACATGTTCGGCGTCATGAAGATGAAAAACATGTATGGCAAAAAGGTGCGAGGCATCGAGCGCAGCACCTTCGTTATTGATACTGCAGGCGTGGTTCAGCGTGAATGGCGTGGTATCAAGGTACCGGGGCACGCTGCAGAGGTTCTGGATTTCGTCAGCGCAATGTAATTACTGCCCGGCTTCCGGCAAAGCAGACCGTTGCCCGGAGGCTGGATCGCCGAACCTTTGCATTCCCTTTCCATGACCCGCGAACTGACACACGCATGACTAATAGCGACCCCTCTTCAGTAGTCACACCACTCCCCCATCGCACCAAGCTGTTTGTTCTTGATACCAACGTGCTGATGCATGATCCGACCAGCCTGTTCCGGTTCGAGGAGCACGACGTATACGTGCCTATGGCTACGCTTGAAGAGCTCGACACAAACAAAAAGGGGATGTCCGAAGTGGCGCGTAACGCGCGCCAGGCCAGCCGCTTTCTCGATGCCATTGTCAGTAGTGCCCCGCATACCATAGCGGACGGTATCGAACTCTCGGTTACCGGCAACGCACTGGCCGGTGGCCGCTTGTATCTGCAGACGGAAACCATCAACAACGAACTTCCGGCGTGCATCCCACCGGGGAAAGTCGACAACCAGATCATTTGCGTCGTAAAGCATCTGCAGGAAGCGCGGGAGCAGCACGATGTCATTCTCGTCAGCAAAGACATCAACATGCGCATCAAGGCGCGGGTCGTGGGCCTTGCCGCCGAGGACTATTTCAATGACCGTGTGCTCGAAGACACCGATCTGCTGTACACAGGTGTTCGCGAATTGCCGGACAATTTCTGGGATGTGCACGGAAACGACATGGAATCCTGGCAACAGGATGGACACGACTACTATCGGGTTCGCGGTCCATTGTGTTCCAGTTTATTACGCAACGAATTCGTTTTTCAACGCACCGGTGACGCATTTCAGGCGCGGGTTATCGAGTCGTCCGCCGAATCCGCGGTACTGGCAACTGTCAGGGATTTCTCTCATACGCGACATGCCGTTTGGGGTGTGACGGCGCGTAACCGGGAGCAAAATTTCGCGCTTAATCTGCTGATGGACCCGAACATCGATTTCATCACCTTGCTGGGACAGGCTGGTACCGGCAAGACGCTGCTGACCCTGGCTGCCGGACTAACGCAAACGCTTGAGCAAAAAATCTATACGGAAATCATTATCACCCGCGTGACGGTGTCCGTGGGCGAGGATATCGGCTTCCTGCCCGGCACCGAGGAGGAGAAGATGACACCCTGGATGGGAGCACTCGAAGACAACCTCGACGTGCTCAACAACATGGACGAAGACACAGGCGAATGGGGTCGTGCTGCGACCCGTGATCTCATCCGTTCGCGCATCAAAATCAAATCTCTGAATTTCATGCGCGGCAGGACGTTCGTTCGCAAGTTTCTGATAATCGATGAAGCGCAGAATCTCACACCCAAGCAGATGAAGACACTTGTGACGCGTGCAGGCCCAGGTACAAAGGTCGTATGTCTGGGAAACATATCGCAGATTGATACACCCTATCTGACCGAAGGCAGCTCAGGGTTGACCTACGTGGTTGACCGTTTCAAGGGCTGGGAACACGGTGGGCACGTCACCTTGCTGCGCGGAGAGCGTTCTCGTCTGGCTGACTACGCAGGTGAGGCGCTATAGCGAAGGGTTTCTGATGCCGGTTGTCGCAAGCAATGACGCGCCTTGCGGCAGCACTTCGGTGACGCTACACTTCGGGCACAATTTATGGTCAATGTGCGCCCGGAAACCACAACATCTTGTATCGCCGCCAGGCACTGCGTCACCTCCGGACGTTTCCGACTGTACGCCGCTGGCGGAGTGTTCGCTCTGGCTACCTTGCCCTGCCATGGATTGGAAATCGGCCGGGCCACCGTGGATTCGGCCCAGGGTGAACCACTCGACGCTCTCGTACGGATTGTGCTCGACCCCGCCGAACGACTTGACAGCAGTTGTCTCTCAGCGGGCACACAAAGCGACTTTCCCGAATCCGACCACATCCTCCTGACCAACGGCGTTCGCATGCGGCTTGAGCCGGACCGAAAGGCCATTCGCATCACCACCGCCAGGCCCGTCACGGAACCAGAAATTTCCGTCGCGGTACGTGCCCGCTGTTTGCGAGGCCCGGTTACAGTGCGTGCCTTCAACCTGCGGTTAATGCCGGCCCGTCCGAATGTGGTCCACGCTGCTGTCACATCAAAGCGCATGGACAGACCCACGGACGGCACGACGATCATTGTCAAACCCGGCGACAGTATCTACGGCCTTGCCCGAACCATCTATCCTCGCAATGAAAAAGCCGTGGGAGCGCTCGTGTCGGCAATCGTCAGAGCGAATCCGTTACTGTTCCCGGATGGTCTTGCGCGGCCGCTCCAGATCGGTGAAAGACTGAAAATACCTGACCTGCGACGGGTTCCAGGCATCGTATCCGAGTCGGATACCCAGTCTGTCTCGCCGCGCGCCAGGCCCGCCAAGTCCGTCAGGCATGTTCCGGACGAAAAACCGTCGGGCATAACCACACATACACCGGCCACACATGAGGGAACACTCCGACTGAAGCTTGCGCGCAGTCTCGACCTGGGTCGCAGCCGGGGCGTTGACGAGAACCAGCGCGATCTGCTGCGCGCGCGGGTCAACCAGGCGGAGCCGCCTGCAAGCGGAGGAGTTTCGGGTCAGAACGAACCATTATCGTCGCGACTGGATCGCGTCACTGTGTCCCAGAAGCAGATCGATGCGCGGCTGGCTAGCCTTGAAGCGAAGGCAATTGCCTTGGGAACAATCACAATCTCGGCGGCAAAGCAGAGGCCTTCGGGCGTGGCCACACCCGCCGCGTCTCCAAACCGCCCGGCGGCAGACGCTCCACAACCCGGGGCAAGCATCGAGCCGGGTAAGCGTCCATGGTGGCAATGGGCAGTCTTCGCCATTGGGCTCTCTCTTCTGGGGGTTGCCGCGTTTTTCCTGGGCCGGCACTGGCGCAGATGCCGGACAATGAAGCATCGGCAAACACGAATCGAGGAAATGCTGGAGCAAGCCCGATCTGATGCAGCACCGTTGCTGGGGCGCTCCACTGAGCAGCAGGTTAAGAGCGAACCATCAGAACGTACGTTCGGTCGCGACGAGGAAACAAACGAAAGTGTCAGGGATCATGCTGCGGATTATGCACCGGGCCTGCCCACGCAAAGGCGCGTGATGAAGGAACCCTCGCTCCAGTTGCCGGCGGCTGAGCAGAATATGCCACCCACTGTCAAACCAACAACCCCACCTGAATCTTTTGACGCATCGGGTGAAATCTCTACGAAATTGCACCAGGAAATGAACGACTCGCTGGACAGCACTCGCTCAATGTTCTCTGACATCGATCGTTTCATCGCACTTGGGCGCATTCAGAACGCAATCAACATGCTCGAATTCCAGATCAAGCGCGAGCCCGATGACAGGGCATCATGGATCAAATTGATGGCTGTCTATCGCCACAACACCATGGATAACGATTTCGACCGCGTCTACGCCAACTACCGCGAGCGATTTGAAAACAACTGAGCCTTGACGGATCAGTATCGCCCGGGATCTGCAAAATTGGCAAAACGCGTGAATGCGCCCTGGAAAGTCAGCATGACCGTACCTATCGGACCGTTACGCTGCTTGCCAATGATTACTTCCGCCCCACCCTTATCGGGTGAGTCCGGGTTGTATACCTCGTCACGGTAGATAAACAAAATAACGTCGGCATCCTGCTCGATGGCACCAGACTCGCGCAGATCAGACATCACCGGCCGTTTATTGGGGCGTTGCTCAAGCGACCGATTCAACTGCGAGAGCGCTACGACCGGGACGTTCAGCTCTTTCGAAAGCGCCTTCAGCGAGCGCGAAATCTCGGAAATCTCTGTGGCCCGGTTTTCACCGTGCGATGATGCCGACATCAGTTGCAAGTAGTCGATAACGATCATACCCAGCTGGCCATACTGCCGATGCAAGCGCCGGGCGCGGGCTCGTAACTCAAGGGCATTCAGTGCCGCCGTTTCATCGATATGAATGGGGGCTTCACTGAGCCGGCCGACCGCGTCGGTAAGACGCCGCCAATCATCTTCCGCGAGTCTGCCGGTGCGCAACTTGTGCTGGTCAAGCTTTCCGATCGCACCCAGCAGTCGCATGGCAAGCTGGGTTGCCGACATCTCCATGGAAAAGATGCCAACCGGCAGCCCTGCATCAAGCGCGACGTGCTCGGCCATATTCAGTGCCAGCGCTGTTTTCCCCATGGACGGGCGTCCTGCGACAATAATCAGATCACCAGGCTGAAATCCGGACGTCATTCGGTCCAGGTCTGCAAATCCAGTGGGCACACCGGTAACATCCGATGGGTTGTCGCGGTTGTATAGCAGGTCAATGCGCTCTACGACTTCGGTGAGGACAGGTTGCATCTCAACGAAACCCTGCCGCGTGCGCGCACCCTGCTCCGATATCGCGAAAATCCGTGACTCGGCTTCGTCGAGCAACTGGGCCGGCTCACGCCCCATCGGGTTGTAGGCGCTTTCCGCAATATTGGTCGCCGTTTCCGCCAGCTTGCGCATGACGGCCCGCTCGCGAACAATTTCAGCGTACCGGCGGATATTTGCGGCCGAGGGCGTGTTCTGGGCGAGCGCTCCGATATAGGCAAGCCCTCCGACGCCTTCGAGCTCCTTGGTACTTTCCAGGCTTTCAGACACCGTGATGGCGTCGGCCGGCCGGTTGACCTCGATCAGACGGGTGATGTGGTGATAGATCTGTCGGTGGTCCGCACGATAGAAGTCCGATTCGGTCAGGAAATCGGCGATACGTTCCCACGTAGTGTTATCCAGCAGCAGGCCACCAAGCACCGATTGCTCGGCTTCAACGGAATGCGGAGGAAGCTTGATCAGCTCAACTTCGGTGTCCTGAACGCGCTGAACTGACCCCTGCGCCATGTGTTATCCCCAAGAAAAGCGTCGCAAGGATATGCGAAGCGCCGTCCACAAGTTTAGTGAAAACTCGAGGCATCGCAATAACATTCTTCCCGAAAAACCGAAGGTGTTGAAAACAAAGGTACCTGTGATCCGGTTGCGGCCGGCTTTTGCTTCCCGTTCGCATCGTCTGACACGGTTGCGAGAAATATTCCGGCAATCGACTGTTCGATCCGTGCCTGCGAATGCCGCCAGCGGTCCCGGCACCACGAACAGAAATGGGACCGGAGTCACCACGACCGGCGCCGGTTGAATCCAGACAAAAAAACCGCACCCTCGGGTGCGGTTTCCATTTGAACTCTCGATAAAACCTACTGCTCGGGAACTACGACAACGGTTATGGTCGCTACCGCGTCAGCGTGGAAATCCACCGCGATCTGATACTCTCCGACTTGCTTGAGTGGACCGCCTGGCATCTGGATGATGCCCTTGGGCACCTCATGCCCTTGCGCGACCAGCGCATCAGCGATGTCATAATGCGTGACGGAGCCAAACAACCGGCCATCGACACCTGCTTTTTGCGTGATTTGCAGCGTCATGCCATCGATCTTCTCGGAGCGACTCTTTGCGTCACCGAGAACCTTCTCTTGTTGCGCCTCCAACTCCGCCCTGCGCTGCTCGAATTCCGCGATATTGCTTTCCGTGGCGCGCCTGGCCTTGCCTTGGGGAATCAGGAAATTGCGGGCATAACCTTCTTTTACATTGACGATGTCTCCAAGGCGGCCAAGATTCTGTATCTGTTCCATCAGGATGATCTGCATGTTCGAGGCCTTTCTCAGTGAGCGTCAGAGTAAGGCAGCAGCGCCAGGAACCGGGCGCGCTTGATCGCGACCGAAAGTTGCCGCTGGAATCGGGTCTTGGTTCCGGTGATGCGCGCCGGAATGATCTTGCCTGTCTCGCTGACGAAGTCTTTCAACAGCTCCACATTCTTGTAGTCGACCCACTCGATTTTCTCCGCTGTAAAGCGACAGAACTTGCGGCGCTTGAACAAGGGTCGGGAAAAGCTGCGCTTCTTGTCGTTGCGTTTCTTGGTTGGACGGTACATTGATTTCTCCTTGCTACTTCAACTCGAATTCAGTTACGTGAAAAACAACCCAACGCGATTTGCTGCTTCGATTGCTCAGGAAACCGGTTAGCTCAAGCTCACGACCGGGTGACAACTGATCCATCAGTTTCGCCCTGTCACCGATAGCCACGCAGTCCAGCGTCAGTGCTACGTCGCGCGGCTGCCCCGCTTCGTGTTGGATTGATGTGTGTTCAACGGTAAAAGACAGGACTGCAATCCCTGCCGGTGTATAGCGTAACTGTTCCCTGGAGACGAAACCTGCCCGCAGGATCAGCCCGTTATTCACCAATTAACCAGTTGTCGTTGCCCCCGCGGGTGCCGATGCCGGTGCTGCTGGCTCGGCGGATGCAGGAGCCGCTGCCTCGGCGGGTGCAGGAGCTGCTGCCTCGGCGGGTGCAGGAGCCGCTGCCTCGGCGGGAGCCTCCGCTTTGCTCTCCGCTGCCGCTTGCGCCGCCTGCCCGACAATTTGCCTGGATTTTTCTTCCTTCATCATTGCCGATGGCTCGGAAACAGCTTTGGACATGATCACGGTGAGATGACGTAGAACAGCGTCATTGAACTTGAATGCGTGCTCCAGCTCGTCGAGAACCACCTGATTGCACTCTACGTTCATCAGAACGTAGTGCGCTTTGTGAACTTTCTGAATGGGATAGGTCAGCTGACGCCGGCCCCAGTCTTCGACCCGATGAACCTGTCCGCTTCCGGTCGTTACCAGGGAACGGTAACGTTCGATCATTGCCGAAACCTGCTCGCTCTGATCGGGATGGACGATAAAGACAATCTCGTAGTGCCGCATGCGCTTTGCTCCTTGTGGAATAAGCACCCGTCTATAGGGCGAAGAGCCTCCCGAACTGCGGGCTTCGGTGAGGCAAGGAAGCGCGCGATTATACCGAGATTATGTTTGATATCAAGGTGTTTTGGCAGGTGATGGTGGCGAGTGTGACTGCTGTCCCCGGCGTATGGTGCAATACGGCCAAACCAGTGAGTATTCAGCTAAAACACAATAGCCCTGCACGAATGCCCTGTTTCAGGTCGAACGCATGGGCCAGCCCTGACACACCGAAACCAAACACCAACGCACCGCAGATGGTTCGGAAAATCCGGCCCTGAAATGCCCGCGCCGCTCGGCGTGCCAGCAGTCCTGCGAGAAGCAGATTCGGCAAGGTGCCGAGTCCGAACGCGAGCATCACCAGCGCACCGTTTGCGGCGCTGCCGGCGAGCAGTGCCGTTGCGAGCACACCGTAAACCAGCCCGCAGGGGATCCAGCCCCACAGCGCCCCGACCGCAAGCGCCCGCGGCATGGTGTCGGCCGGAAGGAAGCGCCGGGTCCAGGGTTGTACACGGCACCAGAGAAACCGCCCGGCGGCTTCGAACCGGGCCGCCAGTGGTGACAGGCCAGCGAGATAAAGCCCGAGAATCAGCAGCATCAAGTTCGCCAGAACATACAGGCCGAGCTGGACCGGCAATGCATCCGAAAACAGCAGGCCAAGTCCGCCAACCGATCCGGCGATCGCACCAGCAACGCTGTAACTGGCGATCCTTCCACTGCTATAGGCCAGATGCAGCACCGGTTTGCCTCCTCCCGGCTGCGCCGACAACGCGCCGACGATGCCGCCGCACATCCCGGCGCAGTGCCCCCCTCCGAGTAATCCAACCAGAAACACCGCCGCCAGACCGAGTTCGTTGGGCATCACATCACCTTTGAGTACGACGCCCGCAAGCGTCCTTCGCGAAGATAACGGTCGAACACCATGCAAATCGCGCGTACCAGATGGCGGCCGCGCTCTGTCACTGAAATCCATTCATCGTCGATGATCACCAGCCCGGCATCCACAAATGGCGCGAGGTCTTCAAGCTCCGTTCTGAAGTAGTTGCCAAAATCGATCAGATGCGCAATCTCGATTGCCTCGAAAGCCAGTTCGAAGTGACACATCAGGGACTGGATGACGGCACGCCGTGCCAGGTCATCCGGGGTCAGTTCGATTCCGCGCAGGACCGGCAAGATATTGGCATCCAGACATCCATAGTACTCCTCCAGCGTGCGCACGTTCTGACTGTAGGTTGGTCCCAAGGCGCTGATCGACGACACGCCCAGCCCGAGCAGATCGCTGTCGGCATGCGTCGAGTAACCCTGGAAATTACGGTGCAATCGTCCTTGCCGTTGCGCCACCGCAAGATCATCGTCCGGCTTGGCGAAATGATCCATGCCGATGTGCATATACCCCGCCTGTGTGAGCCGTGTGACCGCCAGGCTGAAAATCTGCAGACGGGTGTTGACATCGGGCAGATCCACTTCGCTGATTCTGCGCTGCGGCTTGAACACGTGCGGCAGATGCGCGTAGTTATAAATCGCCACCCGGTCCGGTGCCAGTGCAATGATCTTATCAAGCGTGCGGTCGAATGAGGTGGCGTTCTGTTTCGGCAGACCGTAAATGAGATCGACATTGATCGATTTGAACCCCGCCGCGCGCGCTTCGGTGATCACGCGTGCCGTCTGCGCTTCGCTTTGAACGCGATTGACCGCTTTCTGCACGTCGAGGTCAAAATCCTGTACGCCTACCGAAAGACGGTTGAATCCGAGCTCCGAGAGCAGGCCGATGGTGCCCTCGCCAACGCTACGCGGATCGACTTCGATTGAGCATTCCATCTCGGAACCGCGATCGAAATACGTGCACAGCATCTGTGCGAGATCACGCATTTCGACGTCGTTCAGGAAAGTGGGTGTGCCACCTCCCCAATGCACCTGCGCGATACTGCGGTTGTCCAGCAGCGCGCTCTGCAACTGCACTTCCTTTTCGAGGTATTTGAGATACGTGGATGCCTTGCTGTGATCCTTGGTCACGATCTTGTTGCATGCGCAGTAGTAGCAGACCGTGCTGCAGAACGGCAAATGCACGTAAACCGAGAGCGGACGGAGAAAACCGCCGATGCAGCGCTTGGCAAGCCAGGAAGCGTGCTGGTCAGGTCCAAAGGCCTCAACAAAGCGGTCCGCGGTCGGATATGAGGTATAGCGCGGGCCTGCGGTGTCAAATTTCTTGAGCGCCTCGGTGTCAACCAGGTGGGACGATAATGGCTTGAGCATGTCCTCAGTCAGAGCGGGTGCCTGATAACGATAAGTTGAAGTACTTTATATTGAAGGTGCCGGTCCGCGGGTTGACGAACATCAAAGGTAGGTTCGGGTACCCGTAACCAGTAACAGGCGAATATAGCCATGCGGTTGCCGCCCCCGGCTGCTTCAGACTCAGTGCTGCCCGGCTGACTATCGACGTTTGCCTGATCGGCCTCGAACCCTCTGACGTGCGCTGGGCAGCTCTGAAGCGCGGTGCTCAGGCCGCACATTTGCGCGCCGGGTGCAGGCAGCGTTCGATTACCGGGCACGAGGCCGACACGGCGAGACAGCCTTGGTCTGTGTTACCCCTGGCCGTTGTCATCGATGGCGAACAGACCGGCGTCGGCAAACCAACACCTGAAACGCACTTCCGGATTCGCAAGCTTTGCCGCTTCAAACGCCACTTCGAGCCGATGCGCCGTGCACCACCGGATGGCGGTGTAAAATACTTGGGGAGCCACCGGTTCAACGGCAGCAGTTTCCCGCATCAGACCATTCAAACGATTATCACTGCCAGATTGGCCGACTGATGAATGTTAAGCGTGGTCCTGCTTATCTCGCTTGATTTGCATCAAATGAAGAACATCAATACAAAATCATTCACCGTCGCACTCTGGGGGAGAAAAAAATGACTGGCCTGAAAGCCGTTCCCAAGCTCGACCCGGAATCGATCAAGAGCGCCTGCTCCAAATGCAATCTGCGTGAACTGTGCCTGCCCAGCGGCCTTTCCGGTGAAGAAGTCGATCAACTCGACAGCCTGATCCGCGTTCGTCGTTTCTGTCGAAAAGGCGAGCACGCGTATCGTGGCGGCGATCAGTTTGAGTCGCTCTATGCCGTGCGCGCCGGATTTTTCAAAACCAATCTTCTGAATGAGGATGGCCGCGACCAGGTAACCGGTTTCCATATGGCTGGTGAACTGATGGGTCTTGACGGTATCAGCACTGATAACCACCCGTGCGACGCGATCGCGCTTGAAGACAGCGAGGTGTGCGTCATCCCATTCTCCCGTCTCGAAGAACTGTCGCGCGAGGCGCCCGCGCTACAGCGTCATCTCCACAAGATCATGAGCAGGGAAATTGTCAGCGACCAGAGCGTCATGATGCTCTTAGGCAGTATGCGTGCCGAAGAACGCCTGGCTGCTTTCCTGCTCAACCTGTCGCAACGCATGACTGCCCGCGGATACTCACCCTCGGAGTTCAACCTTCGCATGACGCGGGAAGAGATCGGCAGTTACCTGGGATTAAAACTGGAAACGGTCAGCCGTGTCTTCTCGCGTTTCCAAAATGACGGTTTCATTGCTGTCCAGCAAAAACACATCCGCATACTCGACATCCCAAAGCTGCGCGCCATCATTGGCCAGCACTGCTGACAGCAGCTTAAGCCCGTCATTGACCGCTCAGCGGACCCGGGCCTGGTTCTCGTTCTCCTTCTCTGCGAGACGCCCCTTGCTGCAAAACCAGGGGCAGGCACCCAGGCGCCGGAAGTCTTATTCTCGGAGACTCCCGCTTTCCTGAGGAAGGTTTCCATCAGACATTACCTTGTCATTCCGCTCTGGAACAGGTTCGCCCCTACAAAAACGGTAAACCAAAGCCAGTAACTGGAAACGTACAAAGGACTTGCCGGCGCGCCGAGCGCGACTGAAATCAGAACAAATAGCCCTGCAATAACACGCACTGCGCAATTGATCGTCATTTCCGACGCCTCAATTCATCAAGCAACTCGAAGAAAAACCACCCGTAGCTGTCACAAGGCGGCTATCACAATATGGTTACGCCACCTCACTGTAAGGACGGGATCCCTGCCAGGGACACAAGGGTCGCTCGGCCGCATGTGCCAACGCAAGCTATCCCGTCCGGCGATACATCGACGCGTAATACAGGACGGGAATCACGATCAGCGTCAGAAGCGTGGAAACGAAGATGCCGAAAATAAGGGACACGGCGAGCCCGTTGAAGATCGGATCATCCAGAATAAAAAACGCACCCAGCATGGCAGCCAGCCCCGTCAGCACGATCGGCTTCGATCTCGCGCTGGCTGCGCCCACCACTGCCTGTTGCAGGGCCACGCCCTGCGCAGTCTGTTGCTTGACGAAATCCACCATCAGGATCGAATTGCGTACGATGATTCCTGCCAGCGCAATCATGCCGATCATCGACGTCGCCGTGAATTGCGCGCCAAGCAACGCATGCCCGGGCATGATGCCGATAATGGTCAGTGGAATCGGTGCCATGATGATCAAAGGCGTGAGATACGAGCCAAACTGGGCCACCACCAGCAGATAGATCAGAAGCAGGCCAACCGCGTAGGCGATCCCCATGTCGCGAAATGTCTCATAGGTGACTTTCCATTCGCCGTTCCACTTCAGCGAGTACTCTCGATAACGATCGCGCGGCGCGGTGATGAAGTACTCGGCCAGTTCTCCGCCCTGCTCGAGGTCGGCTCCGGCGATATCACCGCGCATGGCAAACATTCCGTATAGCGGGCTGTCGAGTTCGCCTGCCATGTCCCCGAGGACATACACAACCGGCAACAAGTCCTTGTGATGAATCGTCTGCTCGCGTTCTGCCTGGTACACCTGCATCAATTCTGACAGCGGCACCAGTTCTCCCTGACGCGATCGCACCGCCAGCTTCAGCACCTGATCCAGCGTACCGGCCCGTTCGGGAGGCAGCGCCACCCGAACCGGGATCTCGTACTTGGCCGCACCACTGTGGATCGGCGTGACATATTCGCCGCTCAACCCCATGCGCATGGTCTCGACAATGTCACTCTGCGCCACGCCGGCAAGGGCCGCCTTTGTCTTCAGCACCCGTACCGTCGATTGCGGCGCCGGCTCGTCTACCGTATCGTCAACGGCGACGATATCCCGGGTGTTTTCGAAAACCGAGCGCACACGCTTGGCGACCTGCAATTGCCCTGCGTAGTCGGGACCGTAAATTTCCGCCACGATCGGTGACAGTACCGGTGGCCCGGGCGGCACCTCAACCACCTTGCCCTCGGCACCATATTGCCGCGCAATACGCTCAATTTCCGGACGCACCGATTGCGCGATTTCGTGGCTCTTGCGCTCACGGCCATGTTTTTCGACCAGGTTCACCTGAATGTCGCCGAGTTCCGGACTTTCGCGCAAATAATACTGCCGCACCAGCCCATTGAAGTTGATCGGGCTGGCCGTCCCCGCGTACGCCTGATAGTCCGTAACTTCCGGTACCGTCTGCAGATAAGCACCCATGTCGCGCAGGACTGCCGCTGTTTGCTCCAACGGCGTGCCGACCGGCATGTCGACCACCACCTGAAACTCGGACTTGT